>NZ_CABFLM010000059.1 GCF_901873365.1 uncultured Aggregatibacter sp.
AGCTTTTCAAAGGTCTCATATTTTTGTTGATCGTAACGGGCAACGTTAACGTTTTGACCAAAGAACATCGGTTCTTTGAGTTGGTCATTTTTGTTTTGTGAGAAAGTAGTGTATGCCATTTTTTTGTCTCCATATCGTAGGGTGGGCTTTAGCCCACCATTTTAATAAGAAAGTTTTGGTGGGCTAAAGCCCACCCTACAAGAATAGAAAGAAATGCCTTAATTAAATCTTACACGCCCCACCGGCACAGCCATCATCTAAATCTTCTTGGCTGTCTTCGGCACCATCGCGGGTGTTTTGGTAGTAGAGGGTTTTTAAGCCGTATTTGTAAGCGGTTAAAAGATCTTTTAACAACACTTTCATCGGCACTTTGCCATCTTCAAAACGTTTCGGATCGTAGTTGGTGTTGGCGGAGATGGCTTGGTCTACGAATTTTTGCATGATGCCGACCAAGTGCAAGTAGCCGTCGTTGCCAGGGATGTCCCAAAGCAATTCGTAGTTTTCGCCGAGGTTTTCATAATCCGGCACCACTTGTTTCAAAATACCGTCTTTTGAGGCTTTTACGCTCACATGGCCGCGTGGCGGTTCGATACCGTTGGTGGCGTTGGAAATCTGTGAAGAGGTTTCCGACGGCATTAAGGCAGTGAGGGTAGAGTTGCGCAAGCCGAATTCTTGAATGTCACGGCGCAGGCTTTCCCAGTCATAATGCAACGGCTCGGAGGTCAAGCTGTCGATGTCTTTTTTGTACGTATCGATTGGCAAAATACCTTGTGCGTAAGTGGTTTCGTGGAAGTATTCACACGCGCCTTGTTCTTTCGCCAAGTTCATGGAGGCTTTCAATAAGTAATATTGAATAGCTTCGAAAGTGCGGTGGGTTAAATCGTTGGCACTGCCGTCAGAATAACGCACGCCGTGTTTCGCTAGGTAGTACGCGTAGTTAATGACGCCGATACCTAAAGAACGACGGGCTAGGGAACTGCGTTTTGCCGCAACCACCGGATAGTCTTGGTAATCCAATAAGGCATCTAACGCACGCACGGCAAGATCTGCCAAATTGTCTAGCTCGTCTAAGTTGTCCAATTTGCCCAAGTTAAAGGCGGAAAGGGTACAAAGGGCGATTTCACCTTCTTCATCATTAATGTTATTTAGTGGTTTGGTAGGTAAGGCGATTTCCAAGCACAGGTTGGATTGACGCACCGGCGCCACTTTCGGATCAAACGGAGAGTGGGTGTTGCAGTGATCCACGTTGTGAATGTAAATACGACCGGTGGACGCACGTTCTTGCATTAATAAAGAGAACAATTCCACGGCTTTCACGGTACGTTTACGAATGGACGGATCCTGTTCGTATTGTACGTAAAGTTCTTCAAACTTGTCTTGATCCGCAAAGAACGCTTCGTAAAGTCCCGGCACATCGGACGGGCTAAATAGGGTGATGTCGCCGCCTTTGATTAAGCGTTGGTACATTAATTTGTTAAGTTGTACACCGTAGTCCATGTGACGCACGCGGTTGTCTTCCACACCACGGTTGTTTTTTAACACTAACAGGCTTTCTACTTCTAAGTGCCAAATTGGGTAATACACGGTTGCCGCACCGCCACGCACACCACCTTGAGAGCAGGATTTCACGGCAGTTTGGAAGTATTTATAGAACGGAATACAACCGGTATGGAACGCTTCGCCGCCACGAATTGGGCTACCTAGTGCACGAATCGCACCGGCATTCACACCGATACCGGCACGTTGAGAAACATATTTCACGATGGCAGAGGCAGTGGCGTTAATGGAATCCAAGCTGTCGCCACACTCGATCAACACGCAAGAGCTGAATTGACGGGTTGGCGTACGTACACCTGCCATGATTGGGGTTGGCAAGGAAATTTTGAAAGTGGAGGTTGCATCATAGAAGCGACGGATATAATCCAAGCGAGTTTCTTGCGGGTATTTGGAGAACAGACTTGCCGCCACTAATAAATAGAGGAATTGGGCGGATTCGTAGATCTCACCGGTCACGCGGTTTTGAACGAGATATTTGCCTTCTAATTGTTTCACAGCTGCATAAGAGAAGGTCATGTCGCGCCAATGGTCGATAAAACCGTCCATTTCATCCCATTCTTCTCGGGTGTAATCATCCAATAAGGCATGATCGTATTTGCCCATGCGTACGAGTTTTTTCACATGATCGTATAAACGTGGCGGATCGAAATGGCCGTAAGCCTTTTTACGCAAATGGAACACCGCAAGGCGAGCAGCAAGGTATTGATAATCCGGAGAATCTTTGCTGATTAAGTCTGCAGCTGCTTTGATAATAGTTTCGTGAATATCGGAAGTACGAATACCTTCATAAAACTGAATGTGAGAACGCAATTCCACTTGTGAGACGGACACATTGTCTAGTCCTTCTGCCGCCCAGGTAATTACGCGGTGGATTTTATCGAGGTTAATCGGCTCCAGTGTGCCGTCACGTTTGGTGACCATTAATGCTTTATTCATGAAAGACGCTACTCCTTAGATATAGATCCAAAACACAATATATAGTTATAAACCAAAAAGTTTGGCACAAGATAATGTGTTGAGATAAAGAATTCAAGCGATATATTTTTTTATTGCTTAGTTGACATTAAATAACTGATTATTAATTAAAGGAAATTTCGTATGCGCAGAAAATTTACTTGATTAAAATGTATAAATTGGCGCAAAAATGACATCCGAGGAGAAAAAGATCAAAAAAGTGCGGTGAAAAAACACATTAAATTTTCACCGCACTTTGCAAGGAAGCTTGTTGGCGTTACTTCGTTAAATCATCAAAGAAACGTTTTACACCATCGAGGAAGCTAGAGGATTTCGGGCGCTGTTTCGTTTGCCCTTCTAAGCTTTCTTCAAGTTTGCGTAGCAATTCTTTTTGTTCTTCGTTGAGTTTTACCGGTGTTTCTACCACAATTCGACAGATTAAATCGCCGGCATAACCGCTACGGGAGGAGGTGACACCTTTGCCACGCATACGGAATAATTTACCTGTTTGGGTCTCTTCCGGGATTTTTAACTTAACCCGTCCATCCAATGTTGGCACTTCAATTTCGCCACCAAGAGCCGCCATAGTGAAGCTAATCGGCACTTCACAATAAAGGTTGTTGCCATCACGCTCAAAAATGTGATGCTCTTTCACATGGATTACAACATATAAATCGCCTGCCGGTGCGCCGTTTTCACCGGCTGCGCCTTCGCCTGATAAGCGCAATTGATTTCCAGTGTCCACGCCTGCCGGAATTTTCACCGAAAGATTTTTCGGTTTATTCACTCTGCCGTCACCGTGACAAACTTTACACGGTTTCTCAATTTTCTTACCGCTGCCATGACAGGTTGGACAAACGGTTTCGGTCATAAAGAACCCTTGTTGACGACGCAGACGACCGGAACCGTGACATTGTGGACAGGTTTCCACTTTTGAACCGGCCTCAGCCCCTGAGCCATGACAGGTTTCACAAGGCGCAAGGGTATAAATTTTAATGTCTTTGGTCGTACCTTTGACGGCTTCTTCAAGGGTGATTTCAAGGTCATAGCGTAAGTCATCGCCACGCACGACACGTTGGCGACCACGTCCGCCACCACCGAAAATATCCCCGAACATATCACCAAAAATATCGCCAAAATCCGCACCACTAAAGCCTCCGCTGGCACCGAAACCTTGTTCAAAGGCGGCATGGCCGTATTGATCGTAGTTAGCGCGTTTTTGCTTATCGCTTAATACTTCATAAGCTTCTTGGATTTCTTTAAATTTTTCTTCTTTCGCTTTATCCCCTTTGGTTCTGTCCGGGTGATATTGCATCGCGAGCTTTTTATAGGCGCGCTTAATTTCTTTTTCATCAGCGGATTTAGAAACGCCGAGGAGTTCGTAGTAGTCTTGTTTTGCCATAATGTTTCAATTTCCCGTTTAAAATATCAAATGCGACTTCTATGATTATGTATTGTATTATATGAACAATAGTTCTAAACACCAAAATGATGTCAAAGGCAGAAATATCAAGAGCCAACACATGAATTTATTAGGGCATGGCTCGGCTTATTTTCGTTTGTTGACAGTCAAACGAAAGTCAACAAACCAAAATGAGCCGTCTATATTTCTGTTACGATATGATTTTGTCGTTGTTCAAAGAGGCAGGCCGATTGCCTGCCTTGAATGCCATTATTTTGCTACGTTGAAGGCTTGTTCTAAATCCGCCAAAATATCTTGAACACTTTCAATACCACAAGAAAGGCGAATTAATCCTGCGGAAATCCCTGCTTTTTCTAATTCGACTTCACTTAATTGGCGATGCGTTGAGGTCGCAGGATGTAACGCACAAGTACGAATATCCGCCACATGCACTTCACGCGAGGTCATTTGTAAGGCATTTAACCATTTTGCCGCGGCTTCTTTACCGCCTTTTATTTCAAAAGAAATGACGCCACATAAACCATTTGGTAAGTATTTTTGTTTAAGCGCGTAATCCGTGGAACTGATTAACCCCGGATAGCTTACTTTTACTACTTGTGGGTGTTTTTCCAAAAACTCGGCGACCGTTTGAGCATTTTCATAATGACGTTGCATACGCAGCGCAAGGGTTTCCATACCTACATTGAGCAGGAAACTGTTTTGCGGTGCAGGCGTTGCGCCTAAATCACGCATTAATTGCACGCGCGCTTTGACAATATAAGCGGCAGGGCCAAAGGTTTCCGTATAAACCAACCCGTGATACGTTTGGTCCGGTGTGCTTAATTGCGGATATTTGCCGTTATTCCAATTAAAGTTTCCACCATCCGTAATAGAACCGCCAAGTGCAATGGCATGACCGTCTAAATATTTAGAGGTGCTATGAATGACCACGTTTGCACCAAATTCGATTGGGCGACAAAAATAAGGCGTGGCAAAGGTGTTGTCGATGAGTAACGGTGCCTGCGCGGCTTGGGCTAAGGCAGCGAATTTTTCAATATCCAACACACGTAACGCCGGGTTTGCAATGGTTTCGGCAAAAACAGCTTTGGTATTTGGACGAATGGCTTTTTTGAGTTCTTCGAGCGGTAAATCTTGATCCACGAAGCTCACTTCAATTCCCATTTTTTTGAACGTATGTGCAAATAAATTGTAGGTGCCACCATAGACACAAGAGGAAGAAATAAAGTGATCGCCGGCTTCTAAAATATTCAACATGGCATAAAATACCGCAGATTGTCCTGAGGCGGTACACATTGTC
This sequence comes from uncultured Aggregatibacter sp., assembly GCF_901873365.1. Taxonomy (GTDB): domain Bacteria; phylum Pseudomonadota; class Gammaproteobacteria; order Enterobacterales; family Pasteurellaceae; genus Aggregatibacter. The sequence goes on from NZ_CABFLM010000059.1 coordinate 5,232, forward strand.
GCCACACCGCCTTCAAGTGCGGTAATTTTTTCTTCTGCGGCATTCGTGGTTGGATTTGCTAGGCGGGTATAGAAATAGCCAGCCGCTTGCAAATCAAATAATTTACCGATTTCTTCTGCAGAGTCGTAAGTGTAAGTCGTGCTTTGTACGATGGGTTGAACACGCGGTTCACCATTTTTAGGTGTGTATCCGGCATGGAGACATTTTGTTGCAAATTCCATTATTTTTCCTTGGGTTGTGTTTGTTTTGAGGGGAAAAGTGCGGTCATTTTTTATAAAATTTTACGCACTTTGAGCTTAGCAATGTGGTACAACAGCGATATAAATTTCTACTAAACCATCAGGGTGGTATTTTTCAAAATCCACAGAATAAGCCCGCTTAAGTAAGCCTTGTTGTTCTTTTTTCCAGATCAGCTGCCATGTTTGATAAATTTCATCTACTTTGCAACGAAAAACTTCGTAGAAACTCAAATCTTCAATTTCAATCGCGGGGATATCTGTCTCTAATACGGCTTCACTTGCAATCGCAAAATCATAGTCTGCTTGGTAATTCGTCACATAATTAAAATAAATGCCATAACAATAGTGGCCTTGTGGTAGTTTATCGAAATTGTTTTGCCAAAGGGTTGGGATCATCTCATTTGCTATGTTGTTATTTAAGCGTTGTTGTACGATTGGGTAGAGTTTTAACGCCATTTATCCTCCTGATTTATTTTTCCTGACTTCACTTTTTTAAATAAAGTCAGGAAAAATTGTGGTTGATGAATACACTAAAAGGGCGTATTACTACGCCCTTCTATTTTAGTGAGAGTGAAATTACTTATTATCCTTCACTTCTTCAAACTCAGCATCAACAACATCATCGTTTGGTTTGCCGTTGCTTTGCGCTTGTTGTGCATCACCTTGCGGTTGTGCTGTTTGTGCAAGTTTTTGTGCAACTTCTGCAAGAGCTTGAAGTTTAGCTTCAATCACTGCTTTGTCTTCACCTTTTGCGGCAGCTTCTAAGTCGCTTAATGCGCTTTCGATAGCAGCACGATCTGCGGCTGGAACTTTATCACCTGCTTCTTCTAATTGTTTACGTGTGCTGTGTACAAGGTGATCTGCTTGGTTGCGCACTTGTACTAATTCTTCAAATTTACGGTCAGCTTCAGCGTTCGCTTCGGCATCGCGTACCATTTGTTGAATTTCTTCATCACTTAAACCGGAAGACGCTTTAATGGTGATTTGTTGTTCTTTACCGGTGCCTTTGTCTTTCGCAGAAACATGGATGATACCATCTGCGTCGATGTCGAAGGTCACTTCAATTTGTGGCATACCGCGTGGAGCAGGGTTGATGCCTTCAAGGTTGAATTGACCTAAAGATTTGTTGGCAGAAGCCTGTTTACGTTCACCTTGTAACACGTGAATGGTTACCGCACTTTGGTTATCTTCCGCAGTTGAGAACACTTGCGATTTTTTGGTTGGAATCGTCGTGTTTTTCTCAATTAAGGTGGTCATCACACCGCCCATGGTTTCGATACCCAATGATAATGGGGTAACGTCTAACAACAATACGTCTTTTACATCACCGGCTAACACACCGCCTTGTACTGCTGCACCAATCGCAACGGCTTCGTCTGGGTTAACGTCTTTACGTGGTGTTTTGCCGAAGAATTCTTCCACTTTTTGTTGAACAAGTGGCATACGGGTTTGACCGCCTACTAAAATCACATCATCAACTTGAGAGGCGCTTAATCCAGCATCAGATAAGGCAACTTTTACCGGCTCAAGGGATTTCGCCACTAAATCTTCTACTAAAGATTCTAATTTCGCACGGGTCAACTTGATGTTTAAGTGTTTAGGACCGGTTGCATCCGCTGTGATGTAAGGTAAGTTCACATCCGTTTGTTGGGCGGAAGAAAGCTCAATTTTCGCCTTTTCACCGGCTTCTTTTAAACGTTGCATTGCAAGCGGATCTTTGCGCAAGTCAATGCCTTGTTCTTTTTGGAATTCATCGACCAAGTAGTTGATCACGCGGTTATCGAAGTCTTCACCACCTAAGTGAGTATCACCGTTGGTTGCCAACACTTCGAATGTTTTCTCGCCACCCACTTCATCAATTTCGATGATGGATAAATCGAATGTACCACCACCTAAGTCGTAAACAGCGATTGTTTTGTTACCTTGACCTTTATCCAAGCCGTAAGCTAGTGCGGCTGCAGTTGGTTCGTTGATGATACGTTTAACTTCTAAACCTGCGATACGACCTGCATCTTTGGTTGCTTGACGTTGCGCATCGTTAAAGTATGCCGGCACGGTAATAACCGCTTCAGTAACCGGTTCGCCCAAGAAATCTTCGGCGGTTTTTTTCATTTTTTTCAACACTTCGGCAGAAATTTGCGGAGGTGCTAATTTCTCGCCTTTCACTTCAACCCATGCATCGCCATTATCGGCTTTTGTAATAGTAAATGGCATGATGTCGATATCACGTTTTACTTCAGCATCTTCAAAACGACGACCGATTAAACGTTTGATGGCGAATAAGGTATTTTTCGGGTTGGTTACCGCTTGGCGTTTTGCCGGTTGACCGACTAAAATTTCGTTATCGTTTGTATAAGCAATAATTGACGGGGTGGTGCGATCGCCTTCTGCGTTTTCAATCACGCGTGGTTTATCGCCATCCATCACAGCAACACAAGAGTTTGTTGTACCTAAGTCAATACCAATAATTTTTCCCATTTGTTTTCTCCTCGTAAAATTTAAAATTCGGTGTAATGGTTTACGGATTGTAAGATGTGGATTGAATTTTGCATTTCAAGGCATTTATTTAAAAATTTTTTCAATGCATGAAAAGTGCGGTTCAAAAATCAGATAGATTTTCAGTGCTAGCTTTACCTAAAGGCTTGTTGCTAGAACGGCACATTTGCGGTTCAATCCTGATTCGTTTTGTAAAATGAGGATAAAAGTAAGAGATTCAAGAGGAGAATAAAAATTTCGTGGTCTTTTTTCTAAAAAATTAAATTTATGCTAGATTAGCCAAGTTATTTCACTTTTTATTTATTCATTAAGGACAGAGGGTATGAAAAAATCAACGTTAACGTTAGGTGTTATTGCTGCATTAGGTGCCGCCTGGGTTGGTGGTGCATGGTATACAGGAAAAGTCGCCGAAGAAGAGTATGTCCATCAATTTGAGTTGCTCAACCAAAACATACAGCAATCGTTTTCTGCAAAAGGCTTGTCCGTTGAGTTTAGTCATGTTGCCATTGAGCGCGGTTTATTGAGTTCAAAAACCCGATATGACATTGTTGTGAAAGATCCGAATAAGCCTGAATCTGCCTTTACTTTACCGTTTGAAGGCACCTTATATCACGGCCCATTGCCGGTTAATCAATTATCTCAATTTAACTTTACACCTACGATGTTCGCCAGTGTTGATAAGCTTACCAAAAATGACACAACAAGTCCGTGGTTTGAGATCGCAAAAGGCAAAGCTCCACTGACAGTGACGACATCAATGAATTATCAACGCCAAGGGAATGCGAAAATGGATTTTGCCCCTTTTGAGGTTTCCGTAGAAAAAGGGAAATGGCAAGTCGGTGATGTAAATTTGAGTGTTGATTTTGCGCAGAAAGGCATTCAGCAAGCGCATCTTGCACTGAGTCGTGCGACTTACCAAGAAGCAGAGACGAAAACGCAAGTACAGTTTAACAATATTAAAGCAATGGCTGAATATCAGCCAATCGAGGAGTGGGATCTCCTGTCTACCGGACAGCAATGGATTACCGGCGGTGAGACAAGTATCGAAGAAACCAATGAGCAGGGCAAAGCGAATCAGCTCACGGTTAAAAATTGGAAAATCGATTTGAATACGGTCAGAAAAGCGGCGTTTCTTGATTTGGCAATGAATCTGAAACTGGATGGTACACAGTTAAATCAAATTCATTTTGGCGATCTTAATTTGAATACTGCGTTTAATCATCTTGATGGCGAGACATTAAACCAAGTATTACACGCAAAATTCGCTCAAATCGAAGATGCACCATTAACTGATACGGAGATTGCGCTTATTCGAAAATTCTTTGATGGGCAACCGCACTTTATCCTTCGTCCGACATTAAGTAATAGTGCAGGTAAGTTGGCAACGGATATTGATGTTGCCGTGGCAACGTCCGATCTTAGCAGCACATTATCTACCGGAAAAATTTTTAAATTATTCCGTCACTTTATTTTTAAAATTGATGCAAATAAAGCCGCATTAATTGAAACTCTGACTGCTGCCGAGCAACTTTCCTCTAAGTTGGATAAAGAAGAAGCGGCTCGGATTGCCGAGATGAAAATCAATGACGGCTTAAAAACACCGGTACAACAAGGGATTTTGGTTGATGATGGCAAACAAGTAAAATTGGATCTTGTGCTAGAAAATGGCGAACTCAAACTTAACGGAAAAGTCATTCCGGAGGAACAAGTAGCGTCCATCCTATTTTTAGCCGCAATGTCGATGGGATATTAATCGGCATTTTGATTCATCCAGATCTTAGCGCCTGTTCGTCTTTCTTATTTTTTGTAACGAGCCGTACGCTATTGAGCCAGAGGATTTGGAAAACGATGACTAATGGTGAATAATGGCGGCATCTGTAGCCACTTTTTCACCATTATCAAACATCAAGGTCAATGGAAAACGTTCTCCAGCTTGCAACGCCTTGGCAGAATCAAACACCATAATATGCAAACCACCCGGTTTTAATTGCACGTTGCCATTAGCGGGAATTGCAATGCCATCGGTAGTAATCATTTTGCCATTTTGTGTGCCGTGCAAGACCAAATTTGCCGATTCACTGCTTTGTACCATCGCCAGATTCACAGCTTCATTGCCATCATTATGCAGTTCCATAAAAATCGCGGTGGGTTCACCGGCTTGTTGAGTGGCAAAAATGATTGGGTTTGTCACGGTAACTTTTGCCAATGCGCCAAGAGGCAAAAGTGCGGTCATAAAAAATACTGTTTTGTAAATGCGTTGCATTGTTTTCTCCTTTTTCATCTTTTTTGAGTTTATCGACCTTGCCGATTGCCTTTCCACTATAGCAGAAAAATGCTATATTACCGCTCACTTTTTCGTACTCTTTTTATTCAATTCTCATTAAACCTTAATGGCTAATTATTACGACAGTACACTCGCCCTTGCCGGCGTCTGCCAAGCAGCGAAACTCGTGCAACAGCTGGCATTAAATGGTGAAGCGGATGCAGCCGCATTAGAAACCAGTCTGAACAGTTTATTAAAAACCGCGCCAAATACCACACTCGATGTGTTTGGTGGCGAGCTAAATAACCTGAAATTGGGGTTAACCACACTTTGCGAACAGCTTAACGGTAGCGAGCCGGAACTGGGGCGTTATTGGCTCAGTCTGTTAGCATTGGCGGCAAAACTCAACAAAACCCCGGAAGCCAAACAAGAATTGGCACGCCGTATTCAATATTTACCCACACAGCTGGAACATTACCACTTACTCGACGAACAGATGCTGTCTAATTTTGCCGGCATTTATGTGGACGTTATCAGCCCGTTAGGTCGCCGAATTCAAGTGACCGGCGTGACTCAATATTTACAGCATTTAGGCACACAAAATCGCATTCGCGCCGCGTTATTAGCCGGCATCCGTTCCGCTATTTTGTGGCAACAAGTGGGCGGCACCAAATGGCAACTGCTGTTTTTCCGTGGCAAAATTGCTGCCACGGCACAACACATTCTCTCTTCTCTTTAACTTCTCTAAATAATGGAGCTTTCATCTATGCAACTTAGCGCGCTAACCGCACTTTCCCCGATTGATGGTCGTTATCAAGACAAAACCGCCCGTTTACGTCATATTTTCAGCGAATTCGGATTATTAAAATTCCGCGTCACAGTGGAAGTTCGTTGGTTACAAAAATTGGCAGCGACCGCACAAATCACCGAAGTTCCTTCTTTGTCAAAAGAAGCAAACGATTACCTCAACCAAATTGTCGCTAATTTTGCTATTGAAGATGCCGAGCGCATTAAAGAAATCGAAAAAAACACTAACCACGATGTAAAAGCAGTGGAATATTTCCTTAAAGAAAAAAGCGCAGCATTGCCTGAATTGGCGGCAATCAGCGAATTTATTCACTTTGCCTGCACCTCCGAAGACATCAACAACCTTTCCCACGCCTTAATGCTAAACACCGCGCGTGAAGAAGTGTTGTTGCCGGAGTGGCAAAATTTAATCGAAAAAATCACCGCACTTGCCGAGCAATATAAAACCATTCCATTGCTTTCCCGCACACACGGTCAACCGGCATCGCCAACCACCGTGGGCAAAGAAATGGCCAACGTGGTGTATCGTTTAAGACGCCAATATAAACAATTACAACACATTGATATTCTAGGTAAAATCAACGGCGCCGTGGGAAACTATAACGCCCATTTATCCGCTTACCCGAATATTGACTGGCATACCTTCAGCGAAGAATTTGTGACCTCTTTGGGCATAACATGGAACCCGTACACCACCCAAATCGAACCGCATGATTACATCGCCGAATTGTTTGATTGCGTAGCGCGTTTTAACACAATTGTGATTGACTTTGACCGCGACCTGTGGGGTTACATCGCGCTAAATCACTTCAAACAACGTACCATCGCCGGTGAAATCGGTTCTTCTACCATGCCACACAAAGTCAACCCAATCGACTTCGAAAACTCCGAAGGTAACCTTGGTTTGGCAAATGCCGTGATGGCACACTTAGGCAGCAAATTACCGATTTCCCGTTGGCAACGCGATTTAACGGATTCCACCGTGTTGCGCAACCTTGGCGTAGGTTTAGGGTACTGCTTAATCGCCTATGCAGCGACCCAAAAAGGCATCAGCAAATTAGAAGTGAATGAAGCCCATTTACGTGAAGAATTGGATCAAAACTGGGAAGTGCTCGCCGAACCAATTCAAACCGTGATGCGTCGTTACGGCATTGAAAAACCGTACGAAAAACTGAAAGAACTCACCCGAGGCAAACGCGTCGATACCAAAGCGATGTTTGATTTTATTGAGAAATTAGACATTCCGGCAGAAGAAAAAGCACGCTTGCAACAACTCACGCCGGCAAGCTATATCGGCGCGGCAATAGAGTTGGTGGAAAAACTGTAACCGATAAATAACGTTCAAAAAAATAAGCGTTCCCGATGTAAATGATCAAACGCATTTAACAGGGAACGCTTTTTTACGCAAATGCTGAGAATCTTATTCTAATCCAATGATTTCCCAACGTTGATGTGAAAGCCCATCAATTTTGCCTTTTTTCACGTTTTGGATGTAATCAATCATCATGTTTTGAATGGTGCCTTTTTCACGTCCCATCGCCACTTTAGACTCCCATAAAACAGGAATTTGCTGACCTTCCCAAATACCGCCTTTACCATTTAATTGACCAAAACGATAAGAGTTCATACCGACTTTGAGTTTCATATCATCGGTAATCGCGCGTCCATCTGCCAAGGTCAAGTCCACGATTTTATTGCCGCTTTGATTGCGTAAATCAATTTTATATTTCACTCCGCCGAAGATATCGAAGGTGACATATTTAGATTTACTGCGTTTTTCATCATAACGATAATTCGTATCGCCCGGCTGAATCGTATTGAAATAATCTGCCGACCATTCCATATACTCTTTTAACTGCTTGCCTGTGAGTTCATAGACAGTGACATCACCACCGGCATAACGATAGTTATAAATCACGTCTTTTTTCTTAATCTCACCTTTAGGCAAACGCACTGTTTCATAGTCAAAGGCAAAACTCACTACATCAGCACCGCTATAGTGACGTTCAACATCGGTGATAAAAGAAGAAAGACCGGTATCTTTAGAGAAAGCAATGGAGACACCATGATTTTTTCCTTGTGGCACCATATCATGTTCGGTATGCCCGATGACCACATTATTCAAACGGCGTAATTCTTCATGATAAGGACGATAAATTTTCTCAATTTCAGGATCAGCCTCCAACGCTTTCACCGGAACGGTTTTGGCTTCTTTCTTCAATAGCTTAACCTCTTTTTTATCGTTGATATCAAAGGTTAAATCCACTTCGGAAACCACGGTGCCGTAACGGTGTGGTTCTGTGATTAGAGTATCTTTGATGGTTTCACTCGGTACGTTTTTGTGCATGTGACCGGCAATAACGACATCAATGCCATCAACAGCATTAATCACATCACGCATACCGGTATCAGGGATATTGTTTTCATTATCAATGCCCATGTGACTCACTGCGATAATGACATCTGCACCTTTCGCTTTTAAAGCCGCCACTTGTGCTTTTGCTTCTTCGCTTGGCGAAGTGAATTTCATGTCTTTTAAGTTACCGGTATCTTCTTCAAACTTGGCAGACATTGGGGTGGTTAAACCGATAATTCCCAATTTCACGCCGTCTTTTTCGATAATTGTTGCCGGTGCGAGATAGCGTTTATCATTCTTTTTATAATAAAAATTCGCAGTTAATTTTTTTGCCTTAATGTCTTTTAAAATTTCATCAAGTGCTTTCATACCAAAATTAAACTCATGATTTCCCAACACAAAAACGTCATATTTCATTGCGTTTAATACTTTTGGTACAGGATGATCTTGATAGTATTTTTTCGTTTTAGCAAAAACATCAACTTGGTTGTCTTGAATGGCATCCCCAACATCGACTAATACCACATTTTTATGTTGTTTACGAATATCGTTTACATAAGTGGCAATTTGCGCATAAGAACCGGATTTGTCAGCAACATCCGCCCCATAACTCCAAGGCACAATACGGCCATGCACATCGGAGGTTCCAAGAATTTTAATATTGACTTCTTGTGCCACCGCAGTACTCAATGCTGAAAGTGCAAATAATGAACAAATGACTTTTTTCATAGGATTTCCTTTGTTGTAATAAATGTGCGACGAATTATATCCATTTACATAGCACAAGCAATATGGATTCAGCTGAATCATTGAGAAGATTAAAAGTAAGGTAACGTACCTAAAAATGTTAAAAAAACAAGCGAACGATTGCCTTTCATGATTTTATTCATTAAACTAACGCTCGCAAATCTAATTTGTAATTTCATTTATATCGCAAGTTTGTGTATAGGAAATGACAAAGCCCTTCTTTTGAGCCTTTTCTCATTGTTATACCTTCCTTGTAATACTTTCATTCACCTTAATAGGATAAAAAATGAACGAAGTTTTACAACAGTTCAAACAACAATATTTGATTAAATATTGGAATCCCGTTATCGCCGTTATCGCCGCCGGTTTAATCTCAGCCTATTATTTCGGCATTACCGGTACGTATTGGGCAGTCACCGGCGAATTTACCCGTTGGGGCGGCCATGCACTACAAACCTTGGGCATCGATGTGTCCGATTGGAGTTACTACAAAATCATCGGCATGCAAGGCACGATTTTCACCCGTGTTGATGGCGTGATGATCTTAGGCATGTTTGCCGGTTGTATCTCCGCGGCCTTATGGGCAAATAATGTGAAATGGCGTAACCAGCCACACAAACGCCGTATCGTGCAAGCCTTAATCGGCGGAGCCATTGCCGGCTTCGGCGCACGTTTGGCGATGGGCTGTAACCTTGCCTCGTTATTTACCGGCATTCCACAATTTTCCGTGCACGCTTGGTTTTTCACCATTGCCACAGCCCTTGGAACTTACGCCGGCGTAAAAGTCACTTTATTACCGATGTTCCGTGTGAAATTGGAATTGAAAAAAGGCGCCGCGAAATTACAAGAAAGCGATCCGAAAAGAGCGCAACGCCGTTTTTGGATCGGCATGATGGTTTTCTTCGCTTACCTCATCGCCTCCTTTTATGTGATGACTCAGTCCGTCAAATTGGGCTTCGCCATGCTATGCGGTTTAGCTTTCGGTTTACTTATCGAACGTGCGCAAATCTGCTTCACATCGGCTTTCCGTGATCTTTGGGTAACCGGCCGCGCTTACATGGCAAAAGCCATTATTTTCGGCATTCTTGCAGGCACCATCGGTGTGTTTAGTTACATTCAATTAGGCGTTCCGGCAAAAATCATGTGGGCGGGTCCAAATGCGATTATCGGTGGTTTATTATTCGGTTTCGGCATTGTATTAGCCGGCGGTTGTGAAACCGGTTGGATGTACCGCGCGATGGAAGGCCAAGTACATTTTATGTGGGTGGGTATCGGCAACGTTATCGGTTCTACCTATCTCGCCTACGCTTGGGATGATTTGGCACCGGCATTGGCGCTTGACTACGAAAAACTGAACTTACTGAAAGAATTTGGTCCGGTCGGCGGATTATTGGTGAACTACGGTTTATTGATCGTCTGCTTAATCGCTGTCGTCTGGTGGGAAAAACGCTTTCTTGCCAAAGCAAAAGCCAAAATCGCCGCTCTCGCACAGGCGTAAAAGTGCGGTTTGATTTAACGTTATTTTTATTTCACAGAAGGAAAACACATTATGGCATTTACCGTTGTGCACAAATTAGATAAAGATCCAAAAGACATCGTGCCGGATTACACCATCGACACCGTGGGCGAACCTTGTCCCTATCCTGCCATCGTCATGTTAGAAAGCATGCCTGAGCTCAAAAAAGGGGAAGTGTTGGAATTGTTAAGCGACTGCGCACAATCCATCAACAACATTCCGGTGGATACCAAAAACCACGGTTATACGTTATTAAGCATAGAACAAGATGGCACCAAATTACGCTATTTGATTCAGCGTTAAGCATTAAAAAATCCTCGCTATATAATGAACAAGGCTGACAACCGAAATTCAACATATAGGAGGATTATTTCCCCCTCGTAGCGTGCAACTTGTTGCACGAATGATTAACCTCGATACGTCATTCACAATGTCGTAAGTGCCGTTCATCTTGATGTACGACCAAACCACGCACGGAACGTTATTTAACCCTTTCGGGCATTCACGATTTCGTGCAACAAGTTGCACGCTACGATCCTAAGCATTAAAAAATCCTCGCTATATAACGAACAAGGCTGACAACCGAAATTCAACATATCGGAGGATTATTTACCCCTTGTAGCGTGCAACTTGTTGCACGAATGATTAACCTCGATGCATCATTCGCAATGTCGTGCGTACTGTGTATCTTGATGTACGACTAAACCACGTACGAAATGTTATTTACCCCTTTCGGACATTCACAATTTCGTGCAACAAGTTGCACGCTACGATGCTAAGCATTAAAAAATCTCGAAATCCTCGGGATTTTTTTATTCTTGAAAAAATCACTCCCTCTTCGCCACAAAAACAAGTAGAATACGCCAAATTTTTATTTACATCCTTTGAGGTATCTATGGACATTTTAATCAGCATTATCGGTATTTTTGTGCTGTTAGGGATTGCCGTTTTATTCTCTAACAATCGCAAAGCGATCAATTTACGTACTGTGTTTGGCGCACTGGCCATTCAAATCGCTATCGGTGCTTTCGTGCTTTATGTGCCGGCCGGACGTCACGCATTACAAGCGGCATCCGATTTTATCGGCAAAGTTATCGGTTTTGGTAATGAAGGGATTAGCTTTGTTTTTGGTGGATTGACTGACCCAAGCCAAAGTTTCGGTTTTATCTTTGCTATTAAAGTATTACCGGTGATTATCTTCTTCTCTGCACTCATTTCCTTGCTTTATTACATCGGGGTGATGCAATGGGTCATCAAACTTATCGGTGGTGGGTTACAAAAATTATTAGGTACCTCAAAAGCGGAATCCATGTCAGCTGCCGCAAACATTTTCGTGGGGCAAACGGAAGCGCCGTTAATTGTTAAGCCATTTATCGGTCGTATGACCCAATCTGAATTATTCGCTGTGATGGTGGGGGGCGTGGCTTCTATCGCCGGTTCTGTGATGGCAGGTTATGCCGGAATGGGCGTGCCGTTAACTTACTTAATCGCCGCTTCTTTTATGGCCGCGCCGGGTGGTTTATTATTCGCGAAAATCATGTTTCCACAAACGGAAAAAACTGATGATATGTTAAAAGAGGACGCGGATGTGGAAAAACCGTCCAACGCGATTGAAGCCTTAGCAAATGGTGCGCGTGACGGTATGCACTTGGCACTGAATGTAGGCGCGATGTTAATTGCGTTTGTGTCTGTGATTGCCTTAATCAACTGGATTTTAAGTAGTTTGGGTGGCATTGTTGGTGAACCAAACTTAACTTTACAAGTGATTTTAGGTTGGATTTTCAAACCATTGGCATACTTAATCGGGATTTCTTGGGAAGAATCTGCCATTGCCGGCCAAATGATTGGTTTAAAATTAGCGGTGAACGAATTTGTGGGTTATTTAGAATTTGCTAAATATTTACAACCGGATTCTGCTGTGGTGTTAAGTGATAAAACCAAAGCAATTATTACCTTCGCACTTTGTGGTTTCGCTAACTTCAGCTCCATTGCAATCTTAATCGGCGGTTTAGGCGGTATGGCACCAAATCGTCGCGGTGATGTTGCGCGTTTAGGTTTAAAAGCGGTGCTTGCCGGTTCATTATCTAACTTAATGAGTGCAACGATTGCCGGATTATTTATCGGTTTGAGTGGTGCTGTGCTATAAAGTGCGGTATGATTTCACCACGTTTTTTTTATGATGACACCACGACCCGTTCGTGGTGTTGTCGTTTATAGGCAACGAAAACGTTTGCGCTAATTTTAGTTCACCATGTCAATAAAGAGGAAAAGACTATGACTCCACATATTAACGCGCCAGCCGGTGCATTTGCCGATGCCGTATTAATGCCGGGCGATCCGCTTCGTGCGAAGTATATCGCGGAAACTTTCTTAGAAAACGTGCAAGAAGTGACCAACGTTCGCAATATGTTGGGCTTTACCGGCACCTATAAAGGTCGCCGCATTTCTGTGATGGCCCATGGTATGGGGATCCCTTCCTGTTCCATTTACGCGAAAGAACTTATTACGGAATACGGTGTGAAAAAACTGATTCGTGTCGGCTCTTGTGGTGCCGTCCGTATGGATGTCAAAGTGCGTGATGTGGTTATCGGTCTTGGTGCGTGTACCGATTCCAAAGTCAATCGTATTCGTTTTAAAGACAACGATTTTGCAGCGATTGCCGATTTCGGTTTAACGCAAGCGGCGGTACAGGCAGCGAAGGAATTAGATGTTAAGGTTCGTGTCGGTAATCTATTTTCTGCGGATTTATTCTATACTCCGGATGTCGCCATGTTTGACGTGATGGAAAAATACGGCATTCTAGGCGTAGAAATGGAAGCCGCCGGTATTTATGGCGTGGCAGCGGAATACGGTGCGCGTGCATTGACTATCTGTACCGTATCCGACCATATTCGTACTCATGAACAAACCAGTGCGGAAGAGCGTCAGTTGACGTTTAATGAAATGATCAAAGTGGCGTTAGAAACCGTGTTAATTGACGATAAGGCTAACTAGTCAACTCCTTGAATGCTGCCTAATTTGCGTCATTCGGCAGCATTCTTTTGAGTGTGTTATTGCGGTATAAAATGAGAGCGACAGTTTGACTTCAAGGGAGTTATTTAAGGCTTAGAAGGAAGCGAGTTGCTATACGATGCTAAGTTAAAATGCAAAGAAGCAAGGTAAGCAACGTCAATAAATACGAAAATAATCCGGCTTGGCTATTGTTCAACACGGGTAAAACGAGTATAGTTCTGCACGTTTTCAACAGATAAATTTCATCTCTTAACGCATATCAATGAGGTTTTTATGGGTGGCATTAGCATTTGGCAATTGGCTATTTTGGTTTTAATCATTGTATTGTTATTCGGTACGAAGAAATTGCGTACGTTAGGTACGGATTTGGGCGAGTCTGTAAAAGGCTTTAAAAAAGCCATGAATGAAGAAGCCAAACCGGCTGATGCAAGTTTCGATAAAGTGGAACAAAAGCAAAAGGCACAACCGGAACAAGAAAAAAGCAAAGAAAAAGAACAGGCATAATCCGTGTTTGATATTGGTTTTTCTGAGGTTGTCTTAGTTTGTATTGTGGGCTTAGTAGTACTAGGCCCACAACGTTTACCGGTAGCCATTCGCACGGTCATGTCTTGGGTGCGAACCGTTCGTGGCTTGGCGGCAAATGTACAAAACGAACTGAAACAAGAATTAAAATTGCAAGAGTTGCAAGACAGCATTAAGAAAGCGGAAAGCTTGAATCTTAAGGCGCTGTCTCCCGAATTAGGCAAAACCGTTGAGGAATTAAAAGCCTCTGCGGATAAGTTGCGTGCCGATTTGGAACAAAAAGCAGCACAAAGTAATACTACGTTGCAAGATCAAATCAAGGAAATGAAAAGTGCGGTAGAAAATTCGGATGAAAATGACAATATTCATCCCGGTTCAAATGATCGCAACCCAATGGCTAACTATGACATTCTTGATGTTGAAGATTTTTCCGAACAAAATACAGAAGCCTTAGCCGTTGCAGAAATGTCGCGAAATACGACCGCACTTTCTCCGGCAGAACAGGCGGAGCAAGAAGAAATTGAGCTAGATGACAAACTGGCTTATTACATCAATCAATATGATCCGGATAATCCTTTACCGGCCAATTCAGAAAATGCCCATTCGGAGAAAACCGAACAATCCTCAAATAAAAGCTAGGGCGCAACCCTCAATTAGGATAATTTATGACCAGCGTTGACGATACTCAACCCCTCATCACTCATCTGGTAGAACTGCGCAACCGTTTATTACGCAGCATTATTTTCGTTGCTGTGGTATTTGTGGCGTTAGTTTATTTTTCCAACGAAATTTATAACTTTGTGGCAGCACCGTTAACAGCGAACTTGCCAAACGGTTCCAGCATGATTGCCACCAACATCGCCACGCCGTTTTTCACCCCAATTAAACTGACCGGCGTTGTTGCCATTTTTATTTCCGTGCCATTTTTGCTTTACCAAATTTGGGCGTTTGTGGCACCGGCGTTATATCAACATGAAAAACGCCTGATTTATCCACTATTATTTTCCAGCACGCTGTTGTTTTATCTAGGCGTAGCTTTTGCTTACTATGTGGTATTCCCGTTAGTGTTCAGCTTTTTAACTAAAACGGCACCGGAAGGGGTGGCGATCGCGACCGACATCAGTAGCTACTTAGATTTTGTACTGACGTTATTCTTAGCTTTCGGTGTTTGCTTTGAAGTGCCGGTGGCGATTATTCTGTTATGCTGGACTGGTGTTACCACACCGGAAGATTTAAAAGCCAAGCGCCCTTATATTATTGTCGGTGCGTTCTTTATCGGCATGCTTTTAACTCCGCCGGATGTATTCTCACAAACCTTGCTTGCTATTCCAATGTGTTTGTTATTTGAAGTGGGTGTATTCTTTGCGCGATTTTATCGTCCGCGTGAAGAAGACGAGGCCACTCAAGATGGAAACAACACAGCTAATCACTAATTCAATTCGGGAGATAATATGACACAACAAATTTTTACCGGTTTTCCAACCCGCCGTTTACGCCGCATGCGTAAACAGGATTTTAGTCGCCGCTTAATGGCTGAACATAAACTGACTGTTGATGATCTGATTTATCCCGTATTTATTATTGAAGGCGAAAATCATCGTGAAGCGGTGCCTTCCATGCCAAACGTAGAACGTTTAACCATCGACCAACTGTTAATTGAGGCGGGTTTATTGGTGAAATATGGCGTACCGGTGATTGCGTTATTTCCTGTGGTGGAACAGGCGAAAAAATCCTTAATGGCGGAAGAAGCTTATAGTCCGAACGGCTTGGTGCAACGCGCAGTGAAGGCACTCAAAGCCGCCTATCCTGACCTTGGCGTATTAACTGATGTGGCGCTTGACCCTTACACCCTACACGGACAAGACGGTATTATCGATGAAGAAGGCTACGTACTGAACGACATCACTACCGATATATTAATCAAACAAGCGCTGTCCCACGCAGAAGCCGGTGCAGACGTGGTCGCACCAAGCGACATGATGGATGGTCGCATCGGCAGAATCCGCAACGCCTTGGAAGAAAAAGGCTTTATTAACACCCTCATCATGGCTTACTCCGCTAAATATGCTTCCAACTATTACGGCCCGTTCCGTGATGCTGTGGGATCTTCAGGCAATTTAAAAGGCGGCGATAAAAAGACCTACCAATTAGATCCAGCTAACAGCGATGAAGGGTTACAAGAAGTGGCATTAGACTTGGAAGAGGGCGCCGATATGGTGATGGTGAAACCGGGTATGCCATATTTAGATTTGGTCTATCGCGTAAAACAACAATTCGGCGTACCAACCTTTGCCTACCAAGTGTCCGGTGAATATGCCATGCACATGGCGGCGATTCAAAACGGCTGGTTGAAAGAAAAAGAATGTATTATGGAATCTTTGCTTTGTTTCAAACGTGCCGGCGCTGACGGCATTTTGACTTACTTCGCCAAACAAGTGGCAGAGTGGTTGTATTTAGAAGGGAAAAATAAATAACGCATTACTTTGCGTTTTCATCACCTATCCATTATTGCCATACGAATCGGGTATGCACATGGCAATTTCTCATTAACAAGAAGCCATCTGAAAAGTGCGGTCGTTTTTTCATGCATTTTCAGATGGCTTTTTTAATAACGAAGTCTGTATTTTAGCGTAATATTGCCAACGAAGTATTATTCACGGCGTGCTGATTTTGGTCTAAAACTGGTGATAATCGCAGGGTTGGTGTCGATGTAGATGCCATTGATTAATTGCAGGCAATAAGGCACCGCACTAAAAATCCCTTGCACAATGACCTTACCCTCGCTGTCTTTAACGCCTTCTAAGGTTTCTTTGATAGCTTTCGGTTGCCCCGGTAAATTAAGAATAAGGCTATCTTTGCGAATCACACCCACTTGACGGGATAAAATGGCGGTTGGAACAAAATGCAAACTGACTTGGCGCATTTGTTCGCCAAAGCCGGGCATTTCCCGATCGGCAATGGCTAACGTCGCATCCGGTGTGACATCCCGTTTTGCCGGACCGGTTCCGCCAGTGGTTAACACAAGGTGGCAATGCTGTTCATCCACCAATTCACATAATACACGTTCGATTTCTGCTTGCTCATCGGGGATAAGACGTTCAACAACACTAAAGGGGGTAGCCATGGCTTGTTCAAGCCATTGTTTTAATTCAGGGATACCTTGGTCAGCATAAACGCCTTGAGAGGCTCTATCTGAAACGGAGACTAAACCAATTTTTAACCGTGTGTCCATAATTACTCCTTGTTATAAAAAATAATGCCGTATCATTGTTTCAAGGCAATGACACGGCATAAGGGATTTGTATTGGATTATTTCATTTTTTCTTTTAGTTCTTCTAAAAGCTCTTGATGAATTTCTTCTTGGACTTCCTCTGGAATTGGCGTATTCGTACGGTTGAGTTTAATTCTAATGATTAGCGTGAGGACTAAACTGGCGACTAATACCCACGGTGCCCAATAAAGTGCTTCATTGAACGGCGCAAAGAGGGCGTATAATATCGCTACTTCACCAAGTAAGATTGCACGATCGACTTTATCTAACGGTCCACCATAGGGTTCATCGTTTTCTTCTTTTTGTTTAGGGAGCAGATTTAAATCCAGTAACGCTGAAAGTAGAATGACTAAACCGATTTGTAGCGGATCAAAAGGCGCAACAAACATAAAAGGAATGTATGCCGCTGTCATGGCAACAACATAGATGATTTTGGTTAAATATAGACTGCAACGAGACGTATGCTCAAAATCATAGATAAGAATATCGGCAAGATTATTCAGCAAGACAAGGTTAATAAATAGCCCAATTGGAATTAACCAAAAGAGCGATTGCCCGCCTAAAAGCACCGTGATGCCAATGACAATAGAGAGGATGCTAGAGAATACCGTAATATAGCTGGCTTTAATGCCCAAACGATCACACTGTGCGGCAATCGGGTATAAAAAATGTTGGAATTTATATTTGAGGTTATTAATACTCATAATGTTTCCTTTAGAACGCATATAAATAGATATTGACTAAGACGGAAATCATGCCAACAAAATAATGAAGGCGATAACTTGCCCAGTGTATCAAAATAAAAGGAAAAATGCCGTAATTTTCTACGATAAAAAGTAATCTTGTGGTTTTATGCTCTTATCTCTCGTACAAAAATAAGAACGATTCTTCCGCACATTAATCTCTATTCATTGTTTCGACATTGGATTTATTCGGGATGTCTGCTAATTTCGCTTCTTTCTGCTGCGCGCGGCGTTTTTGAAAAAACGCACTGAGTTTTTCACTGCATTCCTGCTGCAACACGCCAGCGGTAATTTCGATGGTATGGTTCATTTTGTAATCATCAAAAAAATGAAAACGGGAACCTACCGCACCGGTTTTATAGTCCGCCGCACCAAACACTAAGCGCTTAATGCGGCTATGCAAAATTGCCCCGGCGCACATAGTGCAAGGCTCAAGGGTGACGTATAAGGTTGCGTTCAACAAGCGGTAATTTTGTAAGCGTTGGCCGCCTTGGCGTAGAGCAACAATTTCGGCGTGCGCCGTAGGATCAGAATCAATGATCGATAAATTCCATCCCTCGCCAATAATTTCACCCTCCTCGCTCACTAACACGGCGCCCACGGGAATTTCACCCAAGGCTTCTGCTTTGTCCGCCAGCGTTAAGGCGTGGCGCATAAATTGTTCATCTAATTGATGTTGCAATTCAGTCATGAGGTTCTTCAGATGAAAAGTGCGGTGGATTTTAAAAACGTTTTTAAAACCGACCGCACTTTGTTAGACGGAAAACGGATATTTAATCGGCTCGTGGCATTGATAACCCGTGACCTTGAAATCGTCCATGGTGACCCAGGTTTCCAGGTCTTCTAAAGATTTAATGTCCGGATTAATTTCCAACTGCGGTGATGGGAAAGGCTCACGTTTTAATTGCACATCACGCATGAGTACCAACTGGTCTTCATAAATGTGCGCATTCACAATGTGGTGAAATGCCTGCCCTGCTTTTTTGCCGGTAATCTGTGCCATTAACGCCAAGAAGGTAAACACTTGGATTTGGTTAAAATTCAAGCCAAGCGGCACATCGCAAGAGCGTTGGTAACTGGTGAGATATAACGTGTCGCCAAGTAAAGAAAACGTATGCGTGTGCATGCAAGGGCGCAAACAACCCAAATCAAATTCACCCGGGTTATAGAACGTCAGAATCTCACCACGGTCATCAATGCCTTTGCTGAGGTTATTGACGATTTTGCGTAGCTGATCGAGATGTTCGCCATTCGGTTTACGCCAACTTCTGCCCTGCACACCATATACGCGTCCCATGTCATCGGTACCTTTACGGTGAGGATTGTTAAGCCAAGCCTGATTTTCATTGGCATTGGCATCCCAGGTTTTGGTGCCAAGATTGCGGAAGTCGGCGGCATTATCATAACCGCGAATATAGCCTAAAAATTCTGCAATCGCGGCTTTCCAATAACTTTTACGGGTGGTAATCAACGGAAATTGGTTGTTTGCCACATCGTAAGTCAAACCGGCGTTAATCACCGTTAAACAGCGTTTTCCGGTACGTTCGTTTTCTACCCAAACGCCTTCGTTAACAATGCGTTGGCACAAATCTAAATAAGCTTTCATAG
>NZ_CABFLM010000060.1 GCF_901873365.1 uncultured Aggregatibacter sp.
GCGATTAGCTCAGTTGGGAGAGCACCTCCCTTACAAGGAGGGGGTCACTGGTTCGAGACCGGTATCGCCCACCACTTCATTTCCTCATTTCATGCTTTTTTAGTCTTACCGAGTGTTTTATTCTTTCAAGATAAAGTGATAAAGTAGCGCATATTTTTAACGGGATAATGGATCCATTTATAGTGCAAAAAACAATAAAAAATCAGACCGCACTTTTTATTTCAAACGGCTTATTACGTTTCATCGGGAACCTCATCAAAACGGTCAGTTACCCTTTCCATCTATTTTTCCCCAAAAAACGCTTTACGATTCCTGAATTCAGCCAAGCCAAACGTCAATCTAGCAAATCAAGCCATATTAATCGCGTGATTTGGCAAACCAACTATAGCAATAAAGTGACTTTACCAATTTACTGTAACTATTTGATTAATCGATTATTTTCGCTAAGTTACAATTACCGCTATGTCAGCACTGAAGCCCGTAGCGACTATATTGAGAAATATGCCGATCCGCGTACTTTTGCGGCGTATAACCGACTGACAGATGGCGCTGCACAAGCAGATTTTTGGCGTATCTTTGTTCTGTATCAAGAGGGCGGTATCTATATCGATATTGACGGACATCTTGTTGGTTGTTTGGACGCAATGATTGATTCGAAAGACGGGGAAGTTCTTATCACCCGTCGCGGGCGTTACACCAACTTTTTCTTAGCCAGCCGCAAAGGCAACCCATTTTTAAAGGAAACGTTGGATATTATTGTGGACAACATTGAAAATCGTCGCGTTGACGGCGGTGTATTTGTGCTTACCGGCCCGGAAACCTTAAACAAAGCCTTAGAAAACAAAGAGGTAAATACGCGCCGCGATAAATTTACTTGTGTCCAAGGGACGTTTTCTAACGAGTATTTTCAATATATAGATAAAAAACGCGGCAAGTGGATCCACGCTAAAAACGAAGATTTATTAAAATAACAATCAATCACACCAAAAGTGCGGTCAAAAAAAGCCAATTTTTTGTTGATCGCCTTTTTTGTTTCTGTGCTATATTTTTTAACCAATTTCACCAATCACAAATCAGAGGATTCTATGGCACTTTGGGGTGGACGCTTTACGCAGGCGGCGGACAAGCGTTTTAAAAATTTTAACGATTCATTACGCTTTGACTATCGCCTTGCCGAGCAAGATATTGAAGGCTCTATCGGTTGGTCGAAAGCCTTGGTTTCCGTCAATATTTTAACCGTACAAGAACAGCAACAATTAGAACAAGCACTGAACGAATTATTGATTGAAGTGCGGTCAAATCCGCAAGCGATTTTGCAAGATGATGCGGAAGACATTCACAGTTGGGTAGAAAGTAAACTGATCGACAAAGTCGGCAATTTAGGTAAAAAACTGCATACCGGCCGCAGTCGTAACGACCAAGTGGCGCTCGACATCAAAATGTGGTGTAAAGAACGGGTGGCTGAATTGCAACATTCCCTTCGCGAACTACAACGCAAATTAGTGCTCACCGCACAAAATAACCAAGATGCCGTGATGCCGGGCTACACGCACCTGCAACGCGCTCAACCAATTACTTTTGCCCATTGGTGCATGGCCTATGTGGAAATGTTGGATCGCGATTATTCCCGTTTAGCCGATGCTTACCGCCGCATGAACAGCTGTCCGCTAGGCAGTGGCGCCCTTGCCGGTACGGCGTATCCTATCGATCGCGAACAGCTCGCTAAAGATTTAGATTTTGCTTTTGCAACTCGTAACAGCTTAGACAGCGTCTCCGACCGAGATCATATCGTTGAACTGCTCTCTGCCGCCTCGCTGAGCATGGTGCATTTGTCCCGTTTCGCCGAAGATATGATTATTTTCAACAGTGGTGAATCTAATTTCGTGGAACTCTCCGATCGCGTGACGTCCGGCTCTTCCCTCATGCCACAGAAGAAAAACCCCGATGCCTGCGAATTAATTCGCGGCAAAGCAGGACGGGTTATCGGTGCGTTAAATGGGATGTTAATGACCTTAAAAGGTTTACCGTTGGCGTATAACAAAGATATGCAGGAAGACAAAGAAGGCATTTTCGATGCATTGGACACTTGGCAAGATTGCTTAGACATGGCGTCATTAGTGTTAGACGATATCAAAGTGAACGTGGAACGCACCCGTGAATCTGCCCTGAAAGGCTACTCCAACGCCACTGAATTAGCCGATTATTTGGTTGCCAAAGGCGTACCGTTCCGCGATTCTCACCATATTGTGGGCGAAACCGTGGTGTACGCTATCAAGCAACACAAAGCCTTAGAAGACCTGACGATTCCTGAATTTCGTCAATTCTGTGAAAAAGTATCAGACGATGTGTACGTCATTCTTTCTTTACAATCCTGCTTAGACAAACGCGCCGCCAAAGGTGGAGTATCACCGTTGCGTATCGCAGAAGCCATTGCAGAAGCAAAAGCAAGATTGGCATAAAACTATTCACTTTTAAAAGTGCGGTGTTTTTTCGCAATATTTACGGCTCATGAGATCGCCTAGGTCAATAGCCTAAGATTAGCGTATAATGACCGCACTTTTTTATTCTAACAAGGATTCCGTATGTTGCCGCTATCCCAAGCACTTGAACAAATGTTAAATCAACTTCCTTCTCCGACTGACACGGAGACGTTGCCGATACATCAAGCCAGTCAACGAGTTTGTGCTGAAAATGTCATTTCTCCGATTAATGTGCCTTCTTTCGATAACTCTGCGATGGACGGTTATGCCGTGCGTTTGGCAGATTTACAACAATCCATGACCCTCTCTGTTGCCGGAAAAGCCTTTGCCGGTGCGCCTTTTGAGAGAGAATGGACGGCACAAAGTGCGGTCAGAATCATGACCGGCGCGATGATTCCACAAGGCGCTGACGCGGTGGTGATGCAAGAAGAGGTTCAAGTGAACGGTGATGGCACGGTGACGTTTACCAGCCTGCCTAAATTGGGTCAAAACATTCGTCGTATTGGGGAGGATGTGAAACTGGGCGATGTGGTATTACAACAAGGCGCGCTGTTAAACGCGGTCTCCTTGCCTTTGCTCGCCTCTCTCGGTATTGAAAAAGTGGCTGTGTTTCCACGTTTAAAAGTAGCCGTGCTTTCGACCGGTGATGAACTGGTTCCGGTCGGTCAACCGTTACAAGCCGGTCAAATTTATGATACGAACCGTTTCACTGTAAAACTGTTGTTAGAGAAACTCAATTGCGACGTATTGGATTTCGGCATTTTACCGGACAACGAAGCACAATTTGAAAAAGCCTTTTTGGAAGCCCAACAACAAGCAGATTTGGTCATCACCAGTGGCGGTGTGTCTGTGGGCGAAGCGGATTTCACCAAACATATTTTAGAAAAAGTCGGCAAAATCAATTTCTGGAAAATCGCCATTAAACCGGGCAAACCGTTTGCCTTCGGAAAATTAGAAAAAGCCTGGTTCTGTGGCTTGCCGGGCAATCCGGTGTCGGCCTTGGTTACTTTCTATCAATTAGTACAACCGGCAATTGCCAAACTGAGCGGTTATAGCCAATGGAAAGCACCAATGCGTTTACCGGCGATTGCAGCAACTAATCTGAAAAAAGCACCGGGACGCTTAGACTTCCAACGAGGTTTCTATCAACTCAATGCACAAGGTCAAATTGAAGTGCAGCCGGTAGGCTTCCAAGGATCACATTTGTTTAGCTCCTTTGTGAAAAGCAACTGTTTTATCGTATTGGAACAAGATCGTGGCAACGTTGTAGCAGGCGAAACCGTCACCATCGAACCGTTTAACGATTTATTACGCTAATACATTGGATTTGCTATGGAATTAAGCCATCAGGAAGAATTGCGTTACAACCGTCAAATCGTATTGAAAGACATTGATTTTGATGGGCAGGAAACGCTAAAGAATACAAAAATGTTGATTGTTGGTCTCGGCGGATTAGGTTGTGCTGCCGGCCAATATTTGGCCGTTGCCGGTGTGGGTCATTTGACCTTGCTGGATTTTGACACCGTAGATTTATCCAATTTACAACGCCAAGTATTACATGATGACAGTCGCCTTGGGATGCCCAAAGTGGAATCGGCGAAACTCTCCCTGCAACGTTTAAATCCACATATTGAGGTCAATGTAATCCATCAATTATTGGATGAACAGCAACTTCACGACTTGGTTGGCAAATTTGATGTGGTATTGGATTGCACTGACAATGTCACCACTCGCAATCAATTAGACACGGTTTGTTCTGCCCATAAAATTCCGCTCATTTCCGGCGCAGCTATTCGCATGGAAGGACAGGTTTCGGTTTTCACTTATGAAGACAACACGCCAACCTATCATACGCTCAGCCGTTTATTCGGCGACAACGCGTTAAGCTGCGTAGAAGCCGGTGTGTTGGCGCCCATTGTCGGTTTGGTTGGTTCTATTCAAGCCTTGGAAGCCATCAAAGTGCGGTTAAAAATCGGCAAGAATTTATGTGGCAGATTGTTGTTGATTGATGGCATGACGATGTCGGTAAGAGAAGTCAAATTGCCGAATAGCCGTATGTAAAATAATGGCAGAACGCGACGGAAAACGCGTTCTGCCATTCAAGTTTTTAAATGTTCAATTACGCTTTTCTAAAAAACACCTTCAAAATCCACCGCACTTTATCCCCTCTATTTCAACAATAAGCCATCAGACAATAAAAAATGCGTTACGTTATTTTAAAAGATGGCTTCTAAACGTAAAAATGCACCGATATGATGGCGGCGATCCTGGTTTTTATCATTGTAGTAATTCAGTTCAGGCTGAATAAAAAACCACTGACGCAAAATCGGCTGACGCCAAGTAATAAAGGGACCGTATTGGTTAAGATGAAATTGTTTATTATCGATATCACCACCAATAAAAATGCCATAATTCAGACGCTTATAGTTGCTGAAATCGTGCTGACGATAAAAACTGTTTCCCCAAGAATTTTTCTCATCAATATCATGTTCAGACTGCAAATACAGGTGATTTGCAATAAGGGTATTCGCCGAATCCCGATACTTGTTTTCAAAGTTCATCCGCAAATAATGTTTACTATTGGTTCCGTAGCGGTAAATTTGCTCCAATCTGGTAGAAAAACGATCAGTAATAAGCCATTCTTTTCCGGCTTTAAAGCGCAAATAAATATCGCTACCGGAACGAATACCTAAATCGATGTCGGTGTCAATGCCTAATTTTTTAATGGAGTCAGACCAACGTAAACCCACAGAGGCATTATCTTCGCGAGTTTGACGTCGATCATAATGTTTATTTTTATTTAATGGTTGGTTATAAACCTTACCCATGTGGTTTTTGTCTCGTGATTCATTATCTAAATCTTCATCACCAAAGACCAAACTCAAGTGTTTTTTCAACGTTGGTAGGCGAATCTTCCCACGGACGCGTGGTTTCATAGAAAAGTGATCATAATGATTCCATTGGCTATCCAACATGATACGCAAACCGGCACTTGCCGGCTGATTGGAATCAGGCTCCCCCATCCATTTATCCATCGTATGCGCCCACCTACGCAGGGTGGCTCGTATTTCTTGGTGTTGTTCATCTACCCATGTTTTTTCCTGTTCTTCCGCCAAAACACCGAAGGATGGTAGCAAACCGATAAAAACGGTTGCCCCCAACAAAAAAGATTTTTTCACATATAACTCCTTGGCTTATGCCAATGCCGTATTCGTCGCATTTTATTAGATTTAACCGATCTATGATAGCGTTAATCGCAAGGCTTTTGATGCTATAGTGGAAAAGTATTTTCTTTAGACGTACAGCGATCTCGTGCAACAAGTTGCACGCTACGGGGCGTTATTTAATGGTAGCGTGCATCTTGATGCACGAATGACTTCCCACCGCGCGTTATTCTAGTTCGTGCAACGAGTTGCACGCTACGGGGCGTTATTTAATTCTGTAGCGTGCATCTTGATGCACGAATGATTGCCTGACGAACAATGTTTATACCACTGCGTAATACTAATAAGCTTAAAATGCCGCTCGCAACAAGATCAACCCATTGCCAGTTTAGTAGCCATGCGCTTAATCCAGCGATAATTGCCACCAGAGAGCCAAACAGGTCAGCTAATACGTGTAAATAGGCGGCTTTGATGTTTAAGTTTTCATGATCGCCTTTCATCATTAGCCAAGCTACGAAAATGTTTACCAAGAGTCCAGTGATGGCAACGCCTAGCATGGGCAGCGCCAACATTGTCGTTGGGTATTGCCAACGTTCTGTCGCTTCCACCAAAATCCATACTGCCACCACAATCAGAGAAGTGCCATTTAACAGCGCGAACCTTTTTTGGTTTTGTGCATTTAAAAACAAAGCAATGAGGGCGAGGAGCAACGATAGGCTGTCATTTGCCATATGCCCGGCGTCAGCCATTAAGGCGAGGCTATTAAAATAATAGCCACCTAAAAACTCGATGATCATATAGCTGCTGATAATGACCAAACTGATGCTTAAAATTTTTTTATTTGTTGGTGTATGAGCGTGTGAATGTTCGTGTTTGTGTTGATGTGGCATCTCGTTCCTTCCTTACTTAATTTGTTTGAGTGCAGAACAGCTTAAAGCCCGTAGGGACTACGGGATCAAGTATTTTTTGTTAGAATGGTAAAAATTTTGGGGAGGAAGAAATGAAAGTCAATGAGCTGAGTAAACGTACCGGGATTCACTTAGAAACCATTCGTTACTATGAAAAACAAGGTATCTTACCGGAACCAAGACGACAGGCTAATGGTTATCGATCGTATGACGAAGAAAGTGTGGCACAGCTTATGTTCATTAAAAATTGTCGTCGACTTGGTTTTTCTTTGGAAGATATTAAACAACTTAACGCACTCAAATTTCATACCGCCGACCATTATCATGCGGACAAATTGGTACTTAAGCAACTGACGTTGGTGGAAGAGAAAATTTCACAATTACAAGATATTAAAGCGTTTTTACAATCCATCGCCATTAAGGGAAAACATAGTAAGTCGGAATGCAAAGCCATAGCAGGGCTTCAGGCAAAAATAAAGGAGACGGTTTAAATCATCTCCTAATAAAATATTACGCTTTGTTTTAGCTCATTTTTTGTTTCATAAACTCCCCTCTCCTTTCTCTCCATTTGCGAAAGTAAAGTGCGGTCAGTTTTGACTATGTTTTTTAATTAAACAACATGAACGCCCAAGTTATCGCGACAATAATCAGTGCAACAAACACGGCGGCAGAACCTTGATCTTTGGCGCGGCCGGAGAGTTCGTGGCGCTCGGTGCCGATACGATCCACTACGGCTTCGATGGCGCTGTTGAGCAGTTCCACGACCAATACTAGCAACACGGAACCGATCATCAGCGCTTTTTCAATGGCATCATCGCCAAGCCATAGGGCAAGTGGGATCATGAAAAGGCAGCAGAAAAGCTCATGGCGAAAAGCGGTTTCATATTTGACCGCACTTTTTAAGCCTTGCATGGAATATTGAGTGGATTTAATTAAGTGGGTTAGCCCCGTCGTTTTGTCCATTAGGTTTTCCTTTGTTTATTTATTGTTATTAGAGGCGTTTGGCTTCAATGACATCATCCAGTTTTTCCAAACGAGATAGAATTTTACTCAACATTTCCACGTTGTTGAGTTCAATTTGCATGTCAATGTTTGCCACTTGGCGTTTTGTATCCGTACGGGAAGACACGCCGAGTACGCTGATTTTGTCATTTGCCAGCACGGTGGTGATGTCGCGCAATAAGCCGTTGCGATCTGACGCCACAATGCGAATATTGAGATGGAAGCCGTTAGAATAATTATCGCCCCAACGGGATTCCACCACGCGTTCCGGGTGAGCGCTTTGTAGTTCGAGGAATTGCTCGCAATCACAACGGTGAATGGAAATGCCACGCCCCATGGTGATGTAACCCACAATGCTGTCGCCCGGAATCGGTTGGCAGCAGCGGGCAATATGGTGCATCAAGTTACCAACGCCTTCGACGATAACGCAATCTTTGCGTTCGGTTTTTTGTTGAGCGTTAGCCGCACTTTTGGTGCTGACGTGACGCAAGATTTCTTTATCTACTTCCTGCGCGGAAATTTTGATGAATTTGTTTTGCAGGAAGTTGATTAACGGCCCGATACGAATATCACCGCCGCCAATGCCTGCATACAAATCATCAAGATTTTTCAGGTTGTAACGCGGCAAAGCTTGTTGTTCCACTTGTTTTAAGCTGATGCCCAAACGGTTGATTTCACTTTCCAACAATTCTTTGCCGGCCGGAATGTTTTTGTCCCGATCCTGTTTTTTGAACCACGCATGTATTTTTGCACGGGCTTTTGCCGTGTGGGTAAAGCCGAGATTCGGGTTAAGCCAGTCGCGGCTTGGGTTCGGGTTTTTCTGCGTGATGATATCCACCTGATCGCCCATTTGGAGCTGATAGGTGAACGGCACAATGCGTCCGCCCACTTTGGCGCCGATACAACGGTGACCGATTTCGCTGTGAATGGCGTAGGCAAAATCCAGCGGCGTGGAGCCTGTTGGCAAATCCACCACTTCGCCTTTCGGCGTAAAGACATACACGCGATCATCAAACACTTGGCTGCGTAATTCCGCCATCACTTCGCCGGAGTCGGTAATATCATCTTGCCACGCCAAGAGTTTGCGTAACCAGGCGATTTTTTCTTCGTAACCGGAACGGCCTGCGCTGGCGCCTTCTTTGTATTTCCAGTGTGCCGCGACACCAAGTTCGGCATCATCGTGCATTTGTTGGGTACGAATTTGCACTTCTATTGGCTTGCCGCCTTTACCCAGCACCACGGTGTGAATAGATTGGTAGCCGTTTGGTTTTGGGTTGGCAACATAATCGTCGAATTCTTTTGGCAGATGTTTGAAGTGGGTGTGTACAATGCCAAGTGCGGTGTAACAGTCTTGCAATTTTTGCACAATAATACGTACTGCACGAACATCATATAAGCCACTGAACTCTAAGTGCTTTTTCTGCATTTTTCGCCAAATGCTGTAAATATGTTTCGGGCGACCGTATACCTCCACATGTGGAATGTTTTCTTGTAAATAACCGGAAAGCTCGGTCACAAAATCGGCGATATATTGTTCGCGATCAAGGCGACGTTCTTTTAATAACTTGGCGATAGCGCGATATTGTTCCGGGTGCAAATAACGGAAACAGTAATCTTCCAGTTCCCATTTGAGCTGCCCGATGCCTAAGCGGTTGGCAAGCGGGGCGTAAATATTGGCACATTCTTTGGCGGCGAGAACGCGTTCTTCTTCCGTGTAATTTTTTTCGGCATCACGCAAGAAGGCGATACGCTCTGCTAATTTGATAATCACACAGCGGAAATCATCTACCATGGCGAGCAACATTCGGCGCACGTTATCCACCTGCAAGCTGCTGGCAGAATGGGTGATGTTGAGTTGGCGGATATTGTCCATTTCGATAACACCGCGTACCAGTTTGCTTATATTCGCGCCGAAATCTTCTTCAATTTGGGCTAAATCCACCAGTTGATCGCGGACAATAGGGAAGAGCATGGCGGTGAACAAGCTATCGGCATCCATGTTTAAGCTGTTGAGGATTTCCACCATTTCCACGCCGAAGGTCAGCAAATGGGCTTCTTCCTGCTGATGTTCGGTACGTAAGGTCATTTTCTGTTGCGAATAATGCCATGCCGTCATTAAGTTGGCTTTGACATTTTCCGCTACATTCAAATTAGCGCACCATTTTTCAATCTCAAAATCTTTAGGATTTAATAAATGAGATCCTCTCACAGCGACCATAATGAATCCTTATCTTTTTCGAAATAAACTTATCGACTCCAAATGACCGGTTTGTGGGAACATATCGATCATGGCGACTTTATCCAATTGATAGCCTGCGTCACGCAAGATTTCCGTATCTCGCACGAGTGTTGCAGGATTGCAAGAAACATACAGGATGCTTTCAGCCTGTAATTGACAGAGTGCATTTAAAGCAAATGCTGCCCCTGTGCGTGGTGGATCGAGCAAAATCTTATTGAAGGGTTGCTGCGCCCACGGTTGATTGATAAAAGGTTTATCTAAATCCGTCCGGTAAAATTGGACATTATGACAACCGTTTCGTTCGGCATTGGCGCGGGCCTTTTCCACCATCGCAGAAACGCCTTCAATGCCTACCGCACTTTTTACTTTGCGACTCAGCGGTAAGGTGAAGTTGCCCATACCACAGAACAAATCTAACACATGATCCTGCGAATTCAGCGCCAACCAGTCTAACGCCGTTGCGATCATTTGACGGTTTAATTGTGCATTAATTTGAATGAAATCGCGAATATCAAATTGCAAGGTGATGTCATCGCCCAAACGGTAAAAAGGCTGTTCACCCTGCCAATGTTCAATGCTGTCATGTTCTTGTACAAATAACATGAGTTGCTGTTGTTCGGCAAATTGCAGCAATAAAGTGCGGTCGGTTTCATCGATGTTTTTTATATGGCGTAATAACATGGCGATACCATTGTCTGCCGCAACAAGTTCAATATGCCCCAGTTGTTGTGGTGTTGTCCACTGCTCAAAAAGTGCGGTCAGTTTGGGCAATAAATCATTCAGCGGCTGTTCCAGCACCAAGCAATGTTCAATCGGAATAATTTGCTGTGAATTTTTACGCCGTAAGCCGATATTCAGTTTACGATTTTTGCTGTCAAACAATACGCTTAAACGTACCCGACGACGGTAATGCCAAGGTTCGCCTTGCAATAACGGCATGAAATGAATAGGCACCGGCTGTAAACGGGATAAGCGTTGAACCAATGCGGTTTGCTTGGCAGAACGTTGTAATTCAATAGGAATGTGTTGATTTTGGCACCCCCCGCATTGCTCAAAATAAATGCATGGCGGTGTTTGGCGCTGAGAACTTGGGCGTAAGATACGCTGCGCGATACCTTGACCGTATTGGCGTTTTTCTTCCAATACACGAACCTCTACGCTTTCTTGCGGCAACGCGTTTTCAATAAACCAGGTTTTGCCGTTGATTTTAGCCACGCCTAAGCCTTGATAATCTAAATCAAGAATGTGTGCGGTAAAATTTTCGGTCTTTTTCTTTGGTTTGGTGTCGCTATAAAGTAATGCCATGTTATTTTGAATATAAGCTGTGTTGGGTAAATAATTCTCGGCTTTTCAAGGGTTTGTCGCCTAAATACGGTTTTAATGCAATGCGCGTGAACCGTTTGGCTGCCGATAATACAGAGGGTTCGTCAAATTGGGTTTGTTCAAAGGCCAATAATTCCCGCCCGTAAAAGGTTAAATTATCTTTGATTAAGGAAGCAATAAAGCCTTTTTCTTCGCGGTAACGATAGGTCATGTCCGCTTCCACGGCTTTACCGGAGCCGGCACAATGAGTGAAATCAATGCCATAGCCTAAGGTGCGTAAGAGTTGAAACTCAAAGGTGCGTAGCGCAGGCTCCACGTGGGTTTGTGATACGGCTAATTGCGTTAAACATTGCAAATAGTGTTGGAACAATTGCGGATAGGCTGTTTCCGGTTCCAATACACGGCAAATGAGTTCGTTTAAATAAAATCCGCTGTATAAGGCAACATTTTGTAAGGGTAAGGCAATGGCAGCAGGTTCTGCTTTGGTCAGGATTTTCAGATCACCACGCCCACTCCAACGTAACAGGAGCGGCGTAAAGGGTTGTAGCACGCCTTTTAGCATGGAGCGCTTTGCCCGTGCGCCTTTTGCCAATACGCTGATACGTCCGAAATCTTCGGTCAGTAAATCTACCAATAAGCTGGTTTCGCTGTAAGATTTGCGATGTAGTACGAAACCGCGTTGCCAATTTTCGATGATGTCGCCCTTTCGTCAATAAAAAACCGGTGTTTATTTTAGCAGATTTCCCACCGAACTTTGTGGGATTTTGTAGGCGATTTTAGAAGAAAAGGAAATGGGATGACGTCATGGCTGACACAAAACGCCGAAATATCACTCAAGCCAAGATCGTAGCCCATTCTTCACAAGCGACGATCTCCAGCCTTGCTATGCCTTAAAGCAATATTCCGTCCATTGATAATACTCAGTGTCGGCTTTTACAATACCGCCGTAATTTTGCCATTCTGGATGATTCGGCGTATCTGGCAAACATTGCGTTTCCAACGCAACGCCACTGTAATCCGCGTATTGCGTGCCATGCCGAGTAGGTGTGCCGCCGAGGAAATTACCGGTGTAAACCTGCAATGCCGCTTGTGAAGTCAGCACTTCCAAATGCAAATCATCATTTGGTGAACTCAGCAAAATACAAGGTTTTTGCCAGGCTTTGTTGACGATAAAAGAATGATCGTAGCCTTTGGTGGCAAGCTGTTCGCCTTGTAGAAAATCCTGTTGAATCGGCTTGGCAACGCGAAAATCAAAACTGGTGCCGACAACGTGTTTTAACGGCGAATTTGGAATCCCTTCGCTATTTACCGGCAAATAGAAATCTGCATTCAGGCGCAAGCGGTGATGACGAACATCTGTCCCCTGCTCAGCGTTTTCTAAATTGAAATAAGCATGGTTGGTTAAATTCAATGCCGTATCCTGATCGCTTTTCCCGGCATACTCAATTATGACCGAATTCTCTTCCGTTAAGGTGTAAGTTACCGTCACATCCACATTGCCGGGAAAACCTTGATCGCCGTCGGCAGAATGCAAGGAAAAACACACGAAATTTTCACCGCAC
The DNA here is from genome assembly GCF_901873365.1 of uncultured Aggregatibacter sp. Taxonomy (GTDB): domain Bacteria; phylum Pseudomonadota; class Gammaproteobacteria; order Enterobacterales; family Pasteurellaceae; genus Aggregatibacter. The sequence goes on from NZ_CABFLM010000060.1 coordinate 12,679, forward strand.
TTTTCTAATGCCCAACGGCGTTTATCAAAGCCGTTTACACCGCCGTGAAGTTGATGCTTTCCTTGGTTGGCAGTTAAGGCCACAAGTTTATCATTAAGCGTAAATTGGGCATTGGCAATACGGTTGGCATAACGCCCGACACTCGCGCCTAAATAGGCTTGCTGAACGGGATACGCTTCTAATTTGCAACCCAGCAAGACCTCACGTAATTCTCCGTTGACCGGCACGCGACAAGACGTCCACGTCGCGCCCCAATCGGTAAATTGCACACGCATTCCCTGTGCATTCTGCAACGTGAAAAGCTGAAACGGCAAACCGTCAGGCGCAGTACCTTGGGCGTATTGTTCTAGCATACACGCACTCCTTGTGAAGCTGTGCAAACATAAAAGTCTTCTTTCAAACCTGTTTGTTTTTCGTAATTGTCTGCCACGATTTTGCGTACGGCTTCCACTTTATCGTGTGGCGCAAGAGCAACGATACAACCGCCGAAACCACCTCCGGTCATGCGTGCACCGCCCTGTTTACCGATGACCAACTGCGCCAATTCCACTAAATAATCAATTTGTGGCACGGTGATTTCAAAATCGTCGCGCATGGAATCATGCGACTGCCCCATTAATTCGCCAAGACGGGTTAAGTCATTATGTTTCAAGGCTTCTACCGCGTCCAACACCCGTTGATTTTCTGTCACCACATGGCGAGCGCGTTTTGCGACCAGCGGATCAAGTGCGGTCAATTCTGCTTCTTTTTCTTTAAACTGTGCCACAGACACATCCCGCAAGGCTTTCACGCCGAAAAATGCCGCTGCGCGTTCACATTGCTGACGGCGGGTGTTATATTCGCCGGTAACCAAATCATGCGGCACATTAGAGTTCACAATAATCACCGCCACATCCTGCGGCACGGGCGTTGGTTGGGTCTCAAGACTGCGGCAGTCAATCATCAATAAATGATCTTGTTGTCCGAGCGCAGAAATCAGCTGATCCATATTGCCGCAATTGGCACCAACAAATTTGTTTTCTGCTTTTTGTCCGATAAGCGCAATCTCCGTATGGCTTAAAGGTAAATCACTCAGCTGCTGACAGAATTTTCCTGTTGCCACTTCTAACGCGGCAGAAGAACTCAAGCCTGAAGAATGCGGCACGTTACCGGAAATCACCAAATCCGCCCCTTGTTTAAAATCAGGGCAACGTTCTTGAATGAACTTCACCACGCCACGCACATAATTTGCCCATTTTTGTTCACTTTGTGGGATGTCTTTATCGAGTGAAAATTCATCTGACAAATCCAAATCGGCAGCATACACATTCCAAACACGATCGTTGCGTTTCGCGCCGGCAATCGCCGTGCCATAGTTAATAGCGCATGGCATCACAAAGCCATCGTTGTAGTCGGTATGTTCGCCGATGATATTAACGCGACCCGGCGCATACACGGTCAATTCAGGTTGTTGATTATATTTTTGGTTGAAAATGTGTTGGGATTTTTGGATTGGGGTCATGTTTGTGTCCTTTATCTTCAAGTATTGCTCAATCAGCTCCCCTCTTTTGTAAAGAGGGGCGGGGGGGAGATTTAAATGCGATATTTAAATTTCATATGAGATTAGTGTACCTTCAGCCACAAACGCTTGCGTTTGAACGTTGCTTTAGCAACGGCACGAAGTGCGAGCGAAGCGAGTAAATCTCCCCTACCCCCTCTTTGCTAAAGAGGGGAATTGGGTGCATTATTTCAGTTTATAGTGAATTTCACTCAACGCACGTAGTCTTTCTGCTGCTTGTTCTGCTGTCAAATCACGTTGGCTTTCGCCGAGCATTTCGTAGCCCACCATAAATTTACGCACGGTAGCGGAACGTAGAAGTGGCGGGTAGAAATGGGCGTGCAATTGCCAATGGTTGTTTTCTTCGCCGTTAAACGGCGCGGCGTGGAACCCCATGGAATACGGGAAAGAGGTTTCAAATAGGTTGTCGTATTTGGTCGTGAGTTTTTTCAATATCACCGCTAAATCTTTCGCTTGCGCGTCACTTAATTCCGTTAAGCGTTTAACCTGTACTTTTGGCAACAACAACGTTTCAAACGGCCAAACCGCCCAATACGGCACTACAGCAACCCAATGTTCTGTCTCCACAACGATACGTTCCTTGCGGGCTAGTTCTTGTTGGACGTAATCCACCAACAGCACGGAACCGTATTTTTCATAATATTGACGTTGTGCTTTATCTTCTCTCGCTACTTCATTTGGCAGAAAACTATTTGCCCAGATTTGTCCGTGCGGATGCGGGTTAGAACAGCCCATTGCCGCCCCTTTGTTTTCAAAAATTTGTACCCATTGATACTTTTGACCAAGCTCACGGAGTTGTTCTTGCCAGACTTTAATGACTTCTTCGATCTCAAGTACGGTCAATAATGGCAACGTTTTACTGTGATCAGGCGAAAAACAAATCACGCGACTTTCCCCGCGCGCTTGCGAGCTTTGGAATAACGGATTGTCATTATGTTGCGGTGCAGGCGTGTCTTCTAACAGCGCGGAGAAGTCGTTTTTAAACACATAAGGTTTGTGATAATCGGGATTCGGCTCACCGGTAATGCGTTTATTGCGTGGACAAAGGTAACAATTCGGGTCATGGCTTGGCTTTTGTTCTTCATTGACTTTCTCTTGTTGCCCTTGCCATGGACGTTTAGCGCGATGAGGAGAAACTAAAACCCATTGGTCGGTTAAGGGGTTATATCTGCGATGCGGGTGATCGGTAGGTTCAAAAACAGTTGTCATAATACGCCTCTATATCTGCTTCTATGCATGTCTTCTTTATTTATGAAAACGATTACAAAAATATGACATAAAATAGCATATTTCACAAATTAAACTGTTATCAAGATCACAAAAATGCATTTCTTTTTATTTAAGCAATAAGGCTATTAGAAAAACTGTGACAGAGACGACACTTTTAAAAGTAAACGTTTCCAAAAAATCTTTTTTCTGATTATGATTTCCGTTGTTTTCATTTTTATCTAGAAAGGGGTCTGCATGGTTACGATTCGTGATGTGGCAAAACAAGCCGGTGTTTCTGTCGCAACGGTCTCTAGGGTATTAAATAACCATCCTTGTGCAAAAGAACACACCCGTGCCGCTGTACTGAATGCGATTGAGCAATTAGGCTACCGTCCGAATGCCAATGCGCAAGCGTTGGCTTCGCAGAGTTCGGATACATTAGGGGTTGTGGTGACCGATGTAACGGATGCTTTTTTTGCGATTTTAGTAAAAGCGGTCGATCACGTTGCCATGGAACATGGCAAAAATATTTTGATTGGTATGGGCTACCACCAAGCGGAGAAAGAAAAAGAGGCCATTGATACCCTGCTGCGTAAACGTTGTCATTGTTTGGTCGTTCATTCCAAGGCGCTAGATGATCAAACATTAGCAGATTATTTAGAAAGCGTACCGGGCATGGTCATTATCAACCGTTGTATTAAAGGCTATGAATCCCGTTGTGTTGGCTTGGATAATCAAAAAGGCACCTATATCGCGACCAATACGCTGATTAACGCAGGACATTGCCATATCGGTTATATCGGCTCAAACCATAGAATTAACGACGAAGCTGAGCGTAAACAAGGTTACTTGAATGCGCTTACAGAACAGGGGCTCCCCATTGTCGAAAATGCCATTGTGCATAGCACACCGGATTTTGAGGGCGGGGAGGAAGCCATGATTAACTTATTGAGTTATAACGATAATTTAACCGCTGTCGTTGCCTACAATGATTCTATGGCGGCAGGTGCGCTATCCGTCCTCAATGAAAACAATATTAACGTGCCGAAACAGTTCTCTATTATTGGTTTTGATGATATGCCGATTGCACGTTATTTGGTGCCGAAACTTACAACCATTCGTTATCCCATTGATCTTATGGCAAATTATGCCGCAAAACTGGCGTTAAGCTTGGTGGATAACAGCTTATCTATGCCCATTAATCCGCAATTTAATCCAACATTAGTCAGACGTTTTTCAGTAGCAAATAGAGAAGCACGGGAAAAATAGGATTAAAACTGCATTATTTTTAAGCGAAAAGATGTAATCGTTTTCATAAATGTGAATATGATCACATTCTTTCCCCAAAAAACAAGGTATCCTTACCGCCAATTACCCGAGTAGCGATTGCAGTGTAAAAAGGTAAGATGATTGATAATAATGCTTTAATGAATTATCACTGAAACAAAGCCCTCTTATTATTTATACCCACAATGAATGGAGAACATGCATTATGAAAAAAACCGTATTAAGTGCAGTTGCTTTAGCAGTAGCTTTTGGTGCCGGCATCAGTGCAGCACAAGCAGAAACCCGTATCGGTGTGACAATCTATAAATATGACGACAACTTTATGTCTTTGATGCGTAAAGAAATTCAAAAAGACGCAGATCAATTAAAAGACGTGAAATTATTAATGAATGACTCTCAAAACGCACAGTCAATTCAAAACGACCAAGTTGACGTATTACTTTCAAAAGGCGTAAAAGCGTTAGCCATCAACTTAGTTGACCCATCTGCGGCACCAACCATCATTGGTAAAGCAAAACCGGACAATATTCCTGTTGTGTTCTTCAATAAAGACCCAGGTGCAAAAGCAATCGCTTCTTATGATAACGCTTACTTTGTAGGTACCGATCCGAAAGAATCCGGTATTATCCAAGGTGACTTAATTGCCAAACAATGGAAAGCTATGCCGGCATTAGACTTAAACAAAGACGGTAAAATCCAATACGTTTTATTGAAAGGCGAACCGGGTCACCCAGATGCAGAAGCGCGTACCAAATATGTAATTGAGCAATTAAATGCGCAAGGTATCCAAACCGAACAACTCTTCATTGATACCGGTATGTGGGATGCGGCATTGGCGAAAGATAAAGTGGATGCCTGGTTGTCCAGCTCTAAAGCAAATGACATTGAAGTGATCATTTCTAACAACGACGGTATGGCATTAGGTGCATTAGAAGCGACTAAAGCACATGGTAAAAAATTACCGATCTTCGGTGTTGATGCACTACCTGAAGCATTACAACTGATCAAGAAAGGTGAACTTGCCGGTACCGTGTTAAATGACGGTGTAAACCAAGGTAAAGCCGTTGTTGAGTTATCGAATAACTTAGCAAACGGCAAACCGGCAACCGAAGGCACCAAATGGGAACTTAAAGACCGTGTGGTACGTGTTCCTTATGTGGGCGTAGATAAAGATAACTTATCTGAATTCTTAAAATAAATTTGTTTTATTAATGTAAGGGGAAGCGTAGGACAACACTTATGTCCCTTCCCCTTTATTTATGAGGTTGGATATGACAGAACAAATTCACAGTCAAAGCGGAAGCCAAAATGGCGAAGTTCTGCTTACCATGACTAATGTCAGCAAGTCCTTTCCGGGCGTAAAAGCCTTAGATCACGCAAACTTAAGCGTCCGTTCGCATTCTGTACACGCATTGATGGGGGAAAACGGTGCGGGTAAATCCACGTTGTTAAAATGCTTGTTCGGCATTTACGCTAAAGACGAAGGTGAAATCTTGTTTTTAGGCAAACCCGTGAATTTTAAAACCTCAAAAGAAGCTTTAGAAAACGGCATTTCCATGGTGCACCAAGAACTTAACCTTGTGCGTCAAACCAGCGTCATGGATAACCTGTGGCTAGGTCGTTACCCGCTGAAAGGGCCTTTTGTGGATCACGCAAAAATGTACCGTGATACCAAAGCGATTTTTGATGAATTGGACATTGATGTTGATCCAAGAGAAAAAGTCGCCAAACTTTCTGTTTCACAAATGCAGATGATCGAAATTGCGAAAGCGTTTTCTTACAACGCAAAAATTGTGATTATGGATGAACCGACATCCTCACTTTCCGAAAAAGAAGTAGAGCATCTGTTTAAAATTATTCAAAAATTAAAAGATCGCGGTTGCGGTATTATTTACATTTCTCACAAAATGGACGAAATTTTTAAAATTTGTGATGAAATCACCATTTTACGCGATGGCAAATGGATTAACACCATCCCGGTGAAAGGCACAACCATGGATCAAATTGTGTCCATGATGGTAGGTCGTGAACTGACTCAACGTTTCCCGGAAAAAACTAACGTTCCAAAAGAAATCATCTTAGAAGTGGAAAACCTGACAGCGTTAAACCAACCTTCTATTCAAAATGTGTCTTTCAATTTACGTAAAGGCGAAATTTTAGGGATTGCCGGCCTTGTCGGTGCGAAACGTACGGATATCGTGGAAGCCATTTTTGGTGTGCGTGAACTGAAAAGCGGCACGATTAAACTCAACGGAAAAACAGTAAAAAATCACACCGCACTTGAGGCAATCAATAATGGTTTTGCGCTCGTGACCGAAGAACGTCGTTCAACGGGGATTTACTCTAACTTAAGCATTGAGTTCAACTCGTTGATTTCCAACATGAAATCTTATTTAACCCCTTGGAAACTGCTCAGTAACAAGAAAATGAACAGTGATACACAATGGGTCATTGATTCCATGAATGTGAAGACACCATCACACAAAACAACGATTGGCTCGCTTTCCGGTGGTAACCAACAAAAAGTCATTATTGGTCGTTGGTTATTAACCCAACCGGAGATTCTGATGTTAGACGAACCAACCCGTGGGATCGATATCGGTGCAAAATTTGAAATTTACCAATTAATTCAGGAACTGGCGAAAAAGGATAAAGGCATCATCATGATCTCTTCCGAAATGCCTGAACTCCTTGGGGTAACCGACCGCATTCTCGTCATGAGTAACGGTAAAGTTGCCGGTATCGTTGAAACGGCAAAAACCTCTCAAGAAGAAATTTTGCAACTTGCCGCAAAATATTTATAAATAACAAAGGAACAAATTATGAGTGCCTTAGAAAAAAATAAATCATTCGATTTCCTAAAACAAAATGCGATTTATTTTGTGTTGTTGATTTTACTTGGCATCATCATCGCACAAGATCCGACATTTCTTAACTTGGTTAACTTCAGTAACATTCTGACCCAGTCCTCCGTGCGTTTAATCATCGCTCTTGGGGTTGCCGGCTTATTGGTCACACAAGGTACCGACTTGTCCGCCGGTCGTCAGGTTGGTCTCGCCGCGGTAATCTCCGCGACCATGTTGCAATCCATGGAAAACATGAACCGTGTTTTCCCTGACCTCGGTGAAATTCCAATTCCGGTGGTTATCCTTGCCGTTTGTGCTGTGGGTGCAGTCATCGGTTTAGTCAACGGTTTGGTTATTGCTTACTTAAACGTAACACCGTTTATCGCCACCATGGGTACCATGATTATCGTTTACGGTTTCAACTCCCTTTATTACGATGCTGTAGGCGGCTCCCCTATCGCCGGTTTCAGCGAAAACTTCTCTGTTTTTGCTCAAGGCTTCATCCGTCTAGGTTCGTTTAAGCTCTCTTATATCACTATTTATGCGGCCATTTGTGCTTTCGGTGTGTGGGTGATGTGGAACAAAACACGCTTCGGTAAAAATATCTTTGCTATCGGTGGTAACCCTGAAGCAGCAAAAGTTTCCGGTGTAAACGTGGCTCGTAACCTTGTTGTCATCTACATGATTGCCGGTATGTTCTATGCATTCGGTGGTATGTTAGAGGCTGGTCGTATCGGTTCTGCAACCAATAACCTCGGTTTCATGTATGAATTGGATGCTATCGCAGCCTGCGTGGTAGGCGGTGTATCTTTCGCCGGTGGTGTGGGTACGGTTATCGGTGTGATTACCGGGGTTATCATCTTCACCGTCATTAACTATGGTTTAACGTATATCGGTGTGAACCCTTACTGGCAATACATCATTAAAGGTAGCATCATCATCCTCGCAGTAGCTATCGACTCCTTGAAATACGCGAAGAAAAAATAATCTTCCAATTCATGAAACGTTAAAAAACGCCATAAAAAACGACCGCACTTTATATGTTATGGTTCGATGGCATAAAAAGAAACCCGATGTAATATTGGGTTTCTTTTTTATCAGTTAATCTTTTACCAGCCCTAAATTGCCGATTTTAATCCCTAAATGCCCTAAGGCTACCGGAGAGATTTGCTCGCTTAAATAAATGAATAATTCATCCAAATCGGTGAAGTCTTTTTTAATTTTAATTTGGTCTTCCACTTTGCGGGTAAAGGTATATGTTGTTTGATTGCCGTCGATATGTGCTTCCAACGTCACATAAATGGTTTCAAAAAAGTGGCTTTTCGCCCCTTCTTCGCCCGGATCGCTAATTCTGACGTTCCATGTGTTGTTAAATAAAATTTCTGTTTTCATTGTCATAATAACCTCATTTATATCAATACATTACATAAACTTTACGAATAGAAAAAAGCCCGATAATAAAATCTCTTATCATAGAAATCTTATTATCGGGCTTTTCGTAATAACGATTTGCGTGTTTCGCTTGACGTTGATAGCTGCCTTTGCCTTTCTTATTTCGTTCAACACGTTGGCGAAAGAGTTTATCGTGTAATAACGCTTGAATTGCATTCTCTTTAATCACACCGCGCTGATGCTGATAGGTCATCGTTCCTTGCGAATTTTGAGGCGGTGTCTGCAAGGCATGTTTTTGTTTTGCCATGATTTTTCCTCTTATGAATGAAAATAGGTTGTGTTTTTTAAGGGTTAAAAAACGGCACACATTATAGCGGATTCCGCTGAAATGAAAAGCTGTTACACGGAAAGCAAAACGTGAAAACCCGATTTTTATTGGCATTTCACTGTCGCCTTTTTGTACAAAAAAAGGTAGAATTAGCCCCTTTTTTATTACCCGCGATAGACTTTTTGAGAAAATTTATGAGTTCTACCCCAAACATCGGCTTTGTCAGCCTTGGTTGCCCGAAAAATTTAGTGGATTCAGAACGTATTCTGACGGAATTACGTTCCAACGGTTATAACATTATTCCGAGCTATGAAAATGCCGATTTAGTGATCGTGAATACTTGCGGCTTTATTGACAGCGCCGTACAAGAATCTTTGGAAGCTATTGGCGAAGCCTTGGAAGAAAACGGCAAAGTAATTGTGACCGGCTGCCTTGGCGCAAAAGAAGATCAAATTCGCCAAGTTCACCCAAAAGTGTTGGAAATCAGCGGCCCACACAGTTATGAAACCGTGATGAACCAGGTGCAAAAATATGTACCGAAACCGGCCTATAATCCGTATGAAAGCCTGCTGCCGGCGCAAGGTGTGAAACTCACGCCAAAACATTACGCCTATTTAAAAATTTCCGAAGGCTGCGACCATCGTTGCACGTTCTGTATTATCCCATCTATGCGTGGCGATTTGGACAGCCGTCCGATTACTCAAGTTTTGGATGAAGCCAAACGTTTAGTGGATGCTGGCGTAAAAGAGCTGTTAATTGTGTCCCAAGACACGTCCGCTTATGCCTTAGACCAAACCAAAGAAAACCAAAATAAAACCGTCTTTTGGAACGGCATGCCAATTAAAAATAATTTAATCAGCTTGTGTCGCCAATTAGGCAATTTGGGCATTTGGGTTCGCTTGCACTATGTTTATCCGTATCCGCACGTGGACGAATTGATTCCGCTCATGGCGGAAGGCAAGCTGTTGCCTTATTTGGACATTCCATTGCAACACGCCAGCCCGAAAATTCTGAAAGCCATGAAAAGACCCGGCAAAATCGACCGCACTTTAGAGCGCATTAAAGCGTGGCGTGAAATTTGCCCAGAATTAACCTTACGCTCTACCTTTATCGTTGGTTTCCCAGGAGAAACGGAAGAAGATTTCCAAATGCTGTTGGATTTCTTGAAAGAGGCACAGCTAGATCGAGTGGGCTGTTTCAAATTCAGCCCGGTAGAAGGTGCGCCGGCGACAGAGATGCCGGATCAAGTGCCGGAAGACGTGAAAGAAGAACGTTATCATCGTTTCATGCAACTCCAACAAGCCATTTCCGCGGCTCGCTTACAACAAAAAATCGGCAAAACGTTAAAAGTCATTGTGGATGAAATCAACGAAGACGGCATTATTGGTCGTTCCATGGCGGATGCGCCGGAAATTGACGGCTTGGTGTATGTAGATAATCAAAGCCAAAGTGCGGTCAATATTGGCGATGTAATTTCTGTGCATATTACGGATGCTGATGAATACGATTTATGGGGAACCTGTTAATTCCTTCAACAAAAATCCTCGCCATGAGGATTTTTTTATGACTTTTGAGAGAGAAAAAAATGCAACCAATCAAAATCCTTTTCGTCTGTTTAGGCAATATTTGTCGTTCTCCGATGGCAGAATACGTCATGCGGGAAAAAATCAAACAGGCTCATTTGCAACACAAAATCCAAACTGCCAGCGCCGGCACCTCCGGGTGGCACGACGGCGAAGGTATGCACTGCGGCACTGCCGACATACTGGATCAACATAAAATCGCTTCAAATGATTTTGTCAGCCGTAAAGTGCGGTTAAAAGATTGGGCGGATTTTGATTATCTGATTGCCATGGACAATGAAAATTTACGGGATTTGGAAAAGCTATTTGGACATCATCCGGAAAAACTGTTTCAAATCACCGCACTTTGCCCAGATTTAGGCATCGATCACATTCCGGATCCGTGGTTTACCAAAAATTTCAATCAAACCTATGAATTATTAGATGCGTGTTGCGATGCGTTGTTAGATAAAATTAAGCAAGAACACAGACTGTAATAAGCGTTATACGTTATACACTTATTTTGTGATCTCTCGCACATTTATTTTCAGTGAGATTTGCTACTATAACCCTAACATAACAGTCGTTATGTCGAATCAAAACTTGATATGAGGTATTTCCACTATGTTTCCTGAATTTAGAGATCTAATTACTAAACTTAAAACTGAAGATGCACATTTTGCCAATTTGTTTGATAAACATAATGAGCTCGATCAACGTATTAAAAACATCGAATCCAATATTGAATTGGGCACGCACAATGAAGTGGAATTGTTGAAGAAGGAAAAATTACGTTTAAAAGATGCCATGTACGAAGTGTTGAAAAAGGCTGACGCCAAATAAGTTAATGGCAGAGAATGCACGTGTAAAGTGCGGTCAAAAACTCAGCAATTTATTGCTGATTGCGGCACGATGAGGCTCATTATGCCAACGTGTCTTAAGTAAGATTTAAGCGCCACGGCACGGAATCTAATGTGGAAACGTGCATGATGGCGCTTAATCATTGTAAGAAAGACAAATGCTGAGGTTGTTAGCGTTACTGTAAGTGATTATATCACAGCTCACTTGAACAGAAATAAAAAGGACTGATTTCGATGTAATATCGTTGTCAGTCCTTAATTTTATTACCTCGTTTTTCGTGGGTGGATTCAATTCTTAATTATTTTCCACCGCACTTTTGGTGTCTCGTCGTTGGCTTATTTAATTACACCACATGCCATACGTGCACCGCCACCACCAAGTGGAGCAGGGTGGTCAGAGTGGTTGTCGCCACCCACGTGGATCATGATAGAATGACCACGAACGTCATCAAGGTGTTTGATACGTGGTGCAAGAACAGGGTTAGTCGCTGTGCCATCATGTAATACGGTTAATGCCGGTAGATCCCCTAAATGGGCATCATCTTGCCATGGATAGCCGTGTTGTTTTGTGCCTTTAGGATCCCAGTGACCGCCAGCACCTAAGCCCGCGGTGAGTTTTCCTTCTTTTTCTTTGGGTTCACAACTTGGATTTTCATGAATATGGAAACCATGCAATCCTTCGCTTAATCCTTGTAAATTCGGGGTAAATACTAAACCGTAATTGGATTCAGTAATGGTAACGGTCCCCACATCTTTGTTACCGTTTACCGGATCAAGTTGTTGCACTTTCACTTCAATGGAAGCACCGGTAGGCGCCATATTATCGTGTTTGTGTTCATGGGCGTTCGCCATGCTTGCAGCACAGATTGCGCTGATGCTTACAGCTAAGAGAGTTTTAAATTTCATTGGTTTACTCCTTTTATGTTAAAAATCTCTTATATTCTAACTAAAATAAGGCATAAATCGAGCATTTTTAGAATGTTATTGACTATCAACGACATTTGAATTTTTTATCTTTTTTCTTTAATCGAAATGAGATTTATTTATAATAGGCATCACTGCTATTTTATTTAGGAGAAATCAGATGGCTAAAGAAGAAGTCGGTCATAATTTTTTGGCACGTTTAGGTAAAACCCGTTTGCGCCCGGGTGGTCGTAAAGCCACCGATTGGTTGATTGCAAGCGGTGATTTTAATAAAGATAAAAAAGTACTGGAAGTGGCCTGTAATATGTGTACTACCGCCATTGGCTTGGCGAAGCAATATGGTTGCCGGATTGAAGGTGTTGATTTAGATGAAAACGCCTTGGAAAAAGCTAGAGCCAATATTGCTGCAAATAATTTACAGGACAAAATTCATGTGCAGCGCGCCAATGCCATGAAATTGCCTTTTGAAGACAATACCTTTGATATTGTGATTAATGAGGCGATGCTTACCATGCTGCCTGTTGAGGCCAAAATGAAGGCAGTTGCCGAATATTTTCGCGTATTGAAACCGGGTGGCTTTTTGCTGACTCATGATGTGATGTTAGTGGGGGATGACCATAAAACCATTTTGGAAAATATGCGCAATGCCATCAATGTGACGGTCACGCCATTAACCAAAGACGGTTGGAAACAGGTGTTTTTAGATAGTGGTTTTCGTAATATCGAAACCTTTTCTGGCGAGATGACACTGTTGTCGCCAAAAGGCATGATCTATGACGAAGGCGTGTTAGGTACACTGAAAATCATTAAAAATGCCATGAAAGCGGAAAATCGTGAGCAGTTTAAGAAAATGTTTAGCACCTTTAATGACCCTGAGCATAAATTGCATTTTATTGCGGTTTGTAGTCAGAAGTGATCTACTTTCTTGAGATTAGCCTCCCAAACTGGAGGCTAATTTCTTTTATAATGATTCAATTTTGCCTGACTCGATCTTAAAAGTGCGGTGCTTTTTCGGTTGCATTTCGTTGAGCTGATTTTGTGTAATGGCGGTGACAAAAACTTGTGAGCCGCTGTTTTGTAGGCGTTCAGCGAGAAGACTGCGTTTAGTTTGATCCAACTCGGAGGCAAAGTCATCAATAAGGAAAATACAATGGCGTTGTTTTTGTTCCATCAAATGTTCACCTTGAGCCAAACGCAAGGCGCACATTAATAATTTCAGCTGACCACGCGATAAAATATCTTCCACCGGCAATCCATTGGCTTTAAAGCGAAAATCGGCTTTTTGCGGACCGGAAACCGTATAGCCTAATGCACGATCCCGCTGGAAATTACGCTCTAGCAATTCTGCGTAGCTTTGTTCTTTTTCCCAGCCTTGATGAAAACTCGCGCCAATGTCGAGTTCCGGCAGGAATAAACGGCAAGTTTGTTCAATTTCCGGTTGCAGGGCTTGTGCATATTCAGATCTTAGCAGACTTACCTGCTCGGCAAGTTTTACCAATTCTACGTCCCAAATTTTCATTTGTTGATAACCGGAAACTTGCTGTAAGGCGGCATTTCGTTGTTTTAGTAAACGGCTTAAACTCGCCCACAGGTTATAAAAACTCACGTGATGATGAAATAAGCCCCAATCCAGAAAGGCGCGGCGATAGCTTGGGCCCCCGTTGAGCAAATTTAAACCTTCCGGCGTGATGATTTGCATAGGGAGCAAGTGTGCGAGGTCGGAAATTTTATTGCCGTCTTCGCCATTGATTTTTACGAGCGTGTTGCCTTGGCGTAGCTTTTGTAAACCTACCGACCATTGATGTTGCTGTTCTTGAATTTGCCCGAAGAGGGTAAAGTGCGGTTGATCGTAAGAAATAATCCGATTACTGACCGCACTTTTAAAAGAGCGCCCGTGACCTAAATAGAAAATGGCTTCTAGCAAGCTGGTTTTGCCGCTGCCGTTGTTGCCAACCAAAAAGTTAAAGCTGTGATCCAATTCCAGATCCACGGCTTGTAAATTACGAAAATTTTCAACGGTTAAACGTGAAATCGCCATACATTATAAGCGCATCGGCATAATCACATATTCTGCGCTGGCATCTTCACAATCTTCAATTAAGCAGCTGGAAGAGGCATCGGTTAAGCGCATACGCACTTGGTTGCATTTCAACGCATTTAACACATCAAGAATATAGCTGACGTTAAAGCCCACTTCCATTTCTTCGCCGCCGTAAGAGACATCGATAATTTCTTCTGCCACTTCTTGTTCCGGGTTGGTGGCGGTGATTTTCAGTTGGTTTTCACTAAGTTGTAAGCGCACGCTACGGAAACGTTCGTTAGATAAAATTGCTGCGCGTACAAAGGCTTGTTTTAAGGTTTCCCAACCTGCTTCAACGATGCGGGTGGCATTGCGTGGCAACACACGACGGTAATCAGGGAAACGACCATCAATAAGTTTTGATGTGAATGTAATATTGTTTAATTGAATGCGAAGGTTATTGGTACCGATTTGCAAACGCGCCGGTTGATCGCTTGGTTCCAACAAACGTGCCAGTTCTAACACGCCTTTACGCGGTAAAATCACTGAATGAGTCTGTAAATCTTGTTCTAATGGAATAGTACAAACCGCTAAACGGTGGCCATCGGTTGCGACGGTGCGTAATAAATTACCTTCCGTTTCAAATTTCATACCATTTAAGAAATAGCGCGCGTCTTGATTTGCCATGGAAAATTGGGTAGCTTCAATCAAACGGCGTAGCGTCGCTTGCTCAAGAGTGAAATCGACTTCTGATTGCCAATCTGTGAGGTTTGGATAATCTTCCGCCGGTAAGGTGGATAAATTGAAGGTGCTACGACCGGAACGCACAATGGCGCGATCTTCTTCAAATGTAACGGCAATTTCTGCATTCTCCGGCAAACTACGACAAATATCTAAGAATTTTTTTGCCGGCATGGTGAATTTGCCGTCTTGTTCTGCGTGAAGCAATGGCGTTTTAGTAGAAAGCTCCACTTCTAAATCCGTGCCGGTAATGGTTAATTGGTGATTCTCAATGTGCAATAAGACGTTATTTAACACGGGAATATTCGGGCGACTATTTAATACGCCACACACTTGTTGCAACGGCTTCAATAAATTTTCGCGAGAAATAATAAATTGCATTTGGTGACTCCTATACGGATAAAATTCGAATTAAATTAGCCCAATCTTCTTGGATATCCAGCTCGGATTCCCGTAATTCAATGACTTTACGACAGGCGTGTAATACCGTCGTGTGATCGCGATCCCCGAAAGACTTGCCGATTTCCGGCAGGCTGCGGTTGGTCAATTCTTTTGCCAACGCCATTGCCACTTGGCGCGGACGAGCCACTGAGCGGGAGCGGTTTTTTGATTTTAAATCGGAGACTTTAATGCGGTAGTATTCCGCCACCACTTTTTGAATATTGTCAACCGTGACTAACTTATCTTGCAGTGCCAACATATCTTTTAGGGTTTCACGCACAAAATCAATGGTGATCGGTTCCCCCTTAAATTCCTGCATGGCTTTCACTCGATTTAAGGCGCCTTCCAATTCTCGCACATTGGTGCGTAATTTTTGACCGATGAAAAACGCCACATCGTGGGGTAGATCTACGTTATTTTCTTCCGCTTTTTTCATCAAAATGGCAACACGGGTTTCAAGATCAGGCGGTTCAATAGCGGTTGTCAGTCCCCAGCCAAAACGAGATTTTAGGCGTTCTTCAATTTTTTCAATTTCTCGTGGATAACGGTCTGAAGTCAAAATGATTTGGCGACCACGTTCAAATAAGGTATTGAAAATATGGAAAAATTCTTCTTGGGTTTTTTCTTTATCGCTGAAAAATTGAATATCATCCACTAACAAAGCATCTAAAGAGCGGTAGAATTTTTTAAATTCTTCCATTTTGTTGTCACGAATATACGCCACAACCTGTTGCACAAAACGCTCGGAGTGAATATATACCACTCGCGCCTCCGGATTATTGGCGATAATGCCGTTGCCGATGGCGTGCAACAAGTGGGTTTTACCTAAGCCAGTACCACCGTATAAGAAAAGTGGATTTGCGGTTTGTTCGCCGGGATTATCTGCCACTTTTTGTGCCACAGCACGTGCCAGTTGGTTAGATTTCCCCTCAACGAAGTTATCAAACACCAATTTAGTGTTTAAGTTGGAATTGTAAGGTGTTTTACTGGTGTTTTTTTCTTCCGAAAAACCGACCGCACTTTGTTTTTTCGTAGGTTTCTCTACTTTTGGGGCAGTGGGTTTAATGCCTTCAATCACGGATACATTGAGATTGGGGTTTGCGCTGGCTTGACGGGCAACATCCAGAATTAATGGCAGGTAATTATCGATCACCCATTTTTGCACAAAGGCATTTGACGCATAAAGCAAAAGGCTCTCAGCCGTTGCCTCTGCTTGCAACGGATAAAGCCAAATTTTGAAATCGTCTGCAGGAATTTTATCTTGAATTTGTAACAAACAGCTTTGCCAAAGTGCATCAGACCGGTTTTCCACTTTATGTATCCCTAATTAATAGTAATTGATGATTTTCATAGGTGTTTAACCAACCGGCGATATGTTTGTTTTTATATTGTCTAGCTGGCAACAGAATATCCTAAAACGCGGATTTTCGGCTGAAAGTGCGGTTGGAAAGGGAATCATTCTACAATAAAGGGAGAAAAAGATCTTTAACCGATGATCAAAAAATGCAAAAAAGGTTGCTTGCCATTTTTTGTTAAAAACGTATAATTTCGGGGCTTCTAAATGCATGAGTTGG
This sequence comes from uncultured Aggregatibacter sp., assembly GCF_901873365.1. Taxonomy (GTDB): domain Bacteria; phylum Pseudomonadota; class Gammaproteobacteria; order Enterobacterales; family Pasteurellaceae; genus Aggregatibacter. Next base: position 29,421 of record NZ_CABFLM010000060.1, read on the forward strand.
GGAAAATTTAAACAGTTTTTAGATTTCTCCTTGATTCTTATTTGACGGATGGCGAGTTTACGATTAAAATTCGACTCCTTAATTTTTGAATATTCTTATTTTTTGCGTGTTTTTAAAACATTCAAAATAGAAACTGTTAATTCACTATTTTTTAGGTACATAATAATGAAACGCACATTTCAACCTTCCGTATTAAAACGCAACCGTACTCACGGCTTCCGTGCTCGTATGGCTACGAAAAATGGCCGTCAAGTTTTAGCTCGTCGTCGCGCTAAAGGTCGTAAAAGTTTATCTGCCTAATCGCATATTAATGTGGTTAAGCTAAACTTTCCTAGGGAGTTACGTTTGTTAACTCCCGAACATTTTAAATACGTCTTCCAACAGCCGTTTCGCGCTAGTTCACCTGAAATCACTATTCTTGCTCGCCAAAATCACCTTGAGCACCCACGCTTAGGTTTAACTGTGGCAAAAAAACACCTCAAACGTGCTCATGATCGTAATCGTATTAAACGGTTATGCCGTGAATCCTTTCGTTTGAGCCAACACCGTTTACCGTCTTATGATTTTGTTGTTGTCGCTAAACAAGGAATTGGTCGTTTAGACAACCGCACTTTATGGCAAATACTGGATAAATTATGGCAACGACACATTCGTTTGGCGCAAAAATCCTGATCGGATTCATTCGGTTCTATCAAGTTGTTATCAGCCCATTAATCGGCCCTCGTTGCCGTTTTACTCCGACTTGTTCCTGCTATGGCATTGAGGCGTTAAAAAACCATGGCATGGTAAAAGGAGGTTGGCTTACGATAAAACGTATATTAAAATGTCATCCCTTACACGCGGGTGGATACGATCCTGTTCCACCAAAGATCAATAATAACAAAACAGAGAATAAATAATGGATTCAAGACGAAGCCTGCTAGTCATCGCACTACTCTTTATGTCTTTTGTTGTTTATCAGCAATGGCAACTTGATTATCACACGCCAAAACCAACGGTTACCGAGCAAGTAAAAAATGCCGTTTCTGATGTTCCCTCTTCAGCAAATTTAAATGCCGTTGCAGCAACAAACGAAGCGTCAACCAACGGCCGTATTATCACCTTAGAAAATGATGTATTCCGCTTGCAAATCAATACAGCTGGTGGCGATGTTATCCGTTCAGAATTATTAAAATACGATGCCGAATTGAATTCTAATACGCCATTCGTATTATTACAAAATACACCGGAACACCAGTATGTTGCGCAAAGTGGGTTAATTGGTAAAGACGGCATTGATACCAAAGCTGAACGTGCCTTATACCAAGTGGAAGGCGATACCTTTAAATTGGCAGAAGGACAAAATGAATTGGTGGTTCCTTTTACCTATGAGCGTAACGGGGTAACCTATCGCAAAATTTTTGTGTTGAAACGTGGCGAATATGCGGTTGCGGTTAATTATGAAATTAATAACCAAAGTGATGCGGCAATTGAAGTTGAACCTTATGCTCAATTAAAGCATCGTTTAGTGGACAGTTCCGATAGCATCGCGATGCCAACCTACACCGGTGGTGCTTATTCTTCTTCTGAAACTAACTACAAAAAATACAGTTTCAGCGATATGGAAAATGCCGATCTCTCTATTCAAACAAAAGCTGGTTGGGTTGCGGTATTACAGCATTACTTTGTTTCTGCTTGGATCCCAAATCAAGATGTAGATAATCAGCTTTATACCCGAACTGATAAAGCTAATAATGTCGGCTCAATTGGTTATCGTAGTCCGGCGGTAGTGATTCAACCACATAGCACTGAAACCTTAACCAGCAAATTATGGACAGGTCCAAAATTACAAAATGAAATGGCAAAAGTGGCCGATCATTTAGATTTAACCGTGGACTATGGTTGGGCATGGTTCATTGCAAAACCGCTTTTCTGGTTACTTACGTTTATTCAGCAATTAGTCCATAACTGGGGCGTTGCCATCATCTGTATTACATTAATCGTAAAAGCCATTTTATATCCGCTTACGAAAGCGCAATACACGTCTATGGCCAAAATGCGTATGTTACAACCGAAATTGCAAGAAATGCGCGAACGTTTCGGTGATGATCGTCAACGCATGAGCGAAGAAATGATGAAATTGTATCGAGACGAAAAAGTGAATCCATTAGGCGGTTGCTTCCCGTTATTGTTACAAATGCCGATTTTCATCGCTTTATACTGGACGTTTATGGAAGCGGTTGAACTACGCCATGCGCCATTCTTTGGCTGGATTCAAGACTTGTCTGCACAAGATCCGTATTACATCCTACCAATCTTAATGGGCGCATCCATGTTCTTGTTGCAAAAAATGTCGCCGACACCGGCTGCCGACCCGATGCAACAAAAGATCATGAATTTTATGCCGTTAATGTTCATGGCATTCTTCCTTTGGTTCCCGGCTGGCTTAGTACTTTACTGGTTAGTGTCTAACCTCATCACGATTATCCAACAACAGCTGATTTATCGTGGTTTAGAGAAAAAAGGGTTACATACCCGTCATAAAAAATAAACCTTACGCTTTCAATGAAAGTGAGTAACATCGGGACTGGTTTCTAAGAAACCAGTCCTCTTTTTATCTTACTTCCCAAAAGAACGACACAGAATCGGAGATAACACATGGCAAAACGCAAACAAGATGATTTTGAATGGCAAAATGAAGAACAAGAAGAGATTATTTGGGTTAGTAAAAGTGAAATAAAACGTGATGCCGAAGCATTAAAAAAACTTGGTGAAAAATTGGTTGAGTTAACCCCGGCAAAATTAGGCAAAATTCCACTTGATGATAACTTACAAGAGGCGGTTTTTCTTGCTCAGCGTCTGCAAAAAGAAGCACGTCGTCGCCAGTTACAATATATTGGTAAATTATTGCGAAATACAGACGTTGAACCTATTCAAGAGGCACTTGATAAGATTGAAAATAAACACTTACAACAGCAGGTAGTACTACATAAACTAGAATTATTGCGTGATGAACTCATCGAACAAGGCGACGCGGCATTAACCCGCCTATTTAATGATTATCCACAAGCCGACCGACAACAATTACGCAATCTTATTCGTTCAGCCAAAAAAGAAAGAGAGCAAAATAAACCTGCCAAAGCGTATCGTGAACTTTTTCAATGTTTAAAGGAGATCTTTCTTACGGAGTCGCTTTAGTAGGCGGTGATAAGGCTTTGAAAGCGTGAATGTGGAGTTTAATACAGTCAAATGGTTTTTGGATTGGTTATGACCACAATAAACTACTGAATAAATAAAAAGCCCTTGTCACAGGGACAAGGGCTACGATCAAAATCAGTTAAAAACTAACCCATACCGTATTTTTTTAATTTTTTACGCAAAGTGCCGCGGTTAATGCCGAGCATGGTTGCTGCGCGGGTTTGATTGCCACGAGTATATTGCATAATCATATCTAACATTGGGTGTTCGACTTCTGCCAGTACCAATTCATACAGATCATTCACATCTTGACCGTCCAATTGGGATAAATAATTTCTTAACGCTTGTTTTACAGAGTCGCGCAATGGTTTGTTAGTGACTTGAGATTGAGAATTCAGCACTGAAACAGTTAATGCTTCTGCCGGATTACGTTGTTCTAGCATTTTTCTATCCATTAATTAAATCAAATTAAACTAAAAAATCGCTCTAATGCGGACAATTGTGCCGAAGCAGAGGTGAGCGCATTAAAATCTTGTTTAAAAACAGAATCGGGTTGAATGTCCTGTAAATACCAAGCAATATGCTTGCGTGCAATTCGGTAGCCTTTTTCTTCTCCGTAAAAGCGATGCAATTCCCGGATATGCTGTAAAATTACACGACATTTTTCTTCTAAGCTTGGCGCCTGAATAATCGAATCATGTTCCACTAGCCCAACCACGGATTGAAACAACCAAGGTCGGCCTAATGCACCACGTCCGATCATAATGCCATCTGCACCCGTGTCATCGAGTACCGCTTTAGCTTTTTGGGCAGAAGTAATATCACCGTTAGCAATCACCGGAATCGTGACTTGCTGCTTCACCAATCGAATATGTTCATATTCTGCCTCGCCTTCAAATTTGCAGGCGCGGGTACGACCATGAATGGTTAACGCTTGAATGCCACTTTGTTCCGCGATTTTGGCGATTTCTACACAATTTCGATTTTCCAAATCCCAACCTGTGCGAATTTTTAAGGTTACCGGAACCTCAACAGACTTCACCACAGACTCAAGAATTTGTCGAACAAGTTGGGGATATTGTAAAAGTGCGGAGCCCGCCATTTTACGATTCACCTTCTTTGCCGGACAGCCCATATTAATATCAATAATTTGAGCGCCGTATTCCACATTCACTTGAGCGGCTTGTGCCATTTCATCGGGATCGGAACCCGCAATTTGTACGGCGTTTATACCGGCGTCTTGGTGATGAGCCAAACGCAATTTCGATTTCTCGGTGTGCCATACCTGCGGGTTGGTTGACATCATTTCTGAGAAAGTCAAACCTGCGCCATACGTAGCACAAATTCGACGAAAAGGTTGATCTGTAATGCCGGCCATGGGCGCCAATAAAATGCGATTTTTTAATTGATAATAACCAATACGCATTACGACTCCAACATTTCCAATCATTTGACCAAACTCGGCTGCCAACCGACAAGGTGCGCTATCATACGCACTTTTCGAACGTTTGCAAAGGGTAATTTTTATACAAAATAGATTTTTTTGATCATCCGGTGAAATTGGCAATCAGGCGAGGAGAAATGAAGGCAAAATAAGTCATGGTGAATTCAAAAATCAGCCGAAAAAGTTGTTTTAAAAGGGGCGGAAATCGGTGAAAAATCGGCGTGGTCAGATGCTCGTTATTATGAGCGTTCAGGAGATGTTGATAACATCCAAAGTGCGGTTGTTTTTTTCATTGTTTTCGTAAAATAAAGGGCCTGATGATGTTCAGGCCCAAAAGTGATTGTTCAGGAAGTATTAACGCATGGTCACGAATTCTTCCGAACCGGTCGGGTGGATGGCAACGGTGTTGTCAAAATCCGCTTTTGTCGCACCCATTTTGATCGCCACGGCAAAACCTTGGATCATTTCGTCGACGCCAAAACCGATACCATGTAAACCTACGATTTTTTCCTCTTTACCCACGCACACCAATTTCATGCGGCAAGGTTGACGATGTTGGGTGACAGCCGTGTACATAGAAGTAAAGGAAGATTTATACACTTTTACATTTTCCGCACCATATTGTTCAATGGCTTGTGGTTCGGTTAATCCCACAGTGCCAATTGGCGGATGACTGAACACTACGGACGGCACTAAATTGTAGTCTAAATGTTCGTTCGGTTTATTGTTAAACAGGCGTTCGGATAAACGACGTCCGGCGGCAACCGCCACCGGCGTGAGTTCAATGCCGCCTTCAATAATATCGCCTACCGCATAAATGCCCGGCACATTGGTGTTTTGGTATTTATCTACCTTGATGAAACCACGCGCATTCGCTTCTACGCCGGCGGCGTGTAAATTAATTTTATCGGTCGTCGGCTCACGTCCAATCGCCCAAATCAAGCAATCTACGGTTTGCGCACGACCATCTTCGAGGTGAAGCGTCACCGAGCCATCTGCATTTTTTACCACCTCTTTTGGAATGGCATGAGTGTGCAGCGTAATACCGTCTTGTTGCATGGATTCCACCAAGGTTTCCACCATCATTGGATCAAAATTACGCAACGGTGCGTGTTTACGCACAAATAAGTGGGTTTCCACACCAAGGCTGTTCAAGACACCTGCCAACTCCACAGCAATATAACCTGCGCCGACAACAGCTGTGCGTTTAGGCAGCTCGGTTAACGCAAAAACGCCATCAGAATCAATACCGTATTCCGCGCCTTTTATTGCAGGAATACTTGGACGTCCGCCGGTAGCAATCAAGATATGATCTGCCGTTACCTGTTCGGTGGAACCATCGCCGAAAGTTACTTCAAGGGTATTTTTATTGACAAATTTGGCAAAACCACGAATCACATCCACGTTATTTTTTGCCAACACGTTATCGTATGAAGTATGAATACGGGAAATATAGGCTTGACGGCTTTCCACTAGCTTGGCGAAATCAAATTTTTTCACGTCCACATCAAAACCGTAATCCGGTGCATAATGATGGATGGCTTCCGCAATTTGTGCGCCGTAGAACATCACTTTTTTCGGCACGCAGCCCACGTTAACACAGGTTCCACCTAAATGTTTTGCTTCAATAATGGCACATTTTTTGCCATAACTTGCTGCACGGTTAATGGAAGCAATTCCACCGCTGCCACCACCGATGGCAATGTAATCATAATGTTTTGTCATAGTCTGTCCTTAATAAATAAAATTACGCCATATTCTCTAATAAACTGCGTTTTTCACGCAAACTGAATAAATGAATCAGTCTAATCGGTATTATCTCAGTCGGCAGTATTATTCCGGCGTAATCCAATTCACCGACCAACTGCCGGTGCCCTGCGGCACAAGTGCGGTGGTTAAATACGGCAAAATGGATTTCATCTGCTGTTCCAACATCCAAGGTGGATTCACCACAATCATACCACTGGCTGTCATGCCACGTTGTTCAGAATCCGGACGCACCGCCAATTCGATTTGCAAAATTTTACGAATCCCCGTGGCTTCTAAGCCTTTTACAATACGTTTAGTTTGTTGACGTAACACCACCGGATACCAAATGGCATACACACCGGTTGCAAAACGTTTATAACCTTCTTCAATGGCTTTCACCACCAAATCATAGTCTTCTTTCAGTTCATAAGGTGGGTCAATTAGCACCAAGCCACGACGCTCTTTGGGCGGCAATGTGGCTTTGACTTGCTGAAAGCCATCGCCGATTTTCACCGTCACATTTTCAAATTCTTTGAAATTATTGCGTAACAAAGGAAACTCGCTTGGGTGCAATTCCATCAGCAGCGCACGATCCTGTGGGCGTAATAAATTCGCAACCAACAAAGGAGAACCTGCGTAATAACGCAATTCTGTGCCGCCATAGTTGAGTTTTTTAATCAGTGCCACATAGCGCGCCACTTCCGGCGGTAAATCTTCTCGTCCCCACAAACGACCGATGCCGTCCATATATTCAGCCGTTTTCTCCGCTTCTGCACTAAATAAACGATAACGCCCTGCGCCTGCATGGGTATCTAAATAATAAAAACCTTTTTCTTTTTGCTGTAGGCTTTCAATAATCAACATTAATACGATATGTTTCAACACATCCGCATGATTGCCAGCATGAAAACTATGGCGATAACTTAGCATAAATCCTACTTATAACCGTTTCAAAAAACGTTGTAAAAAAACACCGCACTTTTGTGCAGAAAAAAGAAGCCCAACAGCTGTCGGGCCTCCTATAATACACTAGAATAATTCTTCCGGTTGACCACCGGCAGGATTGTTTAATAATTCACTTGGTACGTAATAGCCACGTTCTTCAACATAAACACGGGTTGGTTCGGTGCCTTTAATAAAATATTCCACACGCCCACCGTTGGCTAGCAAACCAGAACGCACATCAATGCGTTTTTCCACAATATTTGCCGGTGTCGGTAAATTACGCTCAGGTGTATCTTTCAAAATAGCCTTCATATAACTTATCCATGCCGGCATCGCACTTTTCGCACCGGCTTCGCCACGGCCTAAATTAAATTTATTGTCATCGAAACCAATATACACAGCCGTGGTTAAGTTCGCGCCAAACCCGGCATACCATGCGACCTTGGAGTTATTGGTCGTTCCGGTTTTACCGCCAATGTCTTTACGTTTAATTTCGTTTGCCATACGCCAACTGGTGCCTTTCCAACCCAATCCTTGTTCACCATAGATGGCGGTATTTAATGCGCTGCGAATTAAGAAGGCTAATTCACCGCTAATAACCCGTGGGGCATATTGTGTGGCGGATGAGCTTGTTTTTGCGTCTGCCATAAAATTCAAATTCTCTTCTTTTATTGCATCGGCACGCGGTTGTAATTCCGGAATATCCGGCACATTTTCCCCTTGCTCGATTTCTTCTTCTCCGTTGGTCGCCTCATCACTGCGTTTTAAATTATCTGCAACCGTCAAATCCGTATTTTTAAAGCCATCTAGCTTCTCTGTTTCACCATAAATAACCGGCACATTATCACAAGTTGGGCAAGCTAATTTCGGATTTGCTACAAAAATTTCCTTGCCGGTGTTATCTAAGATTTTATTGATAATATAAGGATCGATTAAATAACCGCCATTATTGAACACCGCATAACCGCGCGCCATTTCAAGTGGCGTAAAGGAGGCCGCACCTAATGCAAGCGCTTCACTGGCAAAATATTGATCCCGCTTGAAACCGAAACGTTGTAAGAAATCCGCCACGAAATCAACGCCGGTCATTTGCATGGCACGGATCGCAATCATGTTTTTAGATTGGCCTAATCCCACGCGTAAACGTAACGGGCCATCATAACGATCCGGGGAGTTTTTCGGGCGCCATTCTTTTTGACCCGGTTTTTTCAATACAATCGGCGTATCTTGCAACACGCTGGATAGGGTTAAGCCTTTTTCTAAAGCCGCTGCATAAATAAACGGTTTAATGGAAGAACCCACTTGCACCAAAGACTGTGTTGCACGGTTAAATTTACTTTGTTCAAAACTAAATCCACCCACAATAGCTTCAATGGCACCGTTGTCACTGTTTAATGACACTAACGCAGAGTTAGCTTGCGGAATCTGGCCTAAGACCCATTCACCCTTGTCATTTTTACGAATCCAAATTTGATCCCCGGTTTTTACTGGATTGGCTTGTCCGGTCCAACGCATGGCGCTACTCGGCAATGTCATCTTTTCCTCAGATGCTAACAGCAATTCTGCGCCGGATTTGGAAACGCTGATGACGGCGGCGGGAATAAACGGTTCAGAATTCGGTAGTTTTTTCAAGAAGCCAATAATGGTGTCGTTATCCCAAGGGGTTTCGCTTTTTTTCCACAATGGCGCACCGCCACGGTAGCCATGACGCATATCATAAGCGATTAAATTATCACGCACGGCTTTTTGTGCGACTTCTTGGTCGTTAGAAAGCACGGTGGTATAGACTTGGTAACCTTTGGTGTAGGCATTTTCTTCACCAAAGCGTTTTACCATTTCCTGACGCACCATTTCTGTCACATAATCCGCTCGAAAATCTAATTTCGCACCATGATAGCTGGCGACAATCGGCTCTTTTAGGGCAGCATCGTATTCTTGTTGTGTGATGTATTTTTGATCCAACATACGCCACAACACAACATTGCGACGTTCCAGTGCACGTTTTGGTGAGGAAAGCGGATTCATTGTGGAAGGGGCTTTTGGCAAACCGGCAATGACAGCCATTTCAGATAAGGTTAATTGATTTAATTCCTTACCAAAATAGGTTTTTGCCGCGGCCGCAACGCCGTAAGAACGGTAGCCGAGATAAATTTTATTGAGATACAGCTCTAAAATTTCTTGTTTGTTTAACGCATTTTCAATTTCAATCGCCAAAATCGCTTCTTTGGCTTTACGCGTGAAGGTTTTTTCTGATGTTAAAAAGAAGTTTCGCGCTAATTGTTGTGTAATGGTACTTGCTCCTTGAGAGGTGCCACCTTTATTGATCGTCACCATTAATGCTCGCGCGATCCCGATAGGATCCAACCCATGATGTTCATAAAAACGGCTATCTTCTGTTGCCAATACGGCTTGAATTAATTTTTCAGGAATATTTTCCAATTTTACCGGAATACGACGTTGTTCACCGACTTCACCAATTAACTTACCGTCTGAGGTGTAAATTTGCATCGGCTGTTGCAACTCCACCGTTTTCAAACTTTCTACATCGGGTAACTCTGACTTGAACTGGACATAGACTATGCCGACAGCAATACAGCCCAGAATAAATAAGGTTAACAAGGTGCTTAATATTAATTTTGCGATCCGCATCGAAAATTTCTCGCTTACTTAAAGGGGGTTAAGAAAATTAAAATAAAGTTAGCCAATAAGTATAAAGACTACGCGCCTAAAGAAAAAGCGAAAACTGTTGGAAATCGGGGGAATCAGGATAAATTTATGTTCATAAAACGTACACCTTCAATTCAAGTCGGCCTCTGGTTGCGTCATCACGCTATTGATGTGGTTTGGTTCGATAAGGACAATCGTCCGTATAGTGAGTGTTTGGAAAAATTAGATTTACTGGAGCTTCCCGCCACCCTTAATCGCCGACTTGCTATGCCTGCACGCAGAAAATCACCCTATAAATTTATTACCGCCATCATGCCGCATCATATCTGGCAAAAAACACTGATTTTGCCGCACAATCTCACCCCGCTGGAATGTGAGCAACAATGTCATTTTACACTCTCCAACGAGTTGCCGTTGCCGCTTGAGGAGATTTGGTATGACTATGCCGCCACCCCATTAAAACAGGGTTTCCGTTTGGAAATCTTCGCGATTCGCCAACAAATTGCAACGGATTACTTACAGCAATTTATGCCGCTACAGATTGAGGTGTTAGACAACATGGCGAAAGCCTTGTTACGTGGCGCAGAATATGTGTTAGGCAAGCCCTTGCCGGCAGGAGCCATTTTCTTATATCAAGATGAACAAGGCGGATTAGCCGTACAACCCAAACTGCAACAAAATCAAACCTTATTCCAAACAGGGACAAATTTGACCGCACTTTTTGAGCAATATTGCCATCGTTATGACGAAAAACCGGAAGCCGTTTTTTACTTGCAAACGGAAGACACTGAAACGGCAGTGCCGGATCATTGGCATTGTCTCTCAACGGAATTGCCGCTTATCGCCCTTGGTAATGCGTTATGGCAACAAGATACGTACGCCAAATCCACCGCACTTTTTGATGCACCGATAGGTTAAGGAAAGGTGATGAAAAAAGACATTAATCTGTTGCCGTGGCGATTACAGCAACGTCGCCGACAAGCCAAAGCCTTGGTAACGAAATGCGTGGCAGGTGCGGTGCTTTGCTCGAGTATCAGTGTGGGGTTATACCATGTTGCCGAACAGCACACAAAACAGGCGGAAAAATTACAACATGAATATGTAGAACTACAACGTGAGTTACAACTTACACAACAACACATTCAGCAGATCAGACATCATCAACGTCATGACCAAGAGACCCAAGCAATCACCAAAGAAACCGTTTTTTTATTGCTAAATCAATTAGCTGAGTTACCACTTACACAAGGAGAGCTATCCGCGTTGGCGCTTTCGGAGCATCATTTAACGCTTACCGGCCAAAGTGTTAGCCAAGAGGAGTTCGATCGCCTTAACCATTTTCTGACCGAACAAGCGTTATTTAGCGAAGTGAAACTCACGGAATTTAAACCGCAAGCGCAAGAAATGCGGTTTCAGTTTGATCTCAAGTTGCAGGTAACCCCATGAAATGGATAGATAAAATGGCAACGACACCTCTGTTAACGCATTGGTATCAGCTTGCTGCTTGGCAACAGACGGCCTTGTTATGTGCGCTGGGTGTTGCCTCACTTTCTTTGCCGGCACAACATTATTGGCAGCAATGGACACAATTAGCACAACTGACAGAACAACAGGAAATGCAACAGGCGACATTAGCACATCAACAAAAAATTTTGGCAGCACTAAAAGAAAAAGCCGATAAGCATTTACTTACACCGAAATTGGCAGGCAAACTTTCGGCAGTTAATCAGCAAATTCAACAGCTTGCTCAATCATTACACATTGAACATAGCCAGTGGGACTTTCATCAAACAGCGTTGTTAACACTGCACGTTCAAGGCTATTTTGATGAGTTAAGTGCATTTTTGACCGCACTTCTAACAGAAAATGCGGGGTTGGCGTTAGTGGAATGGCAGGTGCAAAAACGTACTGAATCGAATAATGACAGTGTCCTTTTCAGCGAACTGTTATTCCAATTCAATCCTGAGGAAAAATAATGGTAAGACAAATGTTATGGTTATTCATCAGCGTGATGATCAGCCACGCCGGTTGGGCGAATGATCCTTTTGATAAAACCCGCCGTCAGGGAATGATGCAAGCTACATCGGAAAAACAAAACAGCACGCCAAATTCAACCTGCCACACTACGCCGTCAACCATTTTTCCGCAAACGGCCTTTGAACAGATTCAAGTGATCGGCGTATTACAACATCACACCGATTGGCAAGTCATCTTGCTTGCCGACAATCAAGTCAGCCTTGCGCATACCGGCGATTTGATTGCTGCCGAGCATATTCAAATTAGCAAGATCGACAAACAACACATTGATTTTTTACGTTGGGACAATAGTGCGAACTGTGAGAAAACCACCCCTTTTCAAGTGAAATTTTAAGGAAGATTGATGAAATTAGCGCTTTTCCACCGCCTAAAGTGCGGTCTGTTTTTTGGATGTTTTGTGAGTCTGGTGATGAGCTTTTCTGTGCATGCGGAACAACCTCGCGTGTTTTCGATTCGATTGAAGCAAGCACCATTAGTGCCGACGTTGCAACAGCTGGCATTAGCACAAAACGTCAATTTAATTATTGACGATGAATTGCAAGGCACCCTTTCACTTCAACTGGATAACGTGGATTTGGATCAGCTCTTTCGGTCTGTTGCCAAAATCAAGCAGTTGGATTTGTGGCAAGAAAACGGTATTTATTATTTAAGTAAACTTGAGACCGCGGCCAAATTTGCCACCCAAATGGAAACGCCTTTTACGTTGCCTGCCGAGATGACGGAACAACCCACGCAACTCACCACCGCGACCATTAAACTGCACTTTGCCAAAGCTTCTGAAGTAATGAAATCGCTTACCGGCGGTAACGGGTCGATGTTATCGCCGAATGGCAGTATTACCTTTGATGACCGCAGCAACCTCTTGCTGATTCAAGACGAACCAAAATCCATCGCCAATTTGAAAAAATTGATTAAGGAATTGGATAAGCCCATTGAACAAATCGCCATCGAAGCACGTATTGTCACCATCAACGCGGAAAGTTTGAAAGATTTGGGCGTGCGTTGGGGGATTTTTAACCCGACAGAAAATGCCCACAAAATTGCTGGCAGTCTCGCCGCTAACGGCTTTGACAATATCACTCACCAATTAAACGTTAACTTGCCGACGGCGACCACGCCGGTCGGTTCTGTTGCGCTGCAAGTGGCGAAAATCAATGGGCGACTTTTAGACTTAGAATTGACCGCACTTGAACGGGAAAACAATGTGGAGATTATCGCCAGTCCCCGTTTACTCACCACTAACAAAAAAAGTGCCAGCATTAAGCAAGGGACGGAATTGCCTTACATTATGGTGAATGAAAAAAGTGGGACACAAAGCGTAGAATTTCGCGAAGCCGTATTAGGCTTAGAAGTGACACCGCATATTTCACAGGATAAACAAATTTTGTTGGATTTAGTCGTCAGTCAAAATGCGCCGGGTGGACGTGTTTCATACGGCCTGGGTGAAGTGGTTTCCATTGATAAACAAGAAATTAATACACAAGTTTTCGCCAAGGACGGCGAAACCATCGTGTTAGGCGGTGTTTTTCATGATACCATCACCAAAGGCGTGGACAAAGTGCCTTTGTTGGGGGATATTCCGGGCATTAAACGCTTATTTAGCAAAGAAAGTGAACGCCATCAAAAACGTGAGCTGGTGATTTTCGTCACACCGCATATTTTACGCCAAGGGGCATTTCCGGAAAGTCTAAAAAAATCATCGCAGGTAATGCCTCAGAATAAACGCAACGAACCGGCAAAAAAACGATAAATTCACTATGAACCTGTCATTTATATGGCGGTAAACGAAATAAATCGCTTGTTTAGGTTGAAAAGAATAGGGATTTATTGAGATAATCTTGGGCAATTTTGGGGTGATCTTTTCCACTTATTCAAAACTTTCACACGACCACATGAATCATCACTTGCGGTCGTTTCTTATTTTCTAAAAGATCACATTTTTCCGATGACATAAATTTAAGATGAATAACAATGGCAGAAAAACGTAATATTTTCCTCGTGGGGCCTATGGGGGCAGGTAAAAGCACCATCGGTCGCCAACTTGCACAATTACTTAACATGGATTTTGTCGATACCGACGCAGAAATTGAAGAACGCGCCGGTGCCGACATCGGTTGGATTTTTGATGTGGAGGGCGAAGAAGGATTCCGTAAAAGAGAAGAACGCCTTATTAATGAATTAACACAACGTCAAGGCATTGTATTATCGACCGGTGGTGGTGCAGTGTTATCAAAAGACAACCGCAATCATCTTTCCGCACGCGGTATCGTAGTTTATTTGGAAACTACCGTAGAGAAACAATATCAACGCACCCAACGAGATAAAAAACGTCCGCTATTGCAAGATGTTGACGATCCGCGCCAAGTGTTGGAAGACTTAGCTAAAGTTCGCAATCCGCTCTATGAAGAAGTGGCGGACATCACCCTACCAACTGACGAGCAAAGTGCCAAAGTTATGGCGACACAAATTATCGGCCTGATTGACAACTACAACGGTTAGTACGAACGGTTAAATACTTCAAAGGCAAAGTAAATGTTGTGTGTGAATGTTGAATTAAAAGAAAGAAGCTACCCGATTTATATCGGCGCCGGATTACTCACGAATAGCGATTGCTATCCGCTGCAATCCGGCAATAAAGTCATGATCGTGACCAATCCAACTGTTGCACAACATTATCTTTCCACCGTGACGGACACCTTAGAAAAAATCGGTTGTCTTGTTGAGCACGTCGTATTGCCGGACGGCGAACAATACAAAACCCTGGATTCTTTGAACCTGATTTTCACCGCACTTTTAAAAGCCAACCACGGACGCGATACCACGATCGTGGCATTAGGCGGCGGTGTCATCGGTGATGTGGCAGGCTATGCCGCAGCAAGCTATCAACGTGGCGTACGTTTTATTCAAATTCCGACGACGTTATTAGCCCAAGTGGATTCTTCCGTGGGTGGCAAAACGGCGGTAAACCACGAATTAGGCAAAAATATGATCGGCGCGTTTTATCAACCCACCGCCGTGATTGTCGATACACTTACCTTAAATACCTTACCCAAACGTGAAGTCAATGCAGGCTTAGCCGAAGTCATCAAATATGGGGCGATTTTAGACTTCCCCTTTTTCCAATGGCTAGAACAACACATCGATAATTTAGTCGCCCTTGAGCAAAACGCATTACAACAATGTATCGCCCGTTGTTGTCAATTAAAAGCGGATATTGTGGCGCGCGATGAAACGGAAAAAGGCGATCGCGCATTATTAAATCTTGGCCACACCTTCGGTCATGCCATCGAGACCCATTTAGGTTACGGCAACTGGTTACACGGCGAAGCGGTATCCGCCGGCTGTATGATGGCTGCGGCGTTATCAGAAAAATTAGGCGATTTAACACCACATGATGTGGCACGTTTAGAAAAACTTTTAGTGCGCGCCAATTTACCAACCGTTTCACCGGATGGCATGACCGCACAAGATTACTTGCCGCTAATGATGCGTGATAAAAAAGTGCTCAATGGCAAATTGCGTTTGGTGCTCCTCAAAGCGCTTGGGCAGGCTTATGTGGCGACGGATGTCCCACAAGAACAGGTGATTGAAGCCATCAATCGTTGTACGCAAGTTGACTAACCCCATGCCAAAACCCGCTAAACCCACAACAAAAACCAAAAGCCGCCCTTTTCTCAAATGGGCGGGCGGTAAATATCGCCTCACAGACGAAATCAACCGTGTATTGCCTAAACGTAAACACTGTTTGGTCGAACCGTTTGTTGGCGCCGGTGCGGTATTTCTCAACAGCCATTTTGAACGCTACATTCTGGCAGACATCAACCCTGATTTAATCCACCTATTCAACATCGTCAAACAGGACGTTGAAGGTTATATCCAAGCGTGCAAACCGGTTTTCTTTCACCCCGATGCTAATACGGAAAGTTACTACTACACCAAGCGTCAAGAATTTAATCAAAGTACCGATGCATTCCAACGCGCCGTGTTATTTCTGTATTTAAATCGTTTTGGCTTTAACGGCTTGTGTCGCTACAACGCCAAAAATGAATTTAATGTGCCTTTCGGCGCTTACAAAACCCATTATTTCCCGGAAGAAGAACTTCGTTTTTTTGCCGCTAAAGCACAAAGTGCGGTCTTTATTTGCGCCGATTTTCAACAAACTTTTGAAATGGCGGATGAAGACTGTGTCATTTACTGCGACCCACCCTATGCTCCCATTTCACAAAACAGCAATTTCACCAATTATTCCGGCAATGAATTTTCCATCGCCCACCAACGCGATCTTGCCAATCTAGCCAAAGACACTGTGAAACAACGCAACATCCAAGTAGTGATTTCCAACCACGACACGTCATTTACCCGAGAAATCTACCAAGGCGCGAAAATCCGCCGTTTAAAAGTACAACGCTCCATCAGCCAAGCGCCGCATAAACGCGTCAAAGTAAGAGAGTTGATTGCGGTCTTTAACGCCTAAAAAATAACTTAAAAACTTACCGCACTTTTACAAATCAAACACATCCGCATCGCGCAATACGTGAATATTGCCTTTGCGGCGTAAGAAACCACAGCGGTCGAAATATTCCACCAGTTGTACGGTCATTTTACGTCCGAATTGTAACGCATCACGCAATTCGTTTACCGATATGCCCTCTTTCCCGGCGACAAGCTGTTTGATTAAGCGAGCGGTGGCATAAATGTTCTCGGTCAGGAAGAAGCGGTCTTTTACCACAGCGGTGAGATAGCCTAATTTACCGGCTTTGTAGAGGAAGTTGCGCATGGCGCTTTCTTCCTGTCCTAATAAGCCTGCAAGATCACGCACCCACAATGCTTGTCCGTTATGTTGCTCAAATTGCTCGAGAACTTGTTGCCATAATGCACGTTCTTGTTCATTAAATTGAATTTTATGATCGGCGGTGTGTAGCCAGCCACGGGTTTGTTGTAGCTGATTTTCGGCTAATAATTCATCAATAAAATGATAAATTAGTTTTTCCGGCTGATTCAGTGCCGCAATGCGATATAAACGAGCTTTACCTAAGCCGAGTTGGTCGGGATGTTGTTCGTGATATTGCGCAAGTGCGGTCAATAATTTCGATGTTTGTTGCGTGCGATACTCGGCATTAAAACACCAGCTTTGGAAGCGAATATCGCCGTTCTTTTCAAGAATGTCATTCAGTTGTGTCTCTGTCAGTTGTTCAATCCACATCAACTGCTTGGCTTCCACCGCATGATTTTGCAGATAAAGTGCGGTGCGTTTTTCGGCTGTTTCTGCTTGAATCAGTTGGCGTAAATAATCGAAACGGGCTTCTGTGCGCTTATGGCGTTTCGGTGAATGGATTTCAATCACTTTTGCGCCACCGAGTACGGCGGTAGAGTTGCTGTTGCGTAAGATGATTTTGTCGCCGTGCGCCAAAAACAACGGTTGCTCTAAAATTAGTTCTGCCAGCGCGTGTTGCTGAGGTGCGAGTTTGGGTTGTTGCAATAACGTCAGCTTGCCTGTGGTGTGTGAGGCGGCGTGATAAATATGTACCGGTTGGCTTTCGTTCAGTGGAATTTGGTTTTCTAGCCAAACGGTGACGCGATCTGTCGCTTTGGCAGGCGGTTGGGAGAACAACCAATCGCCGCGCTCAATTAACGTGCGGTCGAAATCTAAGTTAATATTTAATGCCAGGCGTTGTCCTGCCAAGCCTTCTGTACTTTGTTCGTTTTGTGCGTGGATATTTTTCACCCGCACTTTTTGCCCATTGCTTAAATACAATTCGTCGTCAATGGCAACTTTGCCCGCAAATGCGGTGCCTGTCACCACGGTGCCGGCGCCTTTAATCGTGAAAATACGGTCGATGGCATAACGGAACGGTTTTTCCGTGTCCGATAATTCCGGTAACTCCGCCAAATAATCGCGTAGCGTTTCAATACCCTGACCGGTGGTAGCAGACGTGACGAAGAATTTACTGTTCGCCAAGAGGGTATATTGTTGGCGTAGCTGTTGTTCTAATGCGTCAATTTGTTGCGCATCGGCGCGGTCGGCTTTGGTGATCACCACCATGATTTCTTGCAGTTGCAACAAGCTCAAAATGTTTAAGTGCTCGATGGTTTGCGCTTGCACGCCTTCGTCTGCGGCAACGATAAGCATGGCGTAATGGATGCCCCCCAAACCTGCCAACATATTGGCAAGCAAACGTTCGTGCCCCGGTACATCGATAAAGCCGAGGATTTGATCTTTTAACGGCAAATAGGCGTAGCCCAAATCAATGGTCATGCCACGTTTTTTTTCTTCCGGTAAATGCGCCGTATGCGTGCCGGTGAGGGCTTGTAATAGGGCGGTTTTGCCGTGGTCAACGTGTCCGGATGTGACAATAATCATAGCGCCTCCAAAGTATCGAGCAAGCGTTCGAGGCTTGCCAAACTGCGTAAATCCAACCAAATTTTATCCCGTTCAATGCGTCCGATAACCGGTTGCGGCAGCGCCAATAAACGGGCGAAAAGTGCGGTGGTTTTTGTCGGCATTTTTTCTGTTGCCGGCGCAATGGTGACCGCGACTGACGGAATTCGTGCCAACGGTTGGGAGCCACTACCAACTTGCGCTTCGCTTAGTTCGATCGCAACAACGTAATCTGCATTTAAACGATTTTCCAACCGCTCTTTCAGTTGTTCTGCTTGTGCTTGTAATTGGGCTACAGGCTGAGTGAGCAGATGAAGTGCGGTCAGTTTTTCAGTGATTTTTTCCGGTTGCAAATACAAACGCAAAGTGGCTTCCAGACCGGCGAGGGTGACTTTGTCACAACGTAGCACGCGTTTAAGCGGATAGGCTTGTAGCTGTTGAATCAATGCTTTTTTACCCACGATAATGCCTGCCTGTGGCCCGCCAAGCAGTTTGTCGCCGGAGAAGGAAATTAAATCTAGGCCGTGTTGTAATTTTTCTTGTACCGTCGGTTCTTCCGGCAAATTGAATTGTTTCAGATCGATTAATGCACCACTGCCTAAATCTGTGATGACCGGAATGCCAAATTCTTTACCTAATTCCGCCAGTTCTTGTTCGTCAACAGAATGCGTGAAACCGCAAATTTGGTAGTTACTGCTGTGAACTTTCATTAAAAAAGCAGTATTTTCGTTAATTGCGTTGCGATAATCTTTTAAATGGGTGCGGTTGGTGGTGCCCACTTCCACCAGTTTGCAACCAGCCTGTGCCATGATGTCGGGAATGCGGAAAGCACCACCGATTTCAATCAATTCACCACGGGAGATGATCACCTCTTTCCCTTGCGCGAAAGTTGCCAGCATCAGTAATACCGCTGCTGCGTTGTTGTTCACTACACAGGCCGCCTCGGCGCCCGTGAGTTGTTGCAGTAAATCGCTGATGTAGTTATCCCGATGGCTGCGCTCGCCTGCCGCTAAATCATATTCTAATGCCACATTACCCTGCATAGCATCCAGCGCCGCTTGTTGTGCCGCCGGTGACCACAACGCGCGCCCGAGATTGGTATGTAATACCGTGCCGGTTAAATTATGTACGCTCTTAATGTTCACTTGTTGTTGTAGCAATAATTGTTGGCGGATGTACTGAAAGGTGGCGTCATCGGTTTGCAAAAAGTGCGGTAGATTTTCATGGCGTTTTATATGTTCGCGCGCTTGTTGCAACATCTCGCGAGACACGCTGACAGTGGCACTATGGCCAAATTCTGCCACGAATTGTTCACCTTGCGGGGTTTTGAGTAATTTATCGATGGCGGGAAGGGCTTGATAAAGGGCTGACATGATGATTCCTTTTTCTGGGGTTAAATTGGCATTTTTAGCGGGGATTATAAGGTGTGAAACCTGATTTCTTCTTTGCTTTTGCGTGCGCATTAGATACACTAACGCCAATTTTTTTCTCGTATTTTTAAATTCTTGGAATTATAGGTAATTCAATGCGTACAAGTAAATATTTATTATCCACCTTAAAAGAAACCCCGGCAGAAGCGGCGATTGTTAGCCATCAACTCATGTTGCGTGCGGGCATGATTCGCCCTCTCGCTTCAGGCCTTTATAACTGGATGCCAACCGGTTGGCGCGTGCTGCAAAAAGTGGAAAACATTATTCGCGAAGAAATGAATAAAAGCGGTGCCATTGAGATCAAAATGCCCGTTGTACAACCGGCAGAATTATGGCAAGAGTCCGGTCGTTGGGACCAGTATGGCCCGGAATTATTGCGTTTCACCGACCGTGGCGAACGGAGTTTCGTGATCGGCCCAACCAATGAAGAAGCGATTACCGATTTAATGCGTCGTGAAGTGACTTCTTACCGTCAACTTCCCCTAAATTTATATCATATTCAAACCAAGTTCCGTGACGAAGTACGCCCACGTTTCGGTGTGATGCGTAGCCGCGAATTTATCATGAAAGATGCTTATTCTTTCCACATGGACAAAGAAAGTTTGCAGCAAACCTACGATGTGATGTACCAAACTTATAGCAATATTTTCACCCGCTTAGGGTTGGATTTCCGTGCTGTGCAAGCGGATACCGGTTCTATCGGTGGTAGCGCGTCTCATGAATTCCAAGTATTGGCAAACAGCGGCGAAGATGATGTGATTTTCTCTACGGAATCTGATTATGCGGCAAACATTGAACTTGCTGAAGCTGTGGCGGTGGGTGAGCGTGCTGCACCAACTAAAGCGATGGAATTAGTGGATACACCGAATGCGAAAACCATTGCGGAGCTTGTGGCGCAATTTAACCAACCGATTGAGAAAACCATTAAAACCTTGATTGTAAAAGGGGTTAGTGAAGAACAGCCGTTAGTGGCGTTAATCATTCGTGGCGATCACGAATTAAATGAAGTCAAAGCGGAAAAATTGGCAGAAGTGGCTTCCCCATTTGAATTTGCTGATGAAGCCGCCATTAAAGCCAAGATTGGCGCAGGCGTAGGTTCCCTTGGGCCGGTCAACTTAAACATTCCGGTGATCATTGATCGCAGCGTGGCGATCATGTCTGATTTCAGTGCCGGTGCCAACATTGACGGTAAACACTATTTCAACATTAACTGGGAACGCGATGTGGCGTTGCCGAAAGTGGCGGATATTCGTAACGTGGTGGAAGGCGACCCAAGTCCGGATGGCAAAGGTACCTTACTCATTAAACGTGGTATTGAAGTCGGCCATATTTTCCAATTAGGCGACAAATACTCCAACGCGATGAATGCGACAGTGCAAGGTGAAGACGGGCGTCCTACGGTCGTCACTATGGGCTGCTATGGTATTGGTGTGACGCGTGTTGTGGCAGCCGCCATTGAACAACATCATGACGAGCGCGGTATTATTTGGCCGAGCGATGCGATGGCGCCGTTTACGGTGGCGATTGTGCCGATGAATATGCACAAATCGGAAAGCGTGCAAGCATTCGCTGAAGAGTTATACCGCACTTTATTGGCACAAGGCGTGGAAGTGATTTTTGATGATCGTAAAGAACGCCCGGGCGTGATGTTTGCGGATATGGAACTTATCGGTGTGCCGAACATGGTCGTCATCGGTGAGAAAAATTTAGCGAACGGCGAAATTGAATACAAAAATCGTCGTAGCGGTGAGAAACAAATGATTGCGAAAGCGCAATTGATTGACTTCTTAAAAAGCCAAATTAAGGCGTAACCATAAAATAAAGCGGCTATGATAAATAACCGCACTTTTTATCATCCACCGCACTTTTGTGATGAAAGTGCGGTAATTTTTTATGGCAAATTTCGTGAAGAATTATAAATAGAATTTTTCAACCACTTTCAAGTTGTCATCTAATTTATACACCAATGGCTGACCGGTTGGGATTTCTAAATCCATGATATCCGCATCGGAAATACCTTCAATGTGTTTTGCAAGTGCGCGCAGAGAGTTACCGTGCGCAACCACTAAAACGCGTTTACCGCTTAATAATGCCGGCGCGATTTGGTCTTCCCAGAACGGAAGTACGCGTTCTAGAGTCACTTTCAAGTTTTCACCATTCGGAATAACATCAGCCGGTAGGTTTGCGTAGCGACGGTCATTGTGGGCAGAATTCGGGTCTTTCGGATCTAATAATGGTGGCAATGTGTCGTAAGAACGGCGCCAAATGTGAACTTGCTCATCACCGTATTTTTCGGCGGTGGCTTTTTTGTCTAAGCCTTGTAGCTCACCGTAGTGGCGTTCGTTTAAACGCCAGTTTTTTACTTGTGGAATCCATAATTGGTGAGATTCTTCCAACACGATATTACAGGTTTTGATCGCACGAGTTAAAACAGACGTGAAAGCAATATCGAATTCAAAATTGGCATCCAACAATTTTTTGCCTGCTACTTTGGCTTCCTCTACGCCACGTTCGGTTAAATTCACATCACGCCAACCGGTAAATAAGTTTTTTGCATTCCATTCACTAAAACCATGACGAATAAACACTAATTCCATGATAGATCTCCTAAGATTAATTAAAAAAACTCCCTCAGTTATAGCAAAAAAAGCCTTTCTGATAAAGAAAAAATGCCTTTATTTTCTGCCATGTTGTTTGGGGTTGGCGAAGACCTTGATCGTCTTTAGGGGAATTTATGAAATAGATCAAAATGTTGTAATTAATCGGAAATAAACGTTTTACTTTCAGTATTTTTTAGATAGTCTAACAGGTATTTTTAATGTTTGATTTTCTAGAAGGAAGATATGATGACAACACTTTTCGAGATGGCACAAAATTGGTTAAACCAAGATCCGGATGCAGAAACGCATGCAGAATTAACCGCACTTTTAAGCGCGGCAAAAGGTGGCGATGCAAAAGCGGAAGCTGAACTGGTTGCCCGTTTTGACGGACGTTTACAATTCGGTACTGCCGGTTTACGCGGTCGTTTGCAAGCCGGTTCCATGGGGATGAATCGCGTGTTGGTGGCGCAAGCTGCCGGTGGATTGGCTGAGTATTTAAAAGGGTATGACAAACAGCCTTCCATCGTGATTGGCTATGACGGCCGTAAAAACTCCGATGTATTTGCACGCGATACCGCTGAAATCATGGCGGGCGCCGGCATTAAAGCGTATTTATTACCACGCAAATTACCAACCCCGGTGTTGGCTTATGCTATTCAATATTTTGATACTACCGCAGGCGTCATGGTGACAGCGAGCCACAACCCACCGGAAGATAACGGCTATAAAGTTTATTTAGGCAAAGCTAACGGCGGCGGACAAATCGTTTCTCCGGCAGACAAAGACATTGCGGCGTTAATTGATAAAGTCGCGGCAGGCAGCGTGAAAGATTTACCACGTAGCCAAGATTACGTTGTGTTAGATGACACTGTGGTGGATGCTTACATTGCGAAAACAGCCGCGCTTGCGAAAGAACCGCAAACCGACATTAACTACGTTTATACCGCCATGCACGGCGTGGGCTATGAAGTGTTGAGCAAAACATTAGCCAAAGCCGGCTTGCCACAACCGCACATCGTTGCTGAACAAGTCTGGCCGGACGGTACTTTCCCAACCGTGAACTTCCCTAACCCGGAAGAAAAAGGCGCGTTAGATTTAGCGATTCAAGTAGCAAAAGCACACAATGCCGAATTTATTATTGCGAATGACCCGGATGCTGACCGTTTAGCGGTGGCAGTACCGGATGCTGAAGGCAACTGGAAACCATTGCACGGCAACGTGGTGGGTTGTTTCTTGGGTTGGTATTTGGCAAAACAATATCAAGCGCAAGGTAAAAAAGGCGTATTGGCTTGTTCCCTTGTGTCCTCACCTGCCTTAGCAGAGATTGCCAAACGTTATGGCTTTGAATCCCAAGAAACCCTTACCGGCTTCAAATATATCGGCAAAGTTCAAGGCTTGTTATTCGGTTTTGAAGAAGCGTTGGGTTACTTGGTGGATCCGGATAAAGTACGTGATAAAGACGGTATTTCAGCCGCTATCGTGTTCTTGGATTTAGTGCGTAGCTTGAAGAAACAAGGCAAAACCTTGGTAGATTATGCAGAGGAATTCACCAAAGAATTTGGTGCTTATGTGAGCGGACAAATTTCCATTCGTGTGAGCGATTTGTCTGAAATCGGCAAATTAATGACCGCACTTCGCAACAACCCGCCAAGCCAAATCGGTGGTTTCAATGTGGCACAATTTATCGACCACACCAAAACCGACCGTCAAAGCGATATTTTAGTGTTCGTCTTGGAAAGCGGCAGCCGCCTTATTGCGCGTCCGTCCGGTACTGAACCGAAGATCAAATTCTATCTTGATGCGCGTGGTACCGATCCGAAAAATGCCGATCATGTGTTGGCAGAATTTGATGCGGCTGTTCGCGCGATTTTACGTCAAGAAGCGTATGGTAAGCAGGATTGCTAATTAAGCTCGACAGTTGAAATAAAAAACGGTAGGTCAATGCGCCTACCGTTTTTGTTGCCAATCCCGTGATTATTTTTGTGAATAACCTTCCATCAAGTGCTGCCAATGCTGCCCGTCAAATTGAATATGCATACGTTCCACTTCTTTGTTAAAGGAGCGTTGTAATCGTTGCAAATTGCCTTCCTTCCAAAAACTTCCCGATTTTTCACTGCACTTATCAAAATCAATGAGCCAAAATTTTGTCTCGCCTTCCAGTTGTTGGCACAGAATGTTGTGCGCGTTGAGATCGGTGTGGCAAATGTGTAAATCGTGTAATTGACGGATCAATCCGCCGATTTGTCGCCATTGGGCGGCGGTAAGACGTTGTGTTTGCAAAAGTGCGGTCAGATCTTGGGCATTTTCGATTTTTTCGCTCAGCAAATCGGCTTGATAACAGACTCCCAAGTTGCCTTTGCGAACCCGAGCTCCAATGGGTTTTGGCACTGGCAGACCTGCCTGATGTAGTTGATTTAACAGGTTAAATTCGGCAATGCTACGGGTGTTTTGTAGCTGCTGAAAACGGTAACGATCTTTGTTGAACTTACCCCACAATCCACCACGGTAATAATGACGCAGCGCGGTGTTTACACCGAAGAGATCCGCCGTTTGTAAAAACCATGTGGTGCCGCGCCCTTGCGCCGATCCTAAAATGCGGTTTTGTCGGTGCCAAAAATCGGCGTTAAAAAAGTCTTCCTGATGGGGTTCCGGGTGTTCAAAATTAAACAGAAAAAAGTCGTTTTTCAGTTGATATTCAAGCATTTTGCGACCTTGAAAATGAGATAGCGGATGGGCGCATTCTACTTTAAAATAACGCAATGCCCAAGTTCAGCATCAACGAGAGATCTATGCCGCTTTTCACCCAACCTCCGCAATCCCTTTGTATTTTACGTTTGTCCGCCATTGGCGATGTTTGCCATGCGTTGGCGGCGGTGCAACAGATTCAGCGTTATTGGCCAAGCACCCAAATAACATGGGTTATCGGAAAGACGGAAGCGCAGTTGTTTCGTCATGTGTCGGGGGTGGAGTTTGTGGTGTATGATAAAAAAAGCGGCTGGCGTGGGTTGTGTCAGTTGTGGCGACAGTTGAAAGATCGTCGATTTGATGCGTTATTAAATATGCAAACGGCATTTCGTGCGTCAATTTTATCCCTGGGTATTAAGGCGAAATATCGTATCGGTTTCGGTAAACAGCGGGCGCGCGAAGGGCAGTGGTTGTTTACCCATCGCAAGATTCAAGACCCGAGCAATCCTCATGTGTTAGACGGCTTTATGGCGTTTGTGGACTATTTGGGTGTGCCTTGCACGGAACCGCAATGGGATTTGCCGGTCGCGGAGGAGGATTTGATCACGGCGCGCCAATATATTGATCCCACCCGTAAGAATTTGCTGATTTCCCCTTGTTCCAGTAAGCCCGAAAAAGACTGGTTAGTGGAACGTTATGCGGAAGTCGCCAATATTGCTCACCAACATAATGTCAACGTGATTTTGTGCAGTTCACCCGCGCCGCGTGAACTGGCGATGATTGAGCAAATTCAGGGTTTGTGTGACTTTGCTCCAACCAATGCCGCAGGCAAGTTAACGCTTCCACAGCTTGCGGCGTTAATCCGGCAGGTGGATTTGGTGCTTTCACCGGATTCCGGCCCGGCGCATATTGCAACGACGCAAGGCACGCCGGTTATCGGTTTATATGCTTACCACAATCCGTTGCGTACCGGCCCTTATCGCAATCTTGCCAATGTGGTGTCGGTGTATGAAAAAAATGTGCAAAAAGAATTTGGCAAACCCTCTGCGCAGTTGCCTTGGGCAACGAAGTTAAAGGGAAAGCACCTAATGGCGCAAATTGATGTGGCGCAGGTGGTGGAACAGATGAAAACGTGCGGTTTGTTTTAAAAGAGAAAAACGCCTTGATGTCTGACCGCACTTGCACTGTTGCCATTATTTCATTCATGTCAATTTAATTGGAGTTTGCTATGACCGTATCGCGATCTCATTTATTCGAAATCATTCCACCCAAAGCCCCTTTTGCGCCCACTGAATTTAAGTTGGGCTTGTATGTTATCGTGGACAGTTATGAATGGGTTGAACGGCTGATTCACGCTGGGGTGAAAACCTTGCAAATTCGTATTAAAGATCGTTCTGCGGAACAAGCAGAAGAGGAAATCGCCCGCTGCATTGCCTTAGCCAAACAACATCAAGTGCGGTTATTTGTAGATGATTTTTGGCCGTTGGCAATTAAGTATCAGGCTTATGGCGTCCATCTTGGGCAGGAGGATCTACTTACCGCCGATTTAAACGCCATCCAACAAGCGGGGCTACGTCTCGGTGCTTCCACCCACAACCAAGAAGAAGTCGATCTGGTGTTACCGTTGCGCCCTTCCTATGTTGCCCTCGGACATATTTTCCCGACGCAAACCAAAGAGATGCCTTCAGCGCCTCAGGGCGTTGCCAATTTAGCCGCACAGGTAAAAAACTTAGGTAAAATGCCGACTGTTGCAATCGGTGGTATTAGTGCCTCACATTTCCCCGATATTTTAGCTACAGGAGTCGGCAGCATTGCCGTGATTTCCGCCGTAACCAAGGCTCAAGACTGGCAAAGTGCGGTGAAAAACTTACTGCAATATTTTGCCGAATGACGAGACATTTTCGTTCAAATTCATGGCGCACTATCTCGAAAAATTCATCTTAAAATTGAACCGCACTTCAGACGCCGGAAAACATAGAGCAAAATCAAATTGTCTGTAGTTTTTGCAAGACAAAGGAACAAAATAGCTTTATGATACCGACATTTTTAGAGCAAACTAACCCGTTTTAATTAACTTAATGAGGAAAATAAAATGGCAAAAATCGTTAAAGTCATTGGTCGCGAAATTATCGACTCTCGTGGTAACCCAACAGTGGAAGCCGAAGTGCATCTAGAAGGCGGATTCGTCGGTCTTGCTGCGGCGCCATCAGGTGCATCTACCGGTTCTCGCGAAGCCTTAGAATTACGTGACGGCGACAAATCCCGCTTCTTAGGTAAAGGCGTATTAAAAGCAGTTGCCGCAGTAAACGGCCCGATTGCTGAAGCCATTCTTGGCAAAGATGCCTCTAACCAAGCTGAAATCGACCAAATCATGATCGATTTAGACGGTACTGAAAACAAATCTAACTTCGGTGCAAACGCCATCTTAGCGGTATCTTTAGCAACCGCGAAAGCCGCTGCAGCATCTAAAGGTTTACCTCTTTACGCTTACATTGCAGAACTTAACGGCACGCCAGGCGTTTACTCTATGCCATTACCAATGATGAACATCATCAACGGTGGTGAGCACGCCGATAACAACGTTGATATCCAAGAGTTCATGATTCAACCGGTTGGTGCGAAAACATTACGTGAAGCACTTCGTATCGGTGCTGAAGTGTTCCACAACTTAGCGAAAGTATTAAAATCTAAAGGCATGAGCACCGCTGTAGGTGACGAAGGTGGTTTCGCACCAAACTTAGCCTCTAACGCTGACGCGTTAGCCTGTATCAAAGAAGCGGTAGAAAAAGCAGGTTATGTATTAGGTAAAGACGTGACTTTAGCCATGGACTGCGCATCTTCTGAGTTCTACAACAAAGAAACCGGTAAATACGAAATGAAAGGCGAAGGCCGTTCATTCACTTCTCAAGAGTTCACACACTATCTTGAAGAATTAACCAAACAATACCCAATCGTGTCTATCGAAGACGGTCAAGATGAATCTGACTGGGAAGGCTTCGCATACCAAACTAAAGTGTTAGGCGATCGCGTTCAATTAGTGGGTGACGACTTATTCGTAACCAACACCAAAATCTTAAAAGAAGGTATCGAAAAAGGTATCGCAAACTCCATCTTAATCAAGTTCAACCAAATCGGTTCTTTAACTGAAACTTTAGCCGCAATCAAAATGGCTAAAGATGCAGGTTACACAGCGGTTATCTCTCACCGTTCAGGCGAAACCGAAGATGCGACTATCGCTGACTTAGCGGTGGGTACTGCAGCAGGTCAAATCAAAACCGGTTCTATGAGTCGTTCTGACCGTATTGCGAAATACAACCAATTAATCCGTATCGAAGAAGCATTAGAACGCGCTGGCACACCGGCACCGTTCTTAGGTTTAAAAGCGGTTAAAGGTCAAGCGTAATTGCATAGGTGCGGCGAAAATAGGCGTAAAAGCCACCGCTCTTTAATGTTTCAAGCTGAGTTCGACTAAAGTTGAACTCAGCTTTTTTATGCGACTAAAAAAGGATAAGCCTATTGACTTATCCTTGCTTTATTTTGACTGGCACATTGACCGAGGTAAATCGGCCAATGAGAAAAGAGCGCCTTAAGCGAAACGTCTGACTTCGCCATTGCCTGCAACGTTTTCTACGCAACGAGGGCAAAGTGTCGGATGTTCCGGATTCACACCGATTTTGTCAGAATAATGCCAACAACGTGGACATTTTTCACCGTGAGAACGGGTAACGCTTACTGCAATCCCCTCTAACTCGCCATCAGCTACATCTGCCGGTTTATCTGCCAATGCTTTCACTTCCGCTTTTGAGGTAATCAACACGAAACGTAATTCATCGCCTAATTGTTCCAACAAGGTACGATATTCATCGTTAGCGTAAACGGTGACTTCCGCTTCCAAACCGCCACCGATCACTTTATCGTTACGGGCGATTTCTAATACGCGGTTTACTTCTGAACGTACTTTAATCAATTGTTGCCAGTAAGCATCGTCTAATTTTTCATTCGCGCCTAACCCGAATAAGCCTTCGTAGAATTCTTCCGTGAAGACAAATTCTGCACGTGTCGTCGCCGTTTGTGGCAAGTAACCCCAAACTTCATCCGCCGTAAAGGAAAGAATTGGTGCCATCCAACGTACCAACGCCTCTGCAATGTGCCATAATGCGGTTTGGCAGCTACGACGCGCAAGGCTGTCCGCTTTGGTGGTGTATTGACGGTCTTTGATAATATCAAGGTAGAACGAGCCCATTTCCACAGAACAGAAACGCATTAAGCGTTGCACTACGGCATGGAATTGATAGTTATCATAAGCGTCTTTAATTTCTTTTTGAGCATCTAAGGCACAAGCTACCGCCCAACGATCCAAGCTAATCATGTCTTCCGGTTTAACGGCATCACGTTGTGGGTCAAAACCGTTTAAGTTTGCTAACAAGAAACGTGCCGTGTTACGAATACGACGATAGCTGTCCGCTGCACGTTTTAAGATCTCATCAGAAACGGTCATTTCACCAGTATAGTCAGTAGAGGCTACCCATAAACGTAAAATGTCGCCACCGAATTTATCCATCACTTCTTGTGGTGTCACGATGTTACCGATAGATTTTGACATCTTACGGCCTTGACCATCCACCGTGAAGCCATGGGTTAATACTTGTTTATATGGTGCTTTGTTATCTGTTGCAGTTGAAAGCATTAAAGAAGACATAAACCAACCACGGTGTTGGTCAGAACCTTCCAAATACATATCGATATCTTGACCGTTAAATTCAGGACGATTCGCCACCACAGAAGAATAGGTTGATCCTGAGTCGAACCATACGTCAAGGGTATCCGGCACTTTGCGATAGGTTTCTGCATCTGCACCTAATAATTCTTTTTCGTCTAAATCCCACCATGCTTGAATACCGGCTTTCTCTACGCGTTTAGCCACTTCTTCAAGTAATTCTAAGGTGCGTGGATGAAGTTCTTCGGTTTCTTTGTGCACGAATAAGGTCATCGGCACGCCCCAAGTACGTTGACGGGAAATACACCAGTCCGGGCGGTTTTCCACCATTTTTTCGATACGCGCTTGACCCCAATCCGGAATCCAGCGCACTTGTTTGATTTCACCTAAGGCTTGTTGGCGTAAACCTTGCGTTTCCATGCCAATAAACCATTGTGGTGTTGCACGGAAAATAATCGGGGTTTTATGGCGCCAACAGTGTGGGTAGCTGTGTTTGATTTTCTCAACTTTTAATAAGTTGCCCACTTCTTGCAATTTTTCAACAACCAATGGATTCGCTTCAAATACGCCTTTACCTGCGAAGAATTCAGCGGTTGAAATAAATTTACCGTCATTAGATACAAGACCCGCCATTGGTAAATTATATTTTTGTCCTACAATAAAGTCGTCCAAACCATGATCCGGTGCAGTGTGTACTAAACCTGTACCGCCATCGGTAGTCACGTGATCGCCTAAAATCACCGGCACAGTGAAATCATAGAACGGATGGTTAAAGCGTGCTAACTCAAGCGCTTGACCTTTTACTGCCCCTAAAATTTCAACGTGTTCTACACCCACGGTTTTCACCACAGATTCCACTAATTCAGCGGCTAAGATCACACGCTCATCACCAAGTTGGACTAAGTTGTATTCTAAGTCTGCATTTACTGCAATCGCACGGTTAGATGGCATTGTCCAAGGTGTGGTGGTCCAAATCACCGCAGATAATTTGCCATGGCCTTTGCCAACTGCGTTAAATTTCTCTTCAATTTCAACCGCACTTACCGCCGGGAAACGCACATAAATAGACGGAGAAACTTTGTCTTCGTATTCCACTTCCGCTTCAGCCAAAGAAGAACCGCAATCCAAACACCAGTGCACCGGTTTGGATCCTTTGTATAAGTGGCCGTTAGCAATCACTTTACCAAGGGTACGAATGATGTTTGCTTCAGTGTTGAAGTTCATCGTCAAATAAGGGTTATCCCAATCGCCCAACACACCTAAACGGATAAAGTCTTTTTTCTGACCTTCCACTTGTTCCGTAGCATATTCGCGGCATTTTTGACGGAATTCCGCCGCAGAAATTTTCTCGTTTGGTTTTCCCACTAAGCCTTCTACTTTCAATTCAATCGGCAAGCCGTGGCAGTCCCAACCCGGAATATAAGGTGAGTCAAAACCTAATGCGGTTTTGGATTTAACAATAATATCTTTCAGAATTTTATTCACCGCATGACCGATATGAATGTTGCCGTTCGCATACGGAGGACCATCATGCAAAATAAAGGATTTTTTACCTTTTGAAGCTTCACGAATTTTTTGATAGAGATTTTTCTCATACCAGTTTTTTAACATCACAGGCTCACGCTTGGCTAAATCGCCACGCATCGGAAAGCCCGTTTCAGGGAGGTTAAGGGTATTTTTATAATCAGTCATTTTATATTCCAGTGTTATGTAAAAATTAAAATTTGTGTTCTATAAAGTGCGGTCAGTTTTGAAAACGTTTTTTGCCGTTTCTACATCCTTCGCAATTTGTGCTTTTAAATCGTCAAAAGAGGGAAATTTCATTTCATTGCGGATTTTATGGCAGAGTTCTACATCCAACCATTGGCCATAAAGATCGCCTTGAAAATCAAATAAATGCGCTTCTAATAATTGATTCACACCGTTGATAGTCGGACGGGTGCCGATATTCGCGACCCCATTAAAAAACGCGCCGGATTTTAACCGCACTTTGACGGCATACACGCCTTTGACCGGATTCACCTGACGATGCAAGCGAATATTCGCGGTAGGAAAGCCGATGGTGCGACCAAGCTGATTGCCATGAATCACGCGGCCTAAAATACGATAAGGACGCCCAAGTAATTTTTCCGCTAACGTTAAATCATCATTGGCTAACGCTTCGCGAATCGCTGTACTACTGATTCGCAACTCATCTAAGCAAAAGCTACGGCTGTCTTCAACAGTAAAACCAAACTGTTCGCCGGCTTGCTGCAACAGTGCAAAATTACCTTGGCGCTTGACACCGAATTTAAAATCATCACCAATGCTTAAAAATTTCACATTTAATTTGCGCACCAGCCAATCTTCAATAAATTGTTGCGCGGGCAAATTGGCAAAAGTGCGGTCGAATTTTGCGATGATAACCACATCCACACCGGCTTGTTTAAGATAATACAATTTATCGCGTAAACGCATAAGGCGAGCGGGGGCTTTGTCACCGAGAAAATACTCTCTTGGTTGCGGTTCAAATAACATCACCGCCATCGGCAAATTCAGTTCGTTGGCTTTTTGGCGTAAGTGGCGCAAAATCGCCTGATGGCCTAAATGTACCCCGTCAAAATTGCCGATGGTCAGAACACAACTCGACAAACATTGCGATACATTAGAGCGCCCACGAATTAATTGCATGATATTGCCTGTGAAAATTTAAGATCAATTTTTTCATTATAACGACAAATGCCCACTTCGGAAAGCAAATCATAGACGGCTACATTGAACCCTAAAAAGGAGGTTATTATTGAGCAATAGGCTAAATTTGATTACAATTCGTTAATTTTTTTATATCAGGAGGACGGGATGTATTTTGACCAAATTAAAGCTGAATTAGATGAGGCCGCAATCGTATTAAATGCGTTTTTATCAGATGAAAAAAATATTCAGGCGGTGCAACAGGCGGCATTGTTAATTGCCGATCGCTTTAAACAGGGCGGAAAGGTAATTTCTTGTGGTAACGGCGGTTCTCATTGTGATGCTATGCATTTTGCTGAAGAACTCACCGGACGTTACCGCGCAAATCGCCCGGGGTATCCTGCCATTGCCATTTCGGATGTCAGCCACTTAAGTTGTGTAGGTAACGATTTTGGTTATGAATATGTGTTTTCCCGTTATATTGAGGCAGTCGGTCAACAAGGCGATGTGTTATTTGCACTTTCGACTTCGGGCAATTCCGTGAATATTTTAAATGCCATTCAGGTTGCCAAAGAAAAAGGCATGAAGGTGATTGTGCTAACAGGCAAAGATGGCGGAAAAATGGCGGGCTTAGCCGATGTGGAAGTTCGCGTGCCACATTTTGGTTATGCCGATCGGATTCAAGAAGTGCATATTAAAGTGATTCATATTTTGATTATGTTGATTGAATTTGAAATGAAAAAATAGATTTCATTGAAATTATCTGCGTAACTCAAGGGTAAAACTTCATTTATTCAGACGTAGATATTTATGAATCAGACTAAAAAAAGAAGATGGTTTGGAAACCATCTTCTTTTTTATTATAGCCAGCCAAAGTCTGGCTATAAAAACCATACGCTATGCGTATGGAACCAAATAGCTTAAGCGATGAACATAAAAAATCCTCGCTATATAATGAATAAGGCTGACAACCAAAATTCAACATATAGGAGGATTATTTACCCCTCGTAGCGTGCATCTTGATGCACGACCGAATCACGCACGGAACGTTATTTAACCCTTTTGGGCATTCACGATTTCGTGCAACAAGTTGCACGCTACAATTCACTAAAATAGAGATATGAAAATAGACATTTCCGAGCGAAAGGATTTTTTGTCAGCACAGTGAGCTTAAATACAAAAGTTGTGGAGGACTATACAAGGAATCAAGAAAAAGAAGACATGGTTCAAGATAATTTATCAATGAAAGAACATATTGACCCCTTTAAGTGGTAGTCAAGGAAGTAATTAGACACGGTTGTCAGTTTTCATAAGCCCCTTGAGGGGCTTGTGAAGTATAGGCCCTTATAGGGGAGCCTAAAAACCGCACGTTTTACGTGCGGATTGTTATTGTTAAAGGCCATTTCATACTCTTGGAAAATGGCGGTTGTGAAGGTTTGATAATTCAAAATAGACACGGCACCGAATTCTACCAATGTATGTAACACGATGAGTAAAACACTGCTACCGATGGCAGGTTTTAATTGAGGAAAAATGGCGTGCCAAAAGGTATCGCGACGGCTTTTGCCGAGAGAAAGACTGACTTCCTCCAATGACCGATCCAGCCGTTTTAACGTGGCGGCAACAGGCAAATAGGCAAGCGGAAAATAGCTTAAAGTCATAATGCCAATCGTGCCCCAAAAGCCCTCGACGCTAAAAGTGAGACTAATCCAGGTGAAACAACTGACGAACGCGGGAATACAAAGCGGCAATGTCATCGCCACCTGGAAAAAGGGCTTACCCCAAAAGCGATAGCGTTCCAACAAAAAGGCGCAAACCGTGCCGAGGATGATGGAAAAGGTCGTCACACACACCATCAACAATAACGTGTTGCTCAACAGCTCCCACATACGTGGTCGCCAAAGCAATTCAATACTGCGCACCCAACCCACATCAACAGCTCTAACTACCACATAGAGAAACGGCAAAATCAACGGCAAACTGATAAGAATAATCAAGGTAGTTAGCCAAAACGGAGGATTACGGTTCAAGGGCTTGTCCTTTTTATTTTTAGTATCCTTTCCAAATCTCTTTTCTGTGATATTCCAAATATTCTGCTCGCCCCTCAATATTTAACATTGAATATTTTTTATTATCGCTCAACCCTAATTTTGAGTAAGTCATTTTAGATAAAAATGGGGAAAGTAACATTTCTTTTTTATGAGTAAAAGTAATAAAACCTCGGTCAAATAAGTAGTCTATTGTTGGTGTAAACATAAATCCATTGTACGGATCTGTTTTTTCAAAGTCGTTTGATTTTGCCCATGGCTTTATATGGCTTGCTATTAACAGACGGTCATCTGAAATTAAGGTAACAGGGCAGAATGGACATTGTTCTAATAGTTTTCGTCTATACTCTCCTTGTCCTTGTCTCGCTCTTAATTTTTCTTTACGTTCAGGAGTATTTGCTTCTTTGAGAATACCTTCTTCTTCTTGTTCAAGAATTGCTGGATGAATTATATTCCCAAAATAATCTGCGAATAGTCGGACATAGAAAATTGGTTGATTAGGATTTTTAGCATCAACTAATTTCAAAATAGATATGTAAGTTATATTTGGCAGAGAAAGTTCTCGAATGAGATCATACCCTAACTTTGATTGTTGATTATCAAATTTAACGTATAAACGAGGGCCTTCAATTTGTGTTTGTTCTTTTATATTAAACCAAATAATTTCAGGTAAATAATCTAACCTTGCCCGTCGTTCAGCCCATAAAATAGGCAACTTTTCAGAATTATTATAAGGTTGTTCGGGAGATAAATATTCCTCCCTAGTCTCATCTAAATATTTAATCAGATCTTGCTTTAATAAGAAACATTGATTAATGAAACCTTTGGAACCAAAAAAATCTCTATTCTCTTCATTTTCATTACCAATATATAGCTTAGCTTCTCCGTTACCTGAACCTATTTTATTAGATCTAACTACAAATGAATCTGCAATAGTAATCTTTTCCTTGGTATCTATCAAAGAATAATGTATTCCATTAATTAACATAATTACACTCCATATTTGGTAATATCAATTTGTTTTAATAACGCAATTAAAACATCAACAACAATACTATTTCCTGCTTGTCGATAAGCTTGAGTATCACTTACTACAATTTTAAAATCATCCCTAAACCCCATTAGACGTAAACATTCTCTAGGAGTTAATTTTCTAATTCGGCCCTGATTATGTGTAACGTAATTATCAACTCCAGCTCGGTGCATTTTATGCATTGTTTGCAATAATGGTCTAGCAATAGCAAGATCTGTTTCTGTGCTTGTTTTAAAATTCTTCGTACCTTCTGCTAATACATAATTACGCACCTTATCTGATAAATAGTATTTCTCTTCAACATCATTTACATTAAAAACAAACTCATCAAATTGATTAGAATTAGCAGCTAATTGAAAAACAAAATCCCCATGCCAGTTGAATTGTTGATTTGCCTTCTGACATAGCATAATATCACCGTTTATTTGAGTATAACGTTTTTGACGGTTTTTTGAACTTGTTACAAATTTAATTCCTTTTTCCTTGAGAAAATATTTGCTGTCAGTATAGTCTTCAAGAAAATCCTGCATAGAGTGCTCTAATGGAATTTCATAAGGAAATACAAATTTTTCTTTAAGCTTATTTTTAAAACCAACAACAAAAATACGTTCTCTATGCTGTGGAATACCATAATTTTTGCTATTCATTACTTGAAAATATAAATCATACCCAAGGCTATGTAAGACATCTTTTACAACTTGCCAGGTTTTTCCATTGTCGTGATTTAGTAACCCCTTTACATTTTCATAAATGAAGAGCTTTGGTCGTGTTTCATTGACTACTCGAGCGAAATCATAAAATAGAGTACCTCTAGTATCTTCTAAACCATGTCGTTTTCCTACCATTGAAAAAGCTTGGCATGGACTTCCTCCAACAAGTAAATCTACCTGCCCACGATAAGGTCTTGCATCAAATTTTGTAATATCGGAATGCCAGCGCTCTTCAGGTAAGTTGTAATTTGCTAAATAACTTTTTTTGACATGTGAGTCAATGTCTCCTGCAAATATAATTTCATGACTTAAACCAAGACGTTTCATTGCCTGTTCAATGGCGCCAATGCCACTGAAAACGGTTGCTAAACGAATATGTGCGTGAGGTATTGAAAAAGGCTTACTTCGCCAGTCTTCATATGGCAAAGACAAAGGAAGTATATAATTTTCCTGTGTTTTATATGCTAGATTTGGCACAAAATTATCTCTATTAAATTCAAAAGGTTACTATAATTATATCAAAAATGGTGGTATAAAAGCCATCCTAAGTAAAGATCTTCATAACAAATCCTTTCAAACTAAAACACCGTATTCTTTCAAAAGTATTATCATCAAATTAATCTATGATGATTATATATTTGAATAAATGTCTTTATTTTCAATATGTTAAAAGATTGTATCTAATATTTTTTTCATTGGCATTCTGCTTTACTTATACATATGTCATTGACGAAAATGAGGTTTTTCCATAAGAAAGTTTCATTTTATGCTAGGAACCCTATAACGAAATCAAAAAAGTTTCCATTTTATTGGAAACTTTTTCTTGTTTAGCTATTTCGCTCACAACAAAAAAACCACCCGAAAAACGCGTTGAAAAACGACCGCACTTTCAGGTGGCTTTTTATATTTTTAACCGTATCCACGGTATTTCACTTTAAGAAATACCGTGGCGATGCGATTATTTTAATCCGGCCTGTTCAATTAATTTGTTGGCCTTTTCTTTGTCTTGCGCAGTTGGCGCAGAGACTTCAGGGGCTTCTAATTTCGCGTAAGGCTCCATGTTGAATGGAGAAACTACGTCAGGACGCAATGGATATTCTGCGCGGGCAGCAACAAGGGCTTCTTGACCTTTTTTGCTGGCTAAGAAATCTACGAATTTTTTCGCTTCTTCTTTATTTTTAGAATCACGCACGGAACGTTATTTAACCCTTTCGGGCATTCAGGATTTCGTGCAACAAGTTGCACGCTACAATTCACTAAAATAGAGATATGAAAATAGACATTTCCGAGTGAAAGGATTTTTTGTCAGCACAGTGAGCTTAAATACAAAAGTTGTGGAGGAGTATATAAGGAATCAAGAAAAAGAAGACATGGTTCAAGATAATTTATCAACGAAAGAACATATTGACCCCTTTAAGGGGTAGTCAAGGAAGTCATTAGACACGGTTGTCAGTTTTCACAAGCTCCTTGAGGGGCTTGTGAAGTATAGGCCCTTATAGGGGAGCCTAAAAACCGCACGTTTTACGTGCGGATTGTTATTAGGCATAATTTGTATGCTTTATTGCGCTTTTACCGCAGCGATTGCCACCATATTAATAATACGGCGAACAGACGCGACTGAGGTTAAAATATGCGCTGATTTTTTCAAACCCATTAAGATTGGTCCAACGGTTGTCGGTGTTGCCGTGCCTTGTAATAGATTTAAGCTGATACGCGCAGCTTCCATATTTGGCATCACTAGCACGTTTGCCGCACCTTTGAGTGGGCTGTCCGGCATCACGTCATCACGGAGCTGTTGTGATAAGGCAACGTCACAGTGCATTTCGCCGTCAATGGAGAGTTCCGGCGCTCTTTCTTTCACTAAACGTAAAACGTTACGCATTTTGACCGCACTTGGGGTGTTATTGCTACCGTAATTGGAATGTGAAATTAAGGCAATTTGCGGTTCGATACCAAACAGGCTGACTTCTTTCGCTGTCATGAGCGTAATTTCTGCCAATTCTTCCGCTGTCGGATCGTTGTTCACGAAGGTATCGGCAAGGAATAAGTTGCCTGCCGGTAGCACTAAGCCGTTAACGGTCGCCGCCGTATGTACCCCTTCTTGCAAACCAATGACGTTTTTGAGGTTTTTTAAATGGTCGGCATAATGTCCTACTAAACCACACAACATGGCGTCGGCATGACCTAAATGTAACAACACGGCACCGATAGCCGTTGGGTTGTTAAACATTTCCCGTTTAGCAATATCCGGTGTGACGCCTGCACGTTTGAGCATGTCATAGTAAGTTTTGCAACATTCTTGATAACGTGCGTCATTTTCGATGTTAATTAACTCAAAATCACGTCCCGCCTGAATATGTAACCCGAGTTTTTTAATGCGTTGTTCAATGACGCTTGGGCGACCGAGTAAAATCGGATAAGCGATGCCTAAGGTCGAGATTTCTTGCACAGCATGTAAAATTCGGGTTTCTTCACCGTCGGTTAATAACACACGTTTCTTGTCTTGTTTCGCTTGCGCAAATACCGGTTTCATAAACAGGTTGGTTTTATAAACAAACTGGGTGAGTTGCTCGATGTACGCATCAAAATCTTTAATTGGGCGGGTTGCGACACCGGAATCCATCGCGGCTTTTGCTACGGCTGGCGCGATACGCACGATTAAACGCGGATCAAAGGGTTTTGGAATAATGTATTCCGGGCCAAACGTGAGTTCGCTGTCACCATAAGCAGATGTCACCACATCGCTTTGTTCGGCTAATGCCAAGTCGGCAATGGCACGCACCGCGGCAAGTTTCATTTCTTCGTTAATGGTGGTGGCGCTGACATCCAATGCACCACGGAAAATGAACGGGAAGCAAAGTACGTTGTTAACTTGGTTCGGATAGTCGGAACGACCGGTACATACAATAGCATCCGGACGGGCTTCTTTTGCCAATGGTGGCAGAATTTCCGGTTCAGGGTTGGCGAGTGCCAAAATCAACGGATGTGCCGCCATGGTTTTAACCATTTCTTGCGTTAACGTACCGGCAGCAGAACAACCTAAGAAAATATCCGCATTCGGAATGACTTCCGCTAAGGTACGTTTGCCGTTATCGTCGATCGCATACAGTTTTTTGGTTTCGTCCATACGATCATCGCGGTTTTTATAGATCACGCCTTTGGAGTCGCACACGGTGATATTTTCTCGTTTCATACCGAGGGAAACCAATAAGTTCAAGCACGCAATCGATGCGGCACCGGCACCGGAGGCAACCAGTTTCACGTTTTCGATTTTTTTATCGACAATGCGTAAGCCGTTTAACACCGCTGCGGCAGAAATAATCGCGGTGCCGTGTTGGTCATCGTGGAAGACAGGAATTTTCATTCTTTCACGTAATTTGCGTTCAATGTAAAAACATTCCGGTGCTTTAATGTCTTCCAAGTTAATGCCGCCGAAGGTGGGTTCAAGAGACGCAATAATATCGATGAGCTTATCTGGGTCGTGTTCATTCACTTCAATGTCGAAGACGTTGACGCCGGCGAATTTTTTAAACAACACACCTTTCCCTTCCATCACCGGTTTTCCTGCTAACGCCCCGATATTGCCTAAACCAAGCACTGCCGTACCGTTTGAAATCACCGCCACCAAGTTGCCACGAGAAGTATATTTATAAGAATCTGCCGGATCTGCTTGAATGGCCAAACAAGGTGCCGCAACACCGGGGGAATAAGCCAAGGCTAAGTCGCGTTGAGTCGCAAGCGATTTGGTGGGCGTCACTTCAATTTTTCCCGGAATTGGGAATTCGTGGAAATCTAATGCTGCTTTTTTTAGTTGTTCATCCATAAAAATATCCTCTTTTGAATAAATGCGTTGGAACAAGTTCGTTTTATTATAATGAAAATGGAAGAGAATTCTGTGACATTTCACACATTATTAACAATTTTTACGCACCATGAAACTGTTGTCAGGAGCGATAATGTCTTTCGGTCAGTGAGGTGCAGTAAAGTGCGGTGACTTTTTCTGTTCTTTTTTACGAAAAAAATTGACCGCACTTTTAGCCATGAGATCTAAAAAAAAGAATGCCATAAAAGCATTCTTTTGGGATCATTTGATGGGATTACTTATTAATTAAACTCAAAAATTCTTTACGCGTTTCACGATCTTCTAAGAACACGCCGCCGAAAGCCGATGTCACCGTATAGCTGTTGGCATCTTTAATGCCGCGACATTTCACACAAAAATGCGTTGCTTTGACATAGACGGCCACATCGTCCGTTTCTAAAATCGTTTGAAATGCCAATAAAATTTGCTCCGTTAAGCGTTCCTGTACTTGCGGGCGTTGAGCAAAAAATGCCACAACACGATTAATTTTTGATAACCCGATGACCCATTTTTTCGGGTAATACGCCACGGACACCATGCCATCGATGGTCACGAAATGATGCTCACAGGTGCTGGTTAACGTCACATCATTGACTAACACCATTTCGCTGACTTTCATACGATTGGCGATATTGGTGATTTTCGGAAAGTTGGCATAATCCAAACCACTGAAAATTTCATCAACGAACATTTTGGCAAGGCGGGCAGGGGTTTCTTCAATGCTGTCGTCACGTAAATCCAAACCGATTAAACGCAACACTTCACGCATATGTTGTTCAATGTGTGTGCGACGTTCATCTTTGCTTTCGTCCAACACAATCATGGGGGTTTCGATTCCTTTCTGACGCAGCGCCTCACGCACTTTCGCTGCTTCAGGTGAAATGTGATTCATTTACTACTCTCAATTAAGGCAGATCAAAATAATGCGGCATTCTAACAAACTCTCCGATAATAATAAAATGAGAATAATTTTAGCTGAGGATGAAAATCTCTCTCTGTGAGGGGCTGTTTGACTGAGTCGTATTCGGCGTGATGTTGATAAAAGCACCTGGATTTACAAATCACAAATTTTATCACGCCCATTGTCGCACCGTGATATGATGGTTTCTCTCAATGCAGGTAACAGCTGATTGAATCGGTTGAACCTAAAATAAATTCGCTATTTAATGAAAAGTGAGCCGCTATGCGTTATTCCATTCATGATTTTGTACAATTAATCGCTCGACTACGGGAGCCGGTGAACGGTTGTCCGTGGGATATTAAACAAAATTACACCTCAATGATTGCTTGCCTCAAAGAAGAAACTTACGAAGTGATTGAAGCCATTGAGCAACATAATACAGAAAATCTAAAAGAAGAACTGGGTGACTTGTTATTGCAAGTGGTCTTTCTTAGTCAATTGGCAACAGAAGATCATCACTTTACTTTTGATGAGGTTGTGCAAGCTGTGGCGGAAAAAATCGTACGACGCCATCCTCATGTTTTCGGTAACACACAAGCCAACAACGAAGAAGAAGCCTTACAAAATTGGAATGCGATGAAAGCCTTGGAACATCAACATCAAGGGCATACGTCCTTATTGGATAATATTCCGCACGCATTTCCTGCCTTGATGCGTGCAGAAAAATTACAAAAACGTTGTAGCAAAGTCGGGTTCGATTGGGCGGACGTTTCCCCTGTTTTTGCTAAAGTGGAAGAAGAATTGCAGGAAGTCAAACAAGAAATCGCACGTTCTCCACAAGATCCGGCAAAAATTGAAGAAGAAATCGGTGATCTCTTTTTTGCCACGGTGAACCTCAGCCGACACTTGAAATGCTCGGCAGAAGAAAGTTTGCGTAAAGCCAATCAGAAATTTGAGCAGCGTTTCCGCTGTGTTGAGGCCAAGCTTGGTGTGCAAAATCGGACGTTGGCGGAAGCTTCATTAGAGGAAATGGATAGGTTGTGGGATGATGTGAAACGGGAAGAAAAACACCGTTAAAATCCACCGCACTTTACGATTAATTTGACATTTATCTTTATTATATGAATATCCTGATTATCGGCCCGTCTTGGGTGGGCGACATGGTGATGTCGCACAGTTTGTATCAACAATTATGTCTTCAATACCCTCAATGCCACATTGATGTCATGGCGCCGAATTGGTGTAAACCGTTGCTGGCGCGTATGCCGGAAGTTCGCCAAGCAATCGAAATGCCGTTGGGACACGGTAAGTTTGCGTTATGTGAACGTTATCGTTTAGGCAAAGCCTTACGCCAGCGTTATGATATGGCGATTGTTTTACCCAATTCATTAAAGTCTGCGCTGATTCCGCTGTTTGCAAAGATTAAGCATCGTCGCGGATGGAAAGGCGAATCCCGTTATTTTCTGCTCAATGATTTACGTCATCATAAACAACGTTATCCCATGATGGTGCAACGTTATGTTGCGCTTGCGTTTGAACGCAATGCGGTTCCCTCTGCAACCGAAATACCGGTCTTAGCCCCGAAATTAACGGTAAATCCACAACAGCAAGCCGCCACCTTAAAACAATTTGAAAAACAAACCGCACTTTTAGGCACGCGCCCGTTGATTGGATTTTGTCCCGGCGCGGAATTTGGCCCGGCAAAACGTTGGCCGCATTATCACTATGCAAAACTAGCTGAAATGTTAATTGAACAGGGCTATGCCATTATGTTATTTGGTTCGGCAAAAGATGTGGACGTAGGCGAGCAGATTCGCAATACATTGCCGAAGACGTTACAGCCGTTCTGTGTGAATTTAGCCGGACAGACCAGCTTGGATCAAGCGGTCGATCTGATTGCTCATTGCGCCGTGATTGTGAGTAATGACAGCGGATTAATGCATATTGCGGCGGCAACCTCACGCCCGCTGGTTGCCCTTTACGGTCCGACCAGTCCGACCTATACGCCACCGCTTTCCGACAAAGCCATTATTCTGCGGAAAATAGAAGGCGGCTTGCTTAAAGTACGTAAAAGCATGGATAGTGCGGAAGGTTATCATCAAAGTCTGATTGATCTTTCTCCACAAGACGTGATGGAGGCGGTACGTGCTTTACAAGCATAATCGTTGTTTTGATTAATAATTGAGAACTATTTGCATTTTATTTTCAATCTTCTAGAATGGTCTCGTTCATGCACAATTTAACATTGCGCAGAACCTATCATTTATCTGAAATTATAAAAGGAGTTTTTTATGAAGATTCGTCATTTCCAACTTGCCACCCTCGCTGCGGCAATTGCCTTCTCCGGCATTGCAGCAGCCGATATCACGGTTTATAACGGTCAACACAAAGAAGCAGCTAAAGCGGTCACCGAAGCCTTTACCAAAGAAACCGGTATTAAAGTCATTTTAAACAGTGCTAAAAGCGAACAGCTTGCCGGCCAGTTAAAAGAAGAAGGAGACAAAACCCCGGCTGATGTATTCTATACCGAACAAGTCGCCTCCTTTGTTGGATTATCCGACGCAGATCTACTTGAACCCCTCTCTGCCGACATCATTAAACAAACCCAATATAAAGGCGTGCCGGTTGCACCGAAAAAAGACTGGATTGCCTTAAGTGGTCGTTCTCGCGTGGTGGTTTATGATAAGAATAAACTTTCTGAAAAAGACATGGAAAAATCCGTGTTAGATTACGCTACCCCAAAATGGAAAGATAAGATTGGTTATGTGCCGACTTCCGGTGCGTTCTTAGAACAAGTCATTGCTATCACCAAATTAAAAGGCGAACAAGCGGCGTTAAACTGGCTAAAAGGCTTGAAAGAAAACGGCAAACTTTACGCGAAAAATAGCGTGGCGTTGCAAGCTGTTGAAAATGGTGAAGTGCCGGCAGCGTTAATTAACAACTATTATTGGTATGCGTTGGCAAAAGAAAAAGGCGAAGATAAACTAAATTCTCGTTTGTACTTCATTCGCCATCAAGATCCGGGCGCATTAGTGACTTACTCTGGCGCAGCGGTGTTAAAAGGTTCAAAAAATAAAGAAGAAGCGAAAAAATTCGTGGATTTCTTAGCCAGCAAAAAAGGTCAAGAAGCCCTTGTGGCTGTTCGTGCGGAATATCCATTACGCACCGATGTTGTTTCGCCGTTTAATATGGAACCTTACGCAAAATTAGAAGCACCTGAAGTGAGTGCGACAACGGCGCAAGATAAAGAAAACGCGAACAAATTAATTGAACAAGCCGGTTTGAAATAAGCTTGTTATCACGGCATCTCATGCGAAGAGATGCCGTGAGTTCACGCACAAAAGTGCGGTCATTTTACTCTCTGTTTTTGACAAGCCGGAGAATCCAACTGATACAGGGAATGTGATTCTCAACAGGTAACACATATTACGCGTTTGTGCTGTTGGAATGGATGCTCTTATTCTTCAATTAAACGGCGCAATAAACTGCCGTCAAACA
The DNA here is from genome assembly GCF_901873365.1 of uncultured Aggregatibacter sp. GTDB lineage: Bacteria > Pseudomonadota > Gammaproteobacteria > Enterobacterales > Pasteurellaceae > Aggregatibacter. The sequence continues at coordinate 73,973 of NZ_CABFLM010000060.1, forward strand.
ACGCACGTTTCACTAAGGCGAAAGCCCCTATCACATCTTCATTGCTAAGCTCTGATGCGACTAATGGCGTGTTTTGGACAAACGCCGGTAAGGCATGGCTTTCCAAAGTACGACGAATGGCGGCAAATAAGACGTTTTTCGCCTGCGTAATTTCACCGGAAATCACGATTTTTTCCGGATTAAACATATTCACACTCATTGCCAACACTCGCCCGATTTGCGTACCAACGTGTTCGATGAGTTCTGTGGCTACCGCATCTTGCTTATTGCTGGCTTTGCAAATTGCCTCAATGTCATGAGCCTCCAAAGAAAGCCATTTACTTTGGTAACCGTCTTCCAATAACTCCGACATTTTATTTTCAATTGCCGAATTGCTGACCACCGTTTCCAAACAGCCCACATTGCCACACATACAACGTTTTCCTAACGGATCCACCTGAATATGCCCAATTTCGCCTACATTCTTTTTATAGCCGGAAAAGAGTTCATGGTTAATCACAATTCCTGCACCAACACCACGATGAATACGCAATAGCAACGAATCGTAACAATCTTTGGTGACACCAAAATAGTGCTCCGCAAGAGCTAAACTACGCACATCATGCCCAATATAGGTAGGAAAATTAAAACGTTCGGCAACGTGATTTGCCAAGTCCCAAGGCGCGCTTAAGTCAAAGTGCGGAACCTGTTCAATCATGTTGCTTTTCGTATCCACAAAGCCGGGAACCGTGATACCAATCGCAATAAATTCACTGCCACGTTTTTGGTTTTCTTGAATAAATTCATCCAAGCGTTGAAATAAAAACTGTTCAAATGCTTGTGGCGTTGGGTAATTCTCAAGCGTAAAGACGGATTTATTCACTAATTTGGCGGACAAATCCATAATGGCTAAGGTTAAATGTTCCCGCCCAATGCCCACTAAAATAGAATGAAAATGTTTATGTTCCGCCACAATCGAGGTGGCACGACGCCCACCGGTCGATTCTTGTTGTTCTACTTCTTTAATTAAACCGCGAGCAAGTAAATGACGGGTGATTTTAGTCACACTTGCCGGGGCAAGTTGGCTTATTTCAGAGATTTGAATACGGGAAATCGGACCTTGCTGATCGATGAGCTTATACACCACCGCACTATTCATTTGTTTTACTAGATCAACGTTCGCGATTTGAGGACTTTCTCGCATTTTTTTCTCCCGTAAAAGTAAATTGACTGATTTTAAACGGCATTTAAATACATTCAGAACGACTATTCATCATCCATTCCCAAGGCTTTAGAAAAGGTTTGCAGACCCACCGCATTACCGTTTTTCACCATGGTTTGCATGGCTTTTGTCGGCGAATGGATCAATTTATTCATTAATTTATAACTTAATTCTTGTAGCACTTGTTCCGCCTCTTCGCCTTGTTGTAAGGAAGCTATCGCTTTTTCCAACAAATCCTGACGAGTAAGTTCCGCCTCTTCACGATAACGACGGATCAAATTAGAAAACTGATGGACTTTCAACCATGCAAAGAAATCCGCGCATTCCGCCTGAATAATTTCTTTTGCCTGCGCAGAGGCTTGTTCCCGTTGGCTTAAATTATGCTGAATGATATTTTGTAAATCATCCACCGTATAGTGATAAACACTGTCTAATTCCGCCGCACTTTCTTCAATGTCACGCGGCACGGCAATATCCACTAACAACATCGGGCGATAGCGACGCATGATTTGCGCCTTTTCAACCATGTTGCGGCTCATCAGAATATGCGGGCTGCCGGTAGAGCTAATCACAATATCCGCTTGATTTAAGCCCTGCTGTAACTGTTCTAGCGGCAGGATTTGAATATTCGCCGTGGTATCCAATTTCTCCACGAGGGTTTCTGCGCGGGCTAAAGTGCGGTTGGAAATCACCATGTTTTTTACGCCGTGACGCAATAAATGACGGCAAACCAATTCAATGGTTTCCCCTGCGCCCACTAACAAAATGGTTAATTCGCTCAGCGATTCAAAAATTTGGCGCGCTAAACTGCAAGCAGCGTATGCCACAGATACCGCACTTTCACCAATATTGGTTTCCGTACGCACGCGTTTTGCCGTGGAAAATGTTTTTTGAAATAAACGGGATAATTCGCCGGAAATAGCTTGCTGTTCTTGTTGATAGTGCTGCTCGCTCATTTGATAAGCTTGCTTCACTTGTCCCAAAATTTGTGGTTCGCCTAAAATCAATGAATCCAAGCCACAAGCCACTTCCATTAAATGATTGACGGCAGGCAGGTTTTCATAGGTATAAAGGCAACGCTGAAGCTCGGCTAAGTCCAGTTGATGAATTTCGGCAAACCATTGTATAGCTTGGCGAATCCAATGTTGCGTTTCTTGTGGCGGGACGGTTTTATTGTGCAGATAAACTTCAGTTCGGTTACAGGTGGATAAAATCACCGCACTTTCGGCTAATTCAATTTGCCGAATATGACGCAAAGCAAAAGCACGTTTTTCGTCAGAAAAAGCGACTTTTTCCCGTAAGGCAACAGAGGCGGTTTTGTGATTAATACCAAGAACTAAAATCGTCATAAAAAATACATGAAAAATCACCGCACTTTATTATGTTGACACAACAAATACGGCAACATTTATCCCACTAAAATAGAAAAAATAGACATAAAAACGGGCTATATTCTAGCTGAATTGCCCATGTTTGGGCAAATTAGCGCAAGAAAAAAGCCATTAATCTGCAATTTTATTGCGAAGCATCAAATTTCTAAAACGTATCTTTTGCTTGGCGTAATTGGGTAAATTGCGCCAAGTTGGTTGCCGTTAAAAACGGATTAATGTGTTTTTCCAAGCCTATTGTTGTTGGTAGGCTTGGTTTATTTTCAGCACGTAATTGCGCCACCAAAACACGATGATTTTCCACCGCACTTTTGTTTGCCCAAACGTTTTGCACAAACGCTAAATTACTTAACGTATATTCATGCCCCGGGCAAACAATGGTGTCATCAGGCAACGCTGCAAAACGCTGCATGGTGGCGAACATTTGCGCATAATCCCCGGTAAATACCCGCCCGCAACCGGCGGAGAATAACGCATCACCACAAAACAAATGCCCATCCACCCAATAACTCACATGCTGCGCCGTATGCCCGCCACTGGGCAATACTTGAATTCGATAATGTTCGGTGATAAGGTCGCCTTCATTAATCACCTGCGTCAGCCCACAAGCAGCACACTCTGCCGGACCATAAATCGGTACTTGCGGGAAACGTTGTTTAAACGCCGCAACACCGTCCGTATGATCCGCATGGTTGTGTGTGAGCAACAATGCTTCAACGGAAAAATGTTGTTCTTCCAACAAGTGAAACAGCTTGTCGGTTTCGGGCAAATCAACAATGAGCAACGGTAAATTTTCTCGTGCATAAAGCCAAATATAATTATCGTTTAACGCAGGAATCGGAATTAACATAGGACCTCGGAGTTACCATGATGTGGCGTGCTAAATATGAAAAGTCACTGGCGATGCCCACCGGTTGGCAACAACTGCCAAATGGGCGCGCTTATTGTAACGCATTAAACGCTTATTTTGCCCCTTGGTTTACAAAAATTTGTGGTTATCAGATTCTGAAAATTGGCGGACTTAGCGCAGAAATTCAATGTGATTTGCCCTTGCGCCACCAAATTAGCCTCAGCGAAAAAATAACGGAAAATTTGACCGCACTTTTAGATGAGCATCATTCCGTAGTACAAGCCAAGCTCACCGAACTCCCCTTTATTCAACAGCAGTTGGATGCTTGTGTGTTGGCCAACACGCTGAATTTTGTCCAAGATCCCCATCAAGTGTTGCGCGAAACCCACCGCGTTCTCAACGATGACGGTTATTTATTCCTCAGTCTGTTTAATCCGTTTAACAGTCTATTTTTTAAATCAAAAACAGGCGACTTCCCTGCGCGTCATTATTGCCTTTGGCGGATCATCGACTGGTTGGAATTACTCAACTTTGATATTTTAGAGCAGCGGAATTTGGCGCTATCCCATCAAACCACCGGTTGGTTTGCCCCGTTAACGGTTATCGTGGCGCAAAAACGCACCTATCCATTAACGCTAAATCCACAAAAAGTGCGGTCAAAAATCCCGGCGTTTTTACAACCGGCAGAAGCGTTGAAACAAGCGGAAGATCTTTAGTCTTTGAAGAAAAAATAACGGTCAGAAATACATTCATTTCTGACCGTTTAAATGATGCCGTAGGAAAATTTCCTTCTTGGCGAAAAGACTTAAAAAATTGACCGCACTTTGCGGAAAATCATTAAGCTTGTGGATTCATGATCTCATCGAAGGTTGCTGCTTTTTCAGTGACTTGCGCTTTCGCTAACACCGCCTCAACAGCTTGTTCTTCTAATACGACGTTACGAATATTATTCATTAATTCGTTGTTTTTGCTGTAGTATTCAACCACGTCTGCAGGTTGTTCGTAAGCCGATGCAATATCCTCAATCATGGCTTTCGCACGTTCTTCATCTGCTTTTAATTCGTTTGAAGCAATCACTTGGGAAAGTAACAAGCCCACTAACACACGACGTTTAGCTTGTTCTTCAAACAATTCACGTGGTAATTGTGCTGCTTGTTGTGCATTACCGCCAAAGCGTTGTGCCGCTTGTTGACGCAATACCTCAATTTCTTGTTCAACCGCAGAACTTGGTACATCAATTTGATTTTGTTCTACTAAACCGTCGATGACTTGGGTTTTCACGCGAGTCACTAACGCATTTTTCAACTCACGTTGCATATTTTTACGAATTTCATTGCGTAAATCTGCAACAGATTTAGTGTTCGGACCAAATTTCGCAACAAACTCATCAGTTAATTCAGGCAACACCATGACTTCGACTTTCTTCAACGTAATGTCAAATTTCGCTGCTTTACCTTTTAAGTTCTCAGCGTGATATTCTTCCGGGAAAGTCACATTAATCGTGAATTTGTCACCGGCTTTGTGGCCAACGATGCCCTCTTCAAAGCCTGGGATCATACGACCTTGCCCCATGAATAAAACGAAATCGGATGCTTTGCCGCCTTCAAATTCTTCGCCGTCAACAGAACCCACGAAGTCAATAGTTACGCGATCTTCAGCTTTCGCTGCTTCTTGGGTTTCAGTCCAAGTTGCTTGTTGTTTACGCAACACTTCAACCATCTTGTCAATATCGGCTTCAGAGATTTCAACAACCGGTTTTTCCACTTTGATATTTTCTAAACCTTTTAATTCAACTTCAGGATACACTTCAAAAGTGGCACTGAATTTTAAGTCTTTACCGTCTTCAAATTGTTCAACGGTGAAACTTGGGCGACCTGCGAGATTGATTTTATTTTCGATAACCGCTTGGAAGAAATGGTTTTGTAATAAATCGCCTAAAATATCTTGACGAACAGAAGCGCCGAAACGTTTTTCAATGATGTGTGGCGGGACTTTACCTTTACGGAAGCCGTCAATACGCGCATTTTTAGCAACGCGTTTTAATTCTTCGCGGATAGCCTGAACAACGGTTTCAGCCGGAACGGTGATGGTTACACGACGCTCTAAACCTTGAGTCGTTTCAATATTTAATGACATTATGATGTTACCTCAAATTGATGCACTCGGCGAATGCTCACACCGAACACGTTATTAATAGAAAATAAGACGATGAATTATAACGGGACAAAGCCTTTCAGTCGAGGAAATGCACGATAAAAGCGCATAATTGATTAAAAAACGCTCGATTTATCTATGCAAAATTAACCACGAGGATGATAGCGTTCGTGCAAACGTTTCAAGCGTTCTTTCGCCACATGGGTATAAATTTGCGTTGTCGATAAATCACTGTGGCCCAACAACATTTGCACCACCCGTAAATCGGCGCCGTGATTTACCAAATGCGTCGCAAACGCGTGACGCAAAACGTGTGGCGATAACATATCGCTGTCAATTTCCGCCAATACCGCATAATGTTTAATCCGATGCCAAAATGCTTGGCGTGTCATTTGCGTACCGCGACGGCTAGGAAATAGTACATCAGAACTTTGTCCATCCAATAAAATCGGACGGGCAAACAGCATAAATTGCTTCACCCAATGGGTTGCCTCCTCTCCCATCGGCACAATACGTTCTTTATTGCCTTTGCCGATGACCCGCACCACGCCTTGATTCAAACTAATGCTATCGGTATGCAGTGAAACCAATTCCGTCACCCGCAATCCCGTGGCATACAACAACTCCAACATCGCCTTGTCGCGTAGTTCAATCGGCTGATCCAAACTTTGCACATTGAGTAAATCCGTGACTTGCTGTTCGGTTAAATACTTCGGCAAACGGCTTGGTAATTTAGGCGAACTTAACACCGCACTTGGATCGTCGGTGCGGTATTTTTCTTGATATAAATATTGAAAAAGCTTTCGAATAGCACTCAATAATCGCGCCGTGCTGGTGGCTTTATAACCTTGCTCTACCCGCTCACCGAGAAACGTTTGAAGATCGACAGAATCCAAGCCAAGCAACGACAACTTGCGCTCACTAAGCCAATCGCACAGTGCGGTGAGATCCAAACGATAAGATTGCACGGTATTCGGCGACAAGCCTTTGCCTATCCATAATTCATTTAGAAATAAATCGAGCAAAGTCAGATCATTCATGTTTAGCCCCGATGAAGTAAAAAGGCTTCAACTTTACGTGGCGTCACCACGAACGCCAACGCCGCAATGATTGCCATTAAGACGAACGTCATTGATGCTGAATACGGGTAAATCAAGCCGCTAAGCGCGGTCAAAATCGCCACCATCGCGCTGTTTGATATGCCGTTATACAACGCTTGTAATTTAGAAATATGCGACTGCGGTTGCGTAGTGATATAGCGCACCATGCCGTAATGCGCCACCGCGTACGTTAGACTGTGAAGTAATTGCAAAATCCCGATGAGCCAAATCTCACTTGTCGCAGCAAGCCCCGCCCAGCGCACAATGCACGCCAAGGTCGCCAAATGAAAAAGGGTGCTGACCTTCCAGTTTTGCAGTAAACGGCGAGAAAAGAAAAACAGCAAAATTTCGGCAATCACACCTAAGCCCCATAGCAAGCTAGTCTGCGAGACGGAAATCCCCAGACTGGTCCAATACAATACACTATAAACATAATAGGCGGCGTGTGAGCCCTGAATTAAAGACGACGCCAACAAAACCCGCAAGGTTGTGTTGTTTTTTAATAAATCCCAATACCCCACATCGGTGCCCGCCTGTTCCGAAGATTCATCTTGCGGGGGAATCGTCGGTGTCACGCACTGCATCACCGAATACGCTAATAAAAGTGCGGTCAAAATCCAGACAATATTTTGCTCGCCGAAAAAGCTAATCACATTGCCAAATAAGGTTACGCCAACCACAAAGGCAAGGGATCCAATGAGCCGAGCCTTACCGTAATCCAACTGAATTTGCCGCTGCCAAGTGCTTGCCAAAGAATCCGTAATCGGCATACCTGCCGCATTAACCATGGCAAATAAGCCAATGGCAGAAAACAGCAACCAAAAATTCTCCGCGACAACACTTAAACCGGCCATAATCAAGGCACTGGCAAGCGCCAACACACGCAAAGAATTGATCAACTGTGAAGCGCGTTTAATTAAACCGGAAAAAAACAAACCACCGACAAAACGAAAGACATAAGCACTTGCCAACACCATGCCGATCAGCTCTTCGCCATAATGTTGCGACTTCAACCACACCGGGAAAAAAGGGATAAAAACGCCATACGCGCAGTAATACCCGAAAAAGCTCAACGCGAGCCAAGTAAAAGGACGAACAGGCATTAGAATAAGGTTTCCATTTCTTTAGAGCGTGCCACGCAAGCTTGCATGGCAAGTTGCACGATGTCATTAAATTGATGTTGATTCAACACATTCAGCGCAGCCGCCGTTGTGCCGCCTTTGGACGTCACATTTTGGCGCAATGTCGATAAATCTAGCTGCGGATTTTCCACCACCATTTTGGCTGAACCTAACATTGCTTGCTGTACTAATTCACGAGCGTTGTTTGCAGACAATCCCATATCAATTAGACCTTGTTGCATGGCTTCTAAAAATTGGAAAAAATACGCTGGGCTACTACCAGACGCGGCAGTGACGGCATGCATGTGTTCTTCCGATGCCACCCAAAGGGTTTTGCCTACGGCAGACAACAAATCCTGTGCAAAAGTGCGGTCGTTTTCTGAGGTGTTTTGCTCGGCAAATAACCCCGCTATCCCCTCGCCTACTAAGGCCGGTGTATTTGGCATCACTCGCACGACAGCTTTGGCGGTCGGCAAAAGTGCGGTCAATCTTTTTACGGAAATGCCGGCAGCAATCGAAATAAGCAATTTATCAGAAAAATCCACCGCACTTAAAGGGGAACACACTTCGGCTAATACCTGAGGTTTTACGGCCAATAATACGACCTCTGCTTGCGCGACGGCGGCGACATTATCCGTTGAGGTGCGTACGCCTTTTTGCGCAAATAAATCACGCTTTTCTTCATTCGGATCACACACGATAATTTTATCGGCAGGATAAGCTTGTTTTAATAAGCCGAACACGATGGCTTGTGCCATATTGCCGCCACCGATAAAGGCGATAAGTTTATGTTGCATAGCTATTTCTCGTTACTTCATGTTGACATAAGGATTGGTTTGCTTTTCTACACCAATCGTGGTGTAAGGGCCATGACCGGCGACAATAATCATATCATCGCCCAAAGGATACAATTTTTCACGAATGGAGGTAATGATGTCCTCATAATTTCCTCCCGGAAAATCCGTCCGCCCAATGCCGCTTTTAAAGAGTACATCGCCGGTAAATGCAATGCGTTTTTGGTGCTCAATAAAACCGATATGTCCGGGCGTATGGCCGGGCAAATGTAACACTTCAAACGTAAAATCACCTATCGTCAATACTTCGCCTTCTTGATCTAACCAACGATCCGGTTCAAAGGCAGCAACATCAAATAAAAGACCGAATTTTTCCGACTGTTGTGGCAAGCTTTTAAACCAATATTCATCTTTGGAATTGGAACCTAAAATCGGCACGTTGAAATGTTGCTTCAATTTTTCTGCCGCCCCCACATGATCCAAATGACCATGTGTCAGCAAAATTGCCTGTAAATTTAATTCCAATGCTTCAATGCGCTTAATCAGTTTATCAGCTTCTCCGCCCGGATCGATAATGGCGGCATTTCTATTTTCATCCCAAATTAACGAGCAGTTTTGCTGAAATGCCGTGACCGGAATAATGTCAATATTCATTGTTTCTCCTGTGATTTGAACAAAAAAACCGCAACAAAGTGCGGTTTAAAATTGCGTTGTTTTTACTAGCTACCATTCCATGTACGAACCGGACCGGTATCCATGTGAATAAAATTACTGCGCGGATAATACCCAACGCCTCCATTTTGGAGCGATTGCACGGAATCACGTAGTGTTGCCAGTGGCACGCCATCAATACGAAAATCAATCGCCTGACCACGAATGTGATAACTATTGCTTGCCACGCCATGACTACGACGATGCATTGCCGCATTACTGGCGGCAGAACGGTAACCACAAATAATTTGAATTTCCGTATTACGTAATCCTAATTGTTGTTGAACGCGGTAGAATTTTGTAAACAACTGCGGATCCATTTTATGCACTTGATTGGTTCGTTTATCACGCAAGAAGTGATCGAGCAGTCGCAATGTATTGGCGCTAAAACCACGACCAAGTGCAAATTCAGCACCTAATTTTTCGCCGGTATTGATGTTACGGAAATTTAATATCCGTGGTTTAGGTGTCGAAACGGCAGCCAAAACGGTATTTGGTAATAGCGTTGCACCTAGCACAATGCCGCCTAAAGATAACCATTTACGGCGACCGTGGTTGATATGATTCATTTTTTCTTCCTACCTTTGTTCAACATTTTACCATTTGACTATGATCGTCTGTGTTAGTTCGACAAAAGATTACTGAACATAGTGTTTTAACACGTTCCAGTCAATATAACTTAAATTTGCCGCTTTGTCATAACCGTAAATATCTGGCAACGTATGCACTTGGTCTTTATCAACCCAGGCGGTGACGTAATATAAAAACACCGGATTGTCAGATTTGATGCTGGCAGATGTTGTTTTTCGGCTTTTCAGCACATTTTGTTTTCGTTCATCGGTCCAACCGGCTTCTTTCAATAAAATAGTTGCCAACTGATCGGACTTCTCAACACGCACGCAGCCAGAACTTAAATCCCGTTTTTTATTGGCAAATAAATTACGTTTTGGCGTGTCATGCAAATAAATGGCATCAGAACTTGGCATATTAAATTTGTAGTTCCCCAACGCACTGTTGTCGCTTGGTGCCTGACGTAAATGATATGGGAATTTATTCGCTGTCATATTTTCCCAATCAATTGTGTAAGGATCGATGGTATTGCCTTTGCTATCAATAATCGTATAACCATTACGATAAATGTAGCTCGGATCTTTTCGTACTTTTGGAATAATATCCTCGTTAATTAAACGCGTTGGCGCATTCCATGGTGGGTTGACAACCACATTGCTTAAACGGCTAAACATGACCGGCGTTTTACGCTCGGGTTTCCCCACAATCACGCGAGAGGTTAATACCGCTTCGCCGTTACGATAATAGGTGAGCTGATAACTTGGAATATTAACAAAGATCCCATTTTCAAATGCCGGCAGAATTCGTAAACGTTGTGCATTAATTGCGAAACGGTGTAATTCGGTTGTTTTATTTTTTTCTACCCCTTTTGCAATGAGCGCCTTCACGCGATCCAATGTCTGTTGAAACAAAGGATTATTACTGGAGAGGTTTTTAACAAATGCCAAATGATCGTTATTTTTGACCGCACTTAACCACGCAGCAATCTGATTTTCATCGGGTTTACCGGCTTTATAACTATTTTCTGAATACAACCATTTTTGCGCCGAACGTTGTACGTTGTTGGCATAATATAAATAGTCTAAAAACGCATCGGTTAACAAAATATCTTCGATTAATGCACCATTGCCCGCAATACGATGCGCTGCATTGAGTGCTTCGGCGGAACGTTTGGAAATTCCTGCGGCAACCATCAGCGCATAATCATGGAGAAATTGTTGTTTCGCCTGAACATCCGTCCAAAGTGGGGCGAAATTATTTTCGGCATAAATTTTTGCAATGAGCGATTTAAATTGCAGCGGAGTCTCGCCAATATGTTCAGCTAACGCCTGTTCTGCTTGCTGTTGTTTTTCCTCTGCCAAGCGCGCCTCTTCCGCACGCGTTTCAAGCGCAAGCTGTTGCGTGGCTAAACCGGCATCATTTTTATCAAGCGCCATCAGCGAGTTTTGTGCAAATTGTAAGCCGACCATTGCCGGCGTGTTGGCCTGAAGCAAGCCACTGTACGACAACATCCCAAGAAAAAAGAGGCTTGGCTTAACGCATTTCCGATTCATTCTTAACGATTCCTAAAATAAATAACAATAATCACCACACATTGTGGTACAAAAAAACGCCTTATTCTAACAAAACATCGCGTGCGAAGGAATGCTTTACCTGCGCCTTTACACTTTTTCTCATGTTCTGCTCAATGTCATGATAGCCACAATGACATTCACCGCATCTTTCATGCCTTCAAGCGTAATCAATTCATGCTTACTGTGAAAGTTATACCCGCCGGTGAAAAGATTTGGGCAAGCTAATCCTTTTTCCGCTAACCAAGCGCCATCGGTACCGCCACGAATGACTTTGTGATTTGGCGTAATTCCGCAGTGTTTCATGGCAAGATCCGCTAATTCGATAGATTGCGGCACGTTTTTTACCGTTTCGTACATATTTTTATAGCTATCGGTCAGCACCAGTTCAATCGGTTTTAGTAGGCGTTTTTGCTGATTAAATTGAGCCACTAAATCACGAATAAACTGTTTCCGCTTTTCAAATTCTGTTCCATCAAAATCACGAATGAGATAATGCAGCTCTGCTTTTTCAATGTCGCCGGAAAAATGATTTAAATGGAAAAAGCCTTCTCGCTGAGCCGTGTTTTCAGGAGTTTCTGCCTGCGGAAAAGCGTGCTGAAATTCACAAGCCATGGCTAAGGCGTTAATCAGTTTATTTTTTGCCGAACCGGGGTGAATATGGCGTCCGTAAAATATGACTTTGGCAGAGGCAGCATTAAAGTTTTCATATTCCAATTCCCCCACGGCGCCACCGTCAATGGTATAAGCCCAATCGCATGGGAAATCCTCAAAAGGGAAAAATTGCATACCCAGCCCGATTTCCTCATCCGGCGTGAAGGCAACTCGAATATTGCCATGAGGGAGATTTTCTGTTTTTATGCGATAAAGTGCGGTCATAATTTCTGCAATTCCGGCTTTATTGTCTGCGCCCAACAAGGTATTTCCATCCGTCACAATCAGGGTTTTACCAATGAATTGATGTAAGAAAGGATAATGGACGGGACTGAGAAATTCCTCGCCGACACCTAACGCAATATCGCCACCTCGATAATTTTCAATCACTTCAGGCTGCACGTTTTTGCCACTGCAATCAGGCGACGTATCTAAATGGGAAATGAAGCCAATCGTTGGCGCATTGGAATCCACGTTAGCCGGTAAATATGCCGTGAGAACACCGTGTTGACTCAACACAATGTCTTGCAACCCTAATGCCACCAGTTCCTGTTGCAGGTGTTTGGCAAGGGCAAGTTGACCGGCAGAACTCGGCGAAGTTTTTGCGCCTGGTTTAGATTGGGTGTCATACGTTACATAATTTAAAAAACGTTCCAATACAGGTTCTTGAGAGAATAAATCTTGCATGCGTGATGTTCTTCTTTTTTATTTTTACTAACAGAAACCAAGTCGTGTGTTTATTGGGGCATCAATGGCATAAAGCACCGGCAATAAACACCTTTCGCTTTCTATTTTAAAGTGGTCCACGCCACCACGCAAAACCTTTACATCGCACAATACTTAAGTAGATGTAGGATAAACCAAAATCACAGGAAAGCAGCACCATTATGTACTGCGCCCTATTGCCTTTTCATTGAGAAAAAACCGGCTTTCCGCTACAATACGCCACTATTTTTATTCACGTAAACAGACTATGTCAGAAATTAAGTTAATTGTTGGGCTTGGCAATCCCGGCGATAAATATGCAGACACCCGCCACAATGCCGGAGAATGGTTAATTGCGCGTTTAGCACGGCGGTTTAATGTCACATTAAATGTAGAAAATAAGTTTTTCGGGAATGTGGGTAAAACGCTGATAAACGGCAAAGAAATCCGTTTTTTGGTGCCGACAACCTTTATGAATTTAAGTGGCAAAGCGGTTGGCGTATTGGCGAATTTTTATCGTATCAAACCCGAAGAAATTTTAGTCCTGCATGATGAGTTAGATTTACCGCCCGGCAGCGTTAAACTGAAATTAGGCGGTGGACATGGCGGGCACAACGGCTTAAAAGACATTGTTGCCGCATTGGGCAATAACAACAATTTTTACCGTCTGCGCATTGGGATCGGTCACCCGGGACACCGTGATTTAGTGGCAGGTTATGTGTTAAACAAACCGTCACCCAGTGAGCGTGAAGCACTGGAAAAAGCCCTGGATGAAGCGGCAAATTGTGTGGAACTGCTTTTCAAAGACGGCATCGTCAAAGCCACTAATCGACTAAATGGCTTTAAAATTTAACCGAAAAGTGCGGTCAAAAAACACGGTAAATTTCAACCGCACTTTTCTTCACCAATAAGGAAAAATTATGGGATTCAAATGTGGTATCGTGGGTCTGCCAAATGTGGGCAAATCCACTCTTTTCAACGCCTTAACCAAAGCCGGCATTGAAGCAGCAAACTATCCGTTTTGCACCATTGAGCCAAATACCGGTGTGGTGCCAATGCCGGATCCGCGTTTAGACGCCTTAGCAGAAATCGTCAAACCTGAACGCGTATTACCCACCACCATGGAATTTGTGGATATCGCAGGTTTGGTTGCCGGCGCGAGTAAAGGTGAGGGCTTGGGTAACAAATTCCTTGCCAATATTCGTGAAACCGATGCTATCGGCCATGTCGTACGTTGTTTTGAAAACGATGATATCGTACACGTTGCGGGCAAAATCGATCCGTTAAACGATATTGAAACCATCAACACCGAACTGGCGTTAGCCGATCTAGACAGCTGCGAACGTGCGATTCAACGTTTACAAAAACGTGCCAAAGGCGGCGATAAAGACGCGAAATTCGAACTTTCCGTGATGGAAAAAATCTTACCGGTACTTTCTGAAGCGGGCATGATTCGTTCCGTGCCGTTGGACAAAGACGAATTACTAGCAATCAAAAGCTACAATTTCTTAACCTTAAAACCGACCATGTACATTGCCAACGTGAATGAAGACGGTTTTGAAAATAACCCATACCTCGACAAAGTACGCGAATTTGCCGAAAAAGAAGGCTCTGTCGTAGTGCCAGTATGTGCCGCAATTGAAGCGGAAATCGCTGAACTGGATGATGATGAAAAACTTGAGTTCTTACAAGATCTCGGCATTGAAGAGCCGGGCTTAAACCGTGTCATTCGTGCAGGCTACGCGCTTTTAAACTTACAAACTTACTTTACCGCCGGTGTAAAAGAAGTGCGCGCATGGACGATTCCTGTGGGTGCTACTGCACCGAAAGCGGCTGCCGTGATCCATACTGACTTTGAAAAAGGCTTTATCCGCGCTGAAGTCATTGCCTATGAAGATTTCATCCAATTCAAAGGCGAAAACGGCGCTAAAGATGCCGGTAAATGGCGTTTGGAAGGGAAAGACTACATCGTACAAGACGGCGATGTGATGCACTTCCGCTTCAACGTGTAAAACAATCTAGAAATGAACCGCACTTTAAGCAACTAAAGTGCGATTTTTTATCCCTTATAAAGAAAATAACAGGTCGGAAAGACAAGCCACAAGATTGCGCTGATGATCACCGTCAAGCTGAAATACCAGCGTTGCGTTTTATGGCGAAAATGTTGCCTGCCTAAATGAATCCCGATAAACCCACCCAGCAAGCTCAATAGCAATAATGTACGCTCAGGAATGCGCCATTGTTGACGGATGGCGCGTTGTTTATCTTGCCACATCAAAAAATAAGCGGCGATATTCACCGCCGCTAATACTATGACCCAAAGTGAAATGGGCATTAAGCGTAAACCGGAAGACGTTTACAGATTGCCAATACTTTTTCTTTCGTCGCAGCAATCACTTGTTCTTCATTGTCTTTACCGAGTGCGTCTAACACATCACACATCCAGCCGGCAAGTTCACGACAGTCTTGTTCGTTAAAGCCACGACGGGTAACGGAAGGCGTCCCCACACGAATACCGGAAGTCACAAAGGGTTTTTGTGGATCATTCGGTACGGAGTTTTTATTCACGGTAATGTTTGCTTTACCAAGTGCTGCATCCGCTGCTTTACCGGTTAAACCTTGTTGAACTAAATCTACCAAGAACAAGTGATTTTCGGTACTGTTTGACACCACTTTGTAACCGCGTTGTTTAAACACCTCCACCATGGCTTTTGCATTTTTCAAGACATTTTGTTGGTAGATTTTGTATGCCGGCTCTAATGCTTCTTTGAAGCACACTGCTTTTGCTGCAATGATATGAACTAATGGACCACCTTGACCTGCCGGGAAGACAGCAGATTGAAGTTTTTTATACATCTCTTCATCGCCGCTGGCAGATAAAATTAAACCGCCACGTGGACCACCTAAGGTTTTATGGGTTGTTGTTGTAACAACATGGGCATACGGAAGTGGGTTCGGATAGACACCCGCGGCAATTAAACCGGCAACGTGCGCCATATCCACGAATAAATAGGCGCCTACTTCATCTGCGATTTCACGCATTTTTTTCCAATCAACCACTTGAGAATAAGCAGAGAAACCGCCCACAATCATTTTTGGTTTCACTTCATGAGCTTGTTTACGCAAAGCATCGTAGTCAATCAAACCTTCATCAGTAATGCCATATTGTTCTGCATGATAGATTTTACCGGAGAAACTCACGGAAGCACCGTGGGTTAAGTGACCACCATGTGCTAAGCTCATGCCTAAAATGGTGTCGCCCGGATTCAATAATGCCATATAAACGGCCGCATTCGCCTGTGAACCGGAGTGCGGTTGCACGTTCACATAATCTGCGCCAAATAATTCTTTCGCACGATCAATCGCCAACTGTTCCACAATGTCAGCGTACTCACAACCACCATAATAGCGTTTGCCGGGATAGCCTTCCGCATATTTATTGGTAAATTGAGAACCTTGCGCTTGCATTACGCGCGGGCTGGCATAGTTTTCAGAAGCGATTAATTCAATATGTTCTTCTTGACGACGATTCTCATCTTGAATGGCTTGCCATAAAACCGGATCGTAATCAGCGATGTTCATGCTCTTTTTAAACATTGTGTTTTCCTCGTTGTTTGAATTATTTGTGTATAGTTTACCTGTTTACAGGCAAAAACTTAACCAAAAATTTCGACCATATTTTTCATTATTACAATGAAAAACATTCATTTATCTAAATCGAACCTTTTTCTTTCACTAATTTTTCAATTAATTTAACTTCTTTTGTTTTCTCACCAGCACCAAGTTTGCGGCATTGGCTGGTTTCTTTCGTATAAGTATTAAAATTTGTCATCCTTGTTGGGCTTTTCATTTTAATCTTCATATCCAAATGATCACCACAACGATCACAGGGTGAAACAAATTCCTTCTCATAGTCTTTAAATTCTGGAACTTGCTCTATGATTTTCGCGACTTGTGGCGAATAGGCGGTTTTAAATAGACGAACGGTAAAATCATAACTCAATTTACCATCACCTGCCTGCCATTTGGCTTTGGCTTGCAATAAATAACGCATCCAGCCTTATTTTGTATCAATCTGAGAGATACCACGCATCAGCACGGTTTGATCCGCTCGATAAGTGACATAATCAAAATGCTCAACGGGTAAAGGGGCTTTTGCAGCAGGTTTAACATGGCAAATCTAATCGCCCACCAACGCTTTTTCCTGTTCAGTTTGCTGATGTGCCGTTGCACATCCCGATAGCAATACGGCGACAAAACTACCCAATATTAATTTTCTCATGAGATACTCCTTTTATTGACAGTAGGGATAACGTTGATCACAACACAAAATAGGGAAATTTTCGTTTAATCAGGAATGTGTAAAAGGCGGCAGTTGCATAAATCATCACTCTCAAATTCTGATATTTCACCTGCAACCTTATTCGGAATGGGAAATAAACGCACAGTGAGTGGTTTATTTAAGCGAAATGCCATCGTTCCTGTGTCGCGCATAATAGCTGCTATGCTTTCTGCCTTAACATTTCCTGCCACAGGAACCGTGTCTAAACCGATACCACATACAGCGCTATAAGTCAGTAAAGCACGGATATCAAAATAGTGTTTTTGTGTACCTTCGGCTAAACCTAAATCTTCTGTCACCGCCAACATTAATCCAGAAAACCCAACTAATGGCACACGTTGGATTGATTTAAACACTTTTGTCAGTAGCGCAGAAACCTCTACTGAACCAGCCGCACCAAAATAGGGCAATCCCATTAATTCATAAATTTTTGTCATGGATGAACAATTTTTAGATGGTGCCGCCGAACTATCAATGCCTGCAAATTCAAATTCACCTGATAATTTGACCGCACTTAACATCTCTAATACTTGATCTACATGATATTGCAGAGCTTGCGACATAGCCTGATAACAATCAGCATAAAATTGATTATGAGGCGATTTTGGTACAGATTTTAATACTTCTACCAATAGATCCGGTGTTTCTAAACCAATGACAAAACTGTTTGGTAAATGACTTAGATGATAACCGGCGGGGAAATAAGGAATAAATGGCTTGCAGTTAAAATTCACAGTAAAGTTAAAATTGCCTTCGCCACGTGGTGTGATATTTGCAATTCGTTGTACCGCATAAACAGATTGCTCAATAAGTTCATTATCTAACACGCCATTTTCATCTAATGGTACATTGACACAAGCATTACACAAGTCGCCATAAGCCGCGATTAACTCTGGCAATAAAGTAATTTCCTCTGTATTTCTGGCCGCACCAATTGCAAATCGAAGACGAATTCCACTTTCATTAAATTTATTCAATAATTCCGTTAAATACTGCAAATCTGCTTTTGCTGTCTGCAAATTGGTTAAATCCAAATATTCACCAAAAGGATTGGTAATCACTCGAATCGATTGCAAGGTATAACCTGCTTTCTGCACAGCAGGTAATAACAAATCCACATCACGTTTCACCAAATAAAGGGCGTCTTCCCATTGCGTTTTATCTTTATGTAGCGTCAGAAAAAAACTGATTGTGCGAAAACGACATAATTCCTTATTTTTATAATCCATTCGACACCTTAACATTTAATGTAGTTATTTTTGCTGCTCACGTTCAACAGCACGATAGCCAATATCTCGACGATAAAAACGTCCCGTCCATTGAATTTGTTCAGCGAGTTTTAAGGCTTTTTGTTGTGCTTCAAAGACGCTTTCACCCAATGCGGTCACACAAAGCACGCGGCCACCGTTGGTGACTAACTTGCCCGCTTTTGCTTCTACGCCCGCCAAGAAAACTTTCTCATTTTCGACCGCACTTTGAGGCAAACCGCTGATTTCATCACCTTTGCGATAATCTCCCGGATAACCTTCTGCTGCTAATACGATACCTAAAGAAGCCTTCGGGTTCCACTGCGATTTCACTTCGTCTAATTTGCCATCACAGGCTTTAAGACAAAGTTCCACCAAATCCGATTCCAAACGCAACATGATCGGTTGGGTTTCCGGATCACCGAAACGGCAGTTAAATTCGATCACTTTCGGCTGACCATTTGGCATGATCATCAAACCGGCATACAAGAAACCGGTGTAAACATTGCCTTCTGCCGCCATGCCGTTGACCGTTGGATAGATCACTTCACGCATCACGCGCGCATGAATTTCAGGTGTCACCACAGGCGCAGGAGAATAAGCCCCCATGCCGCCAGTGTTCAAGCCCGTGTCTTTTTCGCCTACACGTTTGTGATCTTGACTGGTCGCCATAGGCTCGACGTTTTTGCCATCCACCATGACGATAAAGCTCGCCTCTTCGCCATCTAAAAATTCTTCAATGACCACTCGACTACCGGCTTCACCAAAGGCATTTCCGGAAAGCATATCGCGCACCGCGTCTTCCGCTTCTTGCAACGTCATCGCCACAATCACGCCTTTGCCTGCCGCCAAGCCATCCGCTTTAACGACAATGGGTGCACCTTTTTCACGCAAATAAGCCAATGCCGGTTCAACTTCGGTGAAGTTTTGATATTCCGCTGTTGGGATTTTATGACGGGCTAAAAAATCTTTGGTAAAGGCTTTTGAACCTTCCAATTGCGCCGCCGCTTGCGTAGGACCAAAAATTTTCAATCCGGCCGCTCGAAACGCATCCACCACGCCAATCACAAGTGGCGCTTCAGGCCCCACGATCGTTAAACCAATGTGGTTATCTTGGGCAAATTTAACCAACGCAGGAACATCCGTTGCACTGATATTCACGTTCTCAACCTTTTGTTCTAACGCCGTCCCCGCATTGCCCGGTGCAACGAAAATTTTATCTGCCAATGGAGATTGCGCCGCTTTCCAAGCCAGAGCGTGTTCACGACCGCCGTTTCCGATGATGAGGATATTCATGTTGTAGTCCTTGTGTCTTTTGGAATTTAATCCCCTCTTTAGCAAAGAGGGGTAGGGGAGATTTGGCAGAAGTTATTTCAACCTCATAGTACATTTAGCATCGTTTAAATCTCCCCCTAGCCCCCTCTTTACAAAAGAGGGGGGAATAAGTAAGTCGCTCATTGAGCGAAGTTATGACATCAATTAATGTCTAAAATGCCGCATTCCGGTCAATACCATCACCATATTATGCTCATCTGCCGCATCAATCACTTCCTGATCGCGCATTGAGCCACCCGGATGAATCACACATTGAATGCCTACTTTCGCCGCCGCATCAATACCATCACGGAATGGGAAGAACGCATCGGATGCCATCACACAACCGGCTACAGTTAAACCTTCATCCTGAGCCTTAATACCCGCAATCTTCGCAGAATACACGCGGCTCATCTGGCCTGCGCCAATACCGATGGTTTGGTTATCTTTGGCATAAACAATGGCATTCGATTTCACGAATTTCGCCACTTTCCAGCAGAACAACAAATCTTTCAATTCTTGTTCGGTCGGTTGACGTTTGCTGACCACTTTTAAGTCATCCAAGCCTACCATGCCTAAATCCGCCTCTTGCACCAACAAGCCACCATTCACGCGTTTGAAATCTAAACGTTGAGTACGTGCTTGCCATTCTCCACATTCCAGCAAACGGACATTTTTCTTACGTTTCACCACTTCAACAGCTTCCGCAGACACTTTCGGGGCAATAATTACTTCCACAAATTGGCGTTCGACAATTTCATTTGCCGTTTTTTCGTCTAACTCACGGTTAAACGCAATGATGCCGCCAAAAGCCGACGTTGGGTCTGTTTGATAGGCACGGTTGTAGGCCTCTAAAATGTCTTTGCCTAAGGCCACGCCACAAGGATTCGCGTGTTTCACAATCACACAGGCCGGTTCATCAAATTCTTTTACACATTCAAGGGCTGCGTCGGTGTCGGCAATATTATTGTAAGACAAGGCTTTACCTTGCAGTTGGTTTGCCGTCGCCACACTCGCTTCTTTTACATTGAGATCCACATAAAATGCGGCATTTTGATGGGCATTTTCACCGTAACGCATGGTTTGTTTACGCACGAAATTCAAATTTAAAGTCCGTGGGAATTGACCGCACTTCGCCTCCGCATCTTCTTCAGCGGCAACATGATAAGGTTTCACCAACTGACCGAAATAGTTGGCGATCATGGAATCGTATTGCGCGGTGTGTTCAAATGCTTTGATGGCAAGATCAAAACGGGTTTCTAGGGTTAAGCTGTTTTGATGTTGATCCATTTCAGCAAGAATGCCATCAAAATCCCGATTGTTCACGATAATCGCCACATCTTTATGGTTTTTCGCCGCAGAACGCACCATCGTTGGGCCGCCAATATCAATATTTTCCACCGCATCTTCTAACGTGCAATTTGGCTTAGCCACGGTTGCGGCGAAAGGATATAAATTCACCACCACCATATCAATGCCTTCAATGCCGTGTTGCTGCATGATCGCATCGTCCGTACCACGACGACCTAAAATTCCACCGTGCACTTTCGGGTGTAAGGTTTTCACGCGACCGTCCATCATTTCCGGGAAACCGGTGTAATCGGACACTTCGGTTACCGGCAAGTCGTTTTGTTCTAAAAGTTTTGCCGTACCGCCGGTAGAAAGCAGTTTAACACCGCGTTTTACGAGGCCTTGGGCGAATTCCACAATACCGGATTTATCGGACACGCTAAGCAATGCTTGGCGAATGGGACGAGTTGATTGCATGAATAATTTCCTTTGATTTCTGAAGTAAATTTGAGGTGGCGTATTATAGCGCAAACGTTTGCGTTTAGGTAATCCGTTTTAAGCATTGCAATAGATTGCTTATTTTTTATTCGTTTTAGAACCCTACTAAGGTAAATACGCCCAATGGCAATCTTGATAATAAAAGTTTTTGGTTAACGCCAACTTTAACGGTAAAGTGCGGTATAATTCGGCGCAATTTTAATATTAATGAACAACACATACCCATGACAGACCTCACTCAATTTGCAGATTTTGATCTCGCGCCTGAATTACTCAACGCCCTCCAGAAAAAAGGCTACCAACGCCCTACCGCCATCCAACAGGAAACCATTCCTGCCGCGATGGAGGGGTTTGATGTCCTCGGATCAGCACCGACCGGTACCGGAAAAACCGCCGCATTTTTGCTACCGGCGATTCAACATTTATTGGATTATCCGCGCCGTAAACCGGGCGCACCGCGTGTGTTGATTCTTACGCCAACCCGTGAACTTGCCATGCAGGTGGCGGAACAGGCGGAAGAACTTGCCTGCTTCACCAAACTCAGTATTGCAACCATCACCGGCGGTGTGGCATATCAAAATCACGGCGAGATTTTCAATAAAAATCAGGACATTGTGGTGGCGACCCCGGGGCGTTTATTGCAATACATTAAAGAAGAAAATTTTGATTGCCGCGCGGTAGAAATTCTGATTTTTGACGAAGCGGACAGAATGTTGCAAATGGGCTTTGGGCAAGATGCGGAGAAAATCTCGGCAGAAACCCGTTGGCGTAAGCAAACGCTGTTGTTCTCGGCAACCCTTGAAGGCGATTTATTAGAAGACTTTGCCGACCGCACGTTAAATGAGCCGGTAAAAATTGATGCGGAGCCTAGCCGCCGTGAGCGGAAAAAAATTCAGCAGTGGTATTATCACGCTGACAGCAATGAGCATAAATTCAAATTATTGGCACGTTTCATTGAGCAAGAGCAAGTCAGTAAGGGTATTGTATTCGTACGCCGTCGGGAAGATGTGCGCGAACTGGCGGAAAATCTGCGCAAACGCGGTATTCGTAGCACGTATCTGGAAGGCGAAATGGCGCAAACCCAACGCAATAACGCGATTGATAAACTGAAAAACGGCGTAGTAACGGTGTTGGTCTCCACGGATGTCTCCGCACGCGGGATTGATATTGATGATGTTAGCCACATTATGAATTTTGATTTGTCGTACAGCGCCGATACTTATTTGCACCGCATCGGGCGTACCGCGCGTGCCGGCAAAAAAGGCACCGCCGTGTCTTTCGTAGAAGCGCACGATTATCGTCTGTTGGGCAAAATTAAGCGTTATACCCAAGAAATTCTGAAAGCCCGTGTGATTGAAGGTTTGGAACCGCGCACCAAAGCGCCGAAAGACGGCGAAATCAAAACCGTCAGCAAAAAACAAAAAGCGAAAAAATTAGAAAAACGCGAGGCGCAAAAGAAAGCTGATAAAAAAGCCAAACAACGTCATCAAGATCGTAAAAATATCGGCAAACGCCGTAAACCAAGCCATTCGGCAGGGCATGAAACAGGGGAAAAATAACCCTGTTCTATCAAAAGTGCGGTCAGATTTCCGTGTATTTCTCTCTTGAGAAAATCTCTCTGAAATTCATTGAGCTTCTTCCTGAAATTCATTAGTATAGCTTTTATTCACTTCGGTGGATTTATGTTAAGTTTAACTTCCAATCTAATTTAAGGAGTCTTCTGGATGAAGCATCTTATCGCAACTGCGGTGCTTTCTTGCAGCGCAATGGCTTACGCCAATACCTCTCTACCTAATTACAATACCGATTCTCATCTGTATGAATTCACCCAAACTTACGACTTAATTGCGCCGAAAGGTTCGCAAGGTCAAGCAAATTTGTGGGTGCCATTGCCATTTAACGGCGAATATCAACAGGTTAAATCCATTCACTTTGAAGGCAATTATTTGGATGCCTATGTGACAGAAAACAATAAATACGGCGCAAAAACGTTGTTTGCCATGTGGGATAAAGATGCGCAAAAACGTGATTTGAAAGTCACCATGGTGATTGAAACCAAAGATCGCGAACCGATGGTAAAAGGCGCTTTGGATAACTATATGCCACCGAAAGACATTCAGTATTCCGTCGATGTACAAGAATATTTGAAGCCAACACAACACATTAAAATTGACGGTATTGTGAAACAATTTGCCGATAAAATCGTAGGTTCTGAAACCAATCCGCTGAAAAAGGCAGAATTAATTCATCAATGGATTGTGGGTAACATGGAACGGGATAATTCCGTTTTGGGTTGTGGTGATGGCGATGTGGAAAAAATCTTAACCACCGGTGTCTTAAAAGGGAAATGTACTGATATTAACTCCGTTTTCGTGGCACTTGCCCGCGCAGCAGGCATTCCTGCCCGTGAAATTTTCGGCATTCGTTTAGGTGCGGCGGAAAAAATGGGTAAATATTCCAAAGGCGCATTCGGCAGCGCAGATGAACATGGCGTGGCAAATGTGAGTGGTGGTCAACACTGTCGTGCAGAATTTTATCTTGCCGGCTTCGGTTGGGTGCCGGTGGATTCAGCAGATGTAGCAAAAATGCGCTTAGCGGAGAAAAAATCTGTTGAAGATAAAGATACCCAAGCGGTCGCGAAATATTTATTCGGTAACTGGGAAGCCAACTGGGTGGGCTTTAACCACGCACGTGACTTCGAGTTGTATCCACAACCGGAATTAGCGCCAATCAACAACTTTGGCTATCCGTATGCCGAAGTGGGCGGCGATCCGTTAAATTCTTTTGATCCGAAAGCATTTAAATATGACTACGTCTCCAAAAAACTCCAATAAATCTTTTTGGATTGCTATTGCCACTGCGCTGAGTGCTGCGGTGGCTTCTACCTTGTGCTGTATTGCCCCCTTGATTTATTTGCTCTTCGGCGTGTCATCCACTTGGCTGATTGGTTTTGGCGAGTATGATTATTTACGCATACCGATGCTCATTGTGTCATTGTGCGCCTTTGCTTACGGTTTTTGGTTACTGATGTTTTCTAAAAAAATCATTTGTAGCAAATATATTTCTCGTAAAAAGCTCATTGTGTTGTATTGGATGGTGTTCATCATCATGCTGTTTTTCTTAACCTATCCAACACTGTTGCCTTGGATATTAGAATTAACTGATTAGGAACGAAAAAATGAAAAAATTATGCACCGCACTTTTGTTTTCTTTGTTTGTCCTGTCTTTTGCGTATGCGGAAGAGGCACCTGTACAAGCAGAAAAGAAAATTGTCTTGAAAGTGAAAGAAATGAATTGCCAGCTTTGTGCTTATTTGGTGAACAAAGAATTGCGTAATATTGACGGCGTGATTTCCACCAAAGCATCAATTAAAGATGGGACAGTCACAGTGTTAGAAGATCCGAAAGTGACAGATGAACAATTAATTGATGCTATTCATCGGTTAAAATATTCAGCGGAAGTGGTTAAATAACCATTATGGGGCTATCACTTTTATAGTGGGTTAATTAATCTTACTCGTTATCAAACCAGAATAAGAAGACAGCATGAAAGAGATCTATGAAAAATGGCATAAATATGCCAAAAAAAGAGAGACAAAGGCGTTAATTGAACTGTATGCTGAAGATGCCGTACTTGAAAGCCCGCTAGTTCCTATTTTGATGAATAAAGATAGTGGCATATTACGTGGAAAAACAGAAATTCTGGCTTTTTTAAATGAGGGGACTCGACGTCGTCCTAATGAGCTGGTTCGTTGGTATAGAACAGGAAAATATTTCATTACAGGAGATGTTTTAGTGTGGGAATATCCTCGCCAAACTCCGGATGGAGAACAAGTTGATATCCTTGAACTAATGGAAATCCGTAATGGGCTGATTGTTAATCACCGTATTTATTGGGGATGGTTTGGAACTCAAATGTTGATTAAATCAGCATTAGAAAATAAGTAAAAGATCTAAGTTAGTAAATTTATTCAGTAAATAAAAAGTGCGGTTGAAAAATGATCTGCACCCCAAAAGTTGGACTCACCAACCAACAATTAAGGTGCAGATTTTTTACGGGTAAACACTACACAACAGAATTTAAATTACAAATTCTCCGACCTATCTTGAATAGAGAAATGAGTATCAGAGAAGCCGCGCGTTTTTACAATATTCCTTCTAATGTCTTAGTCGGGACGTGGTTGAAACGGTTTGAAAAAACTGGCATAAAAGGACTTATTCCTCGAAAACCATCCGGACGACCGCCGATGAAACCTAAATATGCAAAAATGCCACCGCCACCCAAAACAGAAGAAGAGCGTTTGCGCCTGTCTACCAACGGTAAATCATAAGAAAATCTAACGTTTAATGCGGGAACTTGGACTTCAAGTGCGGTCAAGAAAAGGCAAGAAATTTACAACCTATAGATGCACAATAGGTCATATTGCTCCGAATCGTCTTGAGCGTGATTTTACGGCAACTGGCCTGAATATTTAGACTATTATAACCACCGTCGAATCCAACTGAAATTAAAAGGACTGAGTCCGATACAATATCGTTGTCAGTCCTTGAATTAATCGTCTAGATTTTTGGGGACAGATCATTTAAAAGCTTATTTTTGGTCTGTCAAGATGCGCAAGTCGGTTGACTGACTTGCGCTAGTTTTTCTGTTATTTTTTCATTTCACTGTATTTGTCAATTCGCCTTTACGTCAAAATGACCATGCCCATGTCTAAAAAGAGATGACGCAAACGTTTTCGTTTTTCCCGATTTCCTTTATAATAGCCCGCAATTTTTGTTTCAATTCAACCTTAAAGGTAATCCTCATGTTTCAAACTTTCCGTGGCTCACCTGCCCTTTCCGAATTCCGTATCAATGGCTTAATGCAAAAATTCCAACAGCAACAATTACCGGTGAAATCCGTGTATGCGGAGTATGTGCATTTTGTGGCATTAAACGCTGCACTTTCTGTTGAGCAGGAAGCCAAACTGAAAGCCTTGTTGCATTACGGCCCGACTCTTGCCGAACATGAAGCCAAAGGGGAAAGTTTTATTGTGATTCCGCGGGTCGGCACCATTTCTTCTTGGTCGTCTAAAGCCACCGACATCGCCCACAACTGCGGCTTAAACGAAGTGGAACGCATTGAGCGTGGTTTGGCGTATTACTTTGAATTGACACAGCCGTTAGATGAAAAAACAACGGAAAAACTGACCGCACTTTTACATGACCGCATGATGGAAACCGTGGTTCGCAAGGCAGACGAGGCGGAAGTGTTGTTCCGTCAGCAAGAACCGAAACCGTTAAAAATTGTGGATATTTTAAGCGGCGGACGCAGTGCTTTAGAAAGGGCTAACGTAGAACTCGGCTTGGCGTTGGCGGAAGATGAAATCGATTATTTGATGGAAAATTTCACCGCACTTGGACGCAATCCACACGACATTGAGCTGTATATGTTCGCACAAGCCAACTCGGAACACTGCCGCCACAAAATTTTCAATGCTGACTGGATTATCGACGGCAAAAAACAGGATAAATCCCTGTTCAAAATGATCAAAAATACCTTTGAGAAAACCCCTGATTTCGTACTTTCCGCGTATAAAGACAACGCGGCGGTCATGGAAGGTTCCAAAGCGGGACGTTTCTTCCCGGATCAAGACGGCATTTACCGTTATCACAATGAAGACACTCACATTTTGATGAAAGTGGAAACCCACAACCACCCAACTGCCATTTCCCCGTTCCCGGGCGCGGCAACCGGTTCCGGCGGTGAAATCCGTGATGAAGGCGCGACCGGCCGCGGCGCAAAACCAAAAGCAGGATTGGTGGGCTTTTCCGTGTCTAACTTATGCATTCCAAACTTTGAGCAACCTTGGGAAGCGCCGCTTTCCAAACCAAACCGTATTGCTTCTGCCTTAGACATTATGCTGGAAGGCCCGTTAGGTGGTGCAGCGTTTAATAACGAATTCGGTCGTCCTGCATTGCTCGGCTATTTCCGTACTTATGAACAAAAAGTGAATAGCTTCAACGGCGAAGAAGTGCGTGGTTACCACAAACCGATCATGTTGGCAGGCGGTATCGGCAACATTCGTGCCGAACACGTGCAAAAAGGCGATATTCCGGTGGGCGCAAAACTGGTTGTACTTGGCGGCCCGGCAATGAACATTGGCTTGGGCGGTGGCGCGGCCTCTTCTATGGCTTCCGGTAAATCCAAAGAAAACTTGGATTTCGCCTCCGTACAACGGGATAACCCGGAAATGGAACGTCGTTGCCAAGAAGTGATCGACCGTTGCTGGCAGTTGGGCGACAACAACCCGATTGCCTTTATTCATGACGTGGGCGCGGGCGGTTTATCCAACGCCATGCCGGAATTGGTGCATGATGGCGGCCGTGGCGGTAAGTTTGAGCTCCGCAAAATCTTAAGCGACGAGCGCGAAATGAGCCCGTTGGAAATTTGGTGTAACGAATCGCAAGAGCGTTATGTGCTTGCCATTCATCCGGAAAAACTACCGCACTTTGAGGAACTTTGCCGTCGTGAACGCGCGCCTTATGCGGTGATCGGCGAAGCCACGGAAGAAGAACATTTAACCTTACATGACGAGCATTTCAACAACGATCCGATCGATTTACCAATGGGCGTGTTACTCGGCAAAACCCCGAAAATGACCCGCGATGTGCAAACCGCAAGCGTGAACGGCGAACCCCTTGAACAAAGCCAAATTCAATTAAAAGAAGCGTTACATCGCGTACTTCGTTTGCCAGCGGTGGCAGAAAAAACCTTCTTAGTCACCATCGGTGACCGTACGGTGACCGGCATGGTAGCGCGTGATCAAATGGTCGGCCCGTGGCAAGTACCGGTGGCAGACTGCGCGGTGACCACGGCGACATTAGACAGCTACTATGGCGAAGCCATGTCCATGGGAGAACGTACGCCGGTGGCATTACTCGATTTCGCTGCGTCTGCCCGTTTAGCCGTGGCAGAATCCATTACCAATATTGCCGCCACGAATATCGGCGACATTAAACGCATTAAATTATCCGCCAATTGGATGTCCGCCGCAGGCCATAAGGGCGAAGATGCGGGTTTATATGCCGCGGTGAAAGCCGTGGGTGAGGAGCTTTGCCCGCAATTAGGCTTAACTATTCCAGTGGGTAAGGACTCTATGTCCATGAAAACCACTTGGCAGGAAAATGGCGAGCAAAAAACCGTGACGTCGCCGCTTTCTTTGATCATTAGCGCCTTTGCTCGCGTGGAAGATGTGCGCAAAACTGTTACCCCACAATTACGCACCGACAAAGGACAATCCCGCTTGTTGTTGGTGGATTTGGGTGAAGGCAACAACCGCTTGGGCGCTACGGCGTTAGCGCAGGTTTATACGCAACTTGGCGACAAACCGGCGGATGTGGTCAACGCCGACACATTGAAAAACTTCTTTAACGCCATGCAGGAATTGGTGGCGCAAGAAAAATTATTGGCATACCACGACCGCTCCGATGGTGGTTTAATCGTTACCTTGGCGGAAATGGCATTTGCCGGACATTGCGGCGTGTCAGTGGATATCAGCGCCTTGGGCGACAACGATTTAGCGGTGTTATTTAACGAAGAATTGGGTGCGGTGATCCAAGTGCGCGACAGCGATTTGAGTCTCGTGCGTGATGTTTTCGCTAAACACAATGTGCTGCATTTGGTGAAAGAATTGGGTGCCGTGACTGAAGACGATGAAATCGAAATCACCCGCGGCAACAAAGTGTTGCTCAGTGAAAAACGCTCCGACTTGCGCGGCATTTGGGCGGAATTGACCCATCAAATGCAACGTTTACGTGACAACCCGGAATGCGCCGACCAAGAATTCGCCGCGAAAAAAAATCGGCAGGACAAAGGTTTCTCCGCCCGTTTAACTTACGACCCGAGCGAAGACATCGCCGCGCCTTACATCGCCACCGGCAAACGCCCGAAAGTGGCAGTGTTGCGTGAACAAGGGGTCAACAGCCATGTGGAAATGGCGGCGGCATTCGACCGCGCCGGCTTTGACGCCATCGACGTACACATGAGTGACCTGCACAATCGCCGTTATGATCTGCAACACTTCAATGCCTTGGTGGCGTGCGGTGGCTTCTCTTACGGCGACGTGCTTGGCGCTGGTGGCGGTTGGGCAAAATCCATTTTATTTAACCCGCACTTAAGGGATCAATTTAGCCAATTCTTTGAGCGTGAAGACACGCTCGCACTTGGCATTTGTAACGGCTGCCAAATGCTTTCCACCCTGGCGGAAATCATCCCCGGCACAGAAAATTGGCCGCGTTTCGTGCGCAATAAATCCGAACGTTTCGAAGCCCGTGCTGCTTTGGTTCGCATTAATGAAAGTAACTCTCTGTGGTTCCAAGGCATGGCAGGTTCCCACATGCCAATTGCCGTTTCCCACGGCGAGGGTAGAGTGGAGTTCAAAACGCCTGAAAATTTAACCGCACTTCAAGCACAAAACTTGATCGTGGCGCAATACATCGACAACAACCTAAACCCGACAGAAGTGTACCCGGCAAACCCGAACAGCTCGGCCCTCGGCATCACTGCCCTTTCCAACACGGACGGCCGCGTCGCCATCATGATGCCACACCCGGAACGCGTCTTCCGCACCGTGAGCAACTCATGGCATCCGGAAGAGTGGGGAGAAGATGGGGCTTGGATGCGGGTGTTTAGGAATGCGAGGGTGGTGTTTAAATAGAGAAAAGTTTATAAAAAATAATAAAAACTAATATTAAAATGTTTAGGTGTTTATATGCATATAAA
>NZ_CABFLM010000061.1 GCF_901873365.1 uncultured Aggregatibacter sp.
TGTGGCTGTGGCTGTGGCTGTGGCTGTGGCTGTGGCTGTGGCTGTGGCTGTGGCTGTGGCTGTGGCTGTGGCTGTGGTGTGACTGCGCTTTGTGAGTGAGCTAGCACCCAATTTTTTCCTTCAGGGGTTAAGAAGTATTTATAAGCACCGAGCGCCACATAACCATTGGCATTCGCTAAGTGAAATTTTGCATTTCCGCTGTTGGTTTCAACTAAGGTTACTTTACCGTTTGCTACATGCGCGCCGTGATCCGTCACATTAAGGTGATGATCACCTTCCGCGTTTCCTTTCACAACGATTTTATCGGTTTTGTTTTCAGCGATATTGGTATTGAGATCAAATGTGGTGGAGCCTGTGAGATCACCTTTAATCGTTAACGTTTTATATTCCGATGTCGGTTCAAATTTGACCGTTGAGTTTTGCGTATTCAAGTGATGAAGAATACTCGATCGATTAAAACGCCACTGACTGTTTGCTAATGTGACGTTTACTTCAGTGTTTGCCGGTTTTTGTGGGGTTTCAATAATTGCGCCACTCAGTTTGGAGTTATTATCAGCAAGAAGTTGTACCTGGAACGTGGCTTTATTGGCAATGTCTTCCTCGTCTTCCTCAAATGGGAAATTCGGATCATTGATGGAAACGAGTGCTTTAGTGGTATTTAATTCGGTGTTATGTAAGTTCAGAGTGATTGTGCGTTCTTGACCTAATGTCCCCAAAATCAATCCATAACCGGCTTTAATGTTAGAATCAGTTAAGTTAACCGTTGGTGAACCACCTTCATAGGTTTCCATGAAGGTACTTTTATCGTTTAACGAGGCGTTTAACTTTTTAGCGTTAACACTTTGCGTGTCAGGGAGATCAGTGGCAATATCAAAAACAGATTGCAAATCCTGATTGCCGTTAACGGTCACGTTCTCAATGTTCACAACGTCTTTTTCGTTAAGTGCATACGCCGTGTTGTCTTTACCATTCATCGTGATTTGATGATTCGAAGAATTAATGATCGATGCTTGTCTCGATTCAATTGCATTTGAACCGTCATTATTGAGCTCAATGTCTGCTTGTGTATTGATGGTTGAATGATAGGAGCGAATTGCAGCATTGCCGTCAAATTCACCGTAAGCATCAGGGATCTTGTGAATTTGAGAGAAGTTTTGGTCAACAATGAGTTTGACACCTTTTTCTAAATTTGCTGTTGTGCCATATGCATCCAGTAATTGGCTAGACGTATAATCCTCTTTGAGTGTTGCTTTAACGCCTGATTTTAAGGTGATGACATTCCCTTGTGCTGTTGAATCATAAACACTAAACAAAAAATCCGTTGATTGACTAGGTTGACCTAGGGAGCGATCAGCCCCATTTTCTGTTTTTGCTTTATTTTGGTAATTTCCTGCTTCAACGGTGATATTTAGCGCATTTTTGTATGCCGTCGGTGCTTTGTTGATGTGCCATTCGTTGTTAGGTCCGTGGGTATATATACAACCGGTTGGCGTATTGCAAGTGAGGTCCACCGCCCATGCCGAGTGGGCTAAACTTAATGCTGCTGCCACCAAACTTAACTGAAAAGTGCGGTGTGTTTTTGGCGTGTTTTTCATCTTCGTTCCTTTTCGTGATTAATCAAGAAACACGTGTATTTTATGACTCTCAGCACTAAAAATATCACGTTGAATTCGTCGGCAAATTCTACTAAAAATGCCCCTTTTAGCTCAAGAACAAGTTATTTTCTGATTGCAGCATTTAATGATCTTAATCAAATTTCATGCTATGATTTGCCTCGTTTTTAAACATAAATTTACTCAAACAAAAGGAAAAAATTATGGCTTATACTTTACCTGAATTAGGTTATGCTTATGACGCATTAGAACCCCATTTCGATGCGCAAACCATGGAAATCCACCACTCCAAACACCACCAAGCCTATGTGAACAATGCCAATGCTGTGTTGGAAAATTCCCCAGAATTACAAGAACTTGCCGGCGGTTGCCCGGGTAAATTATTGGCTCATTTACATGAAGTTGCACCTGAAAAACGCCCGGCATTACGCAATAACGCAGGCGGCCACTTAAACCACAGTTTATTCTGGAAAAGTTTGAAAAAAGGTACTACGCTAAAAGGCGCATTAAAAGACGCCATTGAACGTGATTTTGGCTCTGTTGAAAACTTCAAAGCGGAATTTGAAAAAGCGGCAGCGACCCGTTTTGGTTCCGGTTGGGCATGGTTAGTGTTAGAAAACGGCAAACTTGCGGTGGTTTCTACGGCAAATCAAGACAACCCAATTATGGGTAAAGAATTTGCCGGCTGTTCAGGCACACCAATCTTCGGTTTAGACGTTTGGGAACACGCGTACTATTTGAAATTCCAAAACCGCCGTCCGGACTACATCAAAGAATTCTGGAATGTGATCAACTGGGATTTTGCGAACGAACGCTTTGAAAAAGCATTAGCTGAAGCTCACCATTAATTTTAAGTCAGCCTCATGTCGTCATCTACACAGAGATTGTGTAGATGACGTTTAGGATTCGTCCACTGCGTAACCTTGCGGTGGCAATAAGTGCCCATCTAAATAAGCACCATCGCTTTTTTGTGTTAAACGCCCGTCCACAAACCATTTTATCACTAAGGGATAAAACCGAATTTCTTGTGTTTTTACCCGTTCTTCAATGTCCGTGATGTTATCATCGGGGAAAATCGGCACTTTGGCTTGTAATACAATGGCGCCACCGTCCACTTCTTCATTCACAAAATGAATGGTCATGCCGTGTTCCGTTTCACCGGCGTCTATGGCGCGTTGATAAGTATGCAATCCTGCGTATTTGGGCAATAAGGAAGGGTGAATGTTGAGAATTTTTCCTGCAAAACGTCGGGTGAATTCCGCGCTCAGAATTTTCATGTAGCCGGCAAGTACAATTAAATCTGCACCGAGATTGTCGATTTCATCACCAATATGGCGATCCATGTCGAGGTTATCAGCGTAATTACGACGCAAAAAAGTGCGGTGAAAAATACCCGCACTTTGGGCGCGTTGCAATCCAAAGGCATCTGCTTGATTGCTGAATACGCCGACGATTTCGGCGTTAATATAGCGCGATTGGCAAGCATCAATGATCGCTTGTAAATTCGTGCCATAACCGGAAATGAGAACAACGATTTTCTTCATTAACGAATAACAACTTGTTCTTTATCGTCTTGGGCAAGATGTTGGATTTCACCAATGACCCAAGCTTTCTCGCCTGCTTGTTGGAGCAGTCCAAGGGCGGTTTCTACATTTTCTCTCGGCAATGCCACAATCATGCCGACGCCGCAGTTAAAGGTGCGGTACATTTCGTGGTCGGTAATGTTGCCATGCTGTTGCAACCAATCGAAAGCTGCCGGCCATTGCCAGCTGTTCTCGTTAATCACCGCTTTGACACTGTTAGGCAACACGCGCGGGATATTTTCCCAGAAACCGCCGCCGGTTAAGTGGGCGATAGCGTGAACATCAACGTGTTTGATCAGTTGTAAAATGGATTTTACATAAATTTTGGTTGGCGCCAGCAAGTGATCCGCTAAAGAACGACCGTCAAGTTGTGCTTCGGCGGGATTTATACCGGCAACATCAATGACTTTACGAATTAACGAATAACCGTTGGAATGTGGGCCGCTGGACCCTAGGGCGATTAACGCATCGCCGACTTTGACTTGGCTGCCGTCAATGATTTCGGATTTTTCTACCACACCCACGCAGAAACCGGCTAGGTCGTAATCACCTTGGTGATACATTCCCGGCATTTCAGCCGTTTCACCGCCAACCAAGGCGCAACCGGATTGTTCACAGCCGTTGGCAATGCCTTTAATCACGCTGGTGGCAACATCCACGTCTAATTTGCCGGTGGCGTAATAATCCAAGAAGAACAAGGGTTCGGCACCTTGCAC
The DNA here is from genome assembly GCF_901873365.1 of uncultured Aggregatibacter sp. Classification (GTDB taxonomy): domain Bacteria; phylum Pseudomonadota; class Gammaproteobacteria; order Enterobacterales; family Pasteurellaceae; genus Aggregatibacter. The sequence goes on from NZ_CABFLM010000061.1 coordinate 3,913, forward strand.
CACCAAGTCATTTACGCACATGGCGACAAGATCAATACCAATGCTGTCGTGACGATTTAAATCAATGGCTAAACGTAATTTTGTGCCAACGCCATCGGTGCCGGACACCAAAATCGGTTCTTTGTATTTCGCCGGAATTGCACATAAGGCACCAAATCCACCCAAGCCGCCGATGACTTCAGGGCGAGTAGTGCGTTTGACGTCAGGTTTAATACGCTCAACTAATTCGTTACCGGCATTGATATCTACGCCGGCATCTTTGTAACTTAAGGATGGTGTACTCACGATGGCTTCCCGTTGATTTATGAAAATAAAATGAATGAGGGCGCCATTGTACACGCTTACGCAATCGTTTGCGAGGTGTGAAACGGATTTTTCTCTCAAGGCGAGGTTTCAATTAGCTATTAGGTGGAAATTATGACAAAATGAACCACATAGGAATCGTTCGAAATAAAAAAGGAGTTTGCTATGAAAAAAACGATCGTCATTTTAACCGCACTTTTATTGGCAGCTTGTACTTCCTTCTCCCATTCGAACAAATCGGTATCCACGCAGCAATATGAGGCAAAAGCGCAGGAAGAGGTTTCCATCACGCCACCAAAGAAAACAAAGGTCGGTTTCTTACAACTCATGCCGGGCATTTTTTATTATGTTGATACTGATTCCATTTGGGTGGATAACAAAGATAAACGTCTTATTCACTTTGATGCGGTGATCAATTTAGATAAAGGATTATATGTCTTTGAAGAGCATCCTAAGTTATATGCTAAATCTATGCGTCAATATAAGATCTTAAATTGTGAGAATCATCATTTTACGCATGTGCGTAGCGATTTTTATGCTGATTTCTGGGGAGAAGGCATTCGTACTGCGCCAAAACGTCAATCTCAGCACACGATTACGTTACAACCGCAATCTTCGTTGTACATTTTAGGCGAAGTCATTTGCGCCAATATGTATCGTCGGAAATAAATTACGCATGGAACGTTATTTAACGCTTTCGGATATTCATGATTTCGTGCAACAAGTTGCACGCTACGATTCACTAAAATAGTGATATGAAAATAAACACGGTGACCGGTTTTTACAAGCCCCTTGAGGGGCTTGTGGAGTATGGGTCCTAAAGGGGAGCCTAAAAACCGCACGTTTTACATGCGGATTGTTATTCAGCTTGTAATTTATAAGCGACTAAATCTTCAATCGTCACAACAGGGAAGTGATGTTGTTTGGCAAAAGCGACGATTTCCGGTGCGCGAGCCATGGTGCCGTCGTCATTGGTGATTTCGCAAATCACCCCGGCAGGTTTAAAACCGGCAAAACGGGCTAATTCAATGGCGGCTTCCGTATGACCACGACGTTCTAATACACCGCCTTTGGCTGCACGCAAAGGGAAAATATGCCCCGGACGATGTAAATCGGACGGTTTCGCGCCATTGGCAATCGCCGTTTTAATGGTTGTTACACGATCGGCGGCAGAAACACCGGTAGAAACGCCTTTTGCTGCTTCGATTGAAATCGTAAAGGCGGTTTTATTCACGCTGGTATTATTGGCCACCATCGGTGGGAGATCCAATTGTTGGCATAATTCATCAGTGATACATAAACACACGATACCACTTCCGTAGCGAATTAATTTCGCCATTTGCTCAGGGGTAATGGTTTCTGCCGGAAAAATCAGATCGCCTTCATTTTCACGATCTTCATCGTCAAGCACTAAGACGCCATTGCCTTGTTGAAAAGCTTGAATCGCAGAAATAACACGTTGTTCCGGCGTGCCGAATTGGGAGAGTAATGACTGATTCATAGTAAATTCCTTCGTTAAAACTTGAGATACCAGAATCAGGGCTGATGAGGGAATATCGCCGGTGTAAATCATACATTGCCGTAAAGATAACAACGCATGACGTTGCCTAAATTCTCTTTCATCCAGACTTTTACTGTCGGCTTTGGAGTTTCACCAAATCTGCTGACTTTGCCAAAAAAGCAAACGCTCGTGGGCTTTATGTGTAAACATATTTACCACCGGTAGGGAATTTCGCCCTGCCCTGAGAATGCGGATGTAGTATAGCGCAAAGGCTGTGAATAAAAAACGTTTTTATTTATGCTTGAATTACACAAAATAGTGCGGATAATAGATAAAAATAGGGCATTTATGCGATTTTTTTCAAAAATAGTGCAGGCTATGCGACAGCACTAAAGCGCACCAAGGTGTGTTGTGCTTTTTATAAAACGTTACCAAAAATTACCGCACTTTTGCCTCAATAACGAGGTTAAATAAGGAAATAAGTATGTCAACTTTCCAATACTTACAAGAAAAACGTAAACAGCTTAACCTGAAAGTAAGCGATATATGCCAACAGGCGAATATCACTCGTGCTTATTTCAATCAATTAGTGAGTGGAAAAATTAAGAATCCTAGCGCTACAAAATTAACCGCGTTGCATCGTGTGCTACAAATTAATGAGCCGAATAATAAAAAAGTCGGAGTAATTTTCGGAAAATTTTATCCTGTTCATACCGGCCACATTAATATGATTTACGAAGCCTTCAGTAAAGTGGATGAAGTGCACGTGATTGTGTGTAGCGATACGGAACGGGATTTAAAGCTATTTTATGATAGCAAAATGAAACGGATGCCAACGGTGCAAGATCGTTTGCGCTGGATGCAACAAATTTTTAAATATCAGAAAAATCATATTTTTATTCATCATTTAGTGGAAGATGGCATCGCCAGCTACCCAAACGGTTGGCCGGAATGGGCAAGTCGGGTAAAAGAATTATTCAAAGAAAAAGGCTTTACACCAAGTGTAGTATTTAGCAGCGAAGTACAAGATAAAGCGCCTTACGAAAAATATTTAAATCTGGACGTTTCTTTAGTGGATCCTAAGCGGGAATTCTTTAATGTTTCTGCGACTAAAATTCGGAATCACCCTTTCCATTATTGGAAATTTATCCCGAAAGAAGTGCGTCCATTTTTCGCCAAAACCATTGCGATTTTAGGTGGCGAAAGCAGCGGGAAAAGCGTTCTGGTCAACAAATTAGCCACCGTATTTAATACCACATCCGCATGGGAATATGGTCGTGAATTCGTGTTTGAGCAACTGGGGGGGAATGAGCAGGCCATGCAATATTCCGATTACCCGCAAATGGCATTGGGGCATCAACGTTACATTGACTATGCCGTGCGTCATGCTCACAAGGTCGCCATTATCGATACGGATTTCATCACCACGCAAGCCTTCTGTATTCAATATGAAGGCAAAGCTCATCCGTTTTTGGATTCTATGATTAAAGAATATCCTTTCGATGTCACCATTTTGCTCAACAACAATACGCAATGGGTGGACGATGGTTTACGCAGCTTGGGAAGCCAAAAACAGCGGCAGCGGTTCCAACAACTCTTAAAAAAATTGCTTGATAAATACAATGTGCCTTACATTGAAATTGAATCGCCAAGCTATTTGGAGCGTTATAACCAAGTCAAAGTGATTGTTGAAAAAATTCTCAATGAAGAAGAACTGCCAGAGCTCAACAGTGAGCATGGGCATTCCCTTTTTTAAATTCGAGTACGTATGATTTTATTTGCAGGCGATCCCCATGGCAGTTTTGATCACCTTTATCCGTTCCTAAAAACCCAACAGGATGTGGCGCTGGTCATTCTTGGTGATTTACAACTCACTACGCCGGAACCGTTAGAAAAGCTGGCGAAGTTGGCTGATTTGTGGTTTATTCACGGCAATCATGACAGCAAGACCGTTGAGGCGTTTGAAGCGTTGTGGGGAACAGAATGGAAACAGCGTAACTTGCATGGGCGGGTGCAGAACATTCAAGGGAAACGGATTGCCGGTTTAGGCGGCGTTTTTCGCGGACAAATTTGGATGCCTCCAAATAAACCAATGTTTTTTGATCCCATCCATTATTGCCAATATTGTTCTCAGGAAAGAATCTGGCGAGGCGGTGTGCCGTTACGTCACCGTACGTCAATTTTTCCATCGGATATTGAAGTATTAGAAACACAGCAAGCGGATATTTTAATTTGCCATGAAGCACCGAAACCGCATCCATCGGGCTTTGCGGTGATTAATCAACTGGCAGAAAAAATGGGCGTACAACAAATTTACCATGGCCACCACCATGAGAATTTTGATTACGCCGACTCAAAACAGCCTTATCAAATTATCAACGTCGGTTTTCGCAGTTTGTGTGACGAAGCCGGTCGCTATCTTTATATCGGGGTGGATGACCGAGGAGTGTAAACGGTCAAAAACACCTGAAAATACCACCGCACTTTCATTCATCCCTCTTAATTTAGGGGGATTTTATGCGATAATACGACTCCATTTTTTTAGGATGATCTTATGTTATTAAAAAATAAAACACTGGGCAGTGCCTTAATTATTGCCGGCACCGCCATTGGCGCCGGGATGTTGGCAATGCCGCTCACTTCAGCCGGTATCGGTTTCGGATTTACTGCAGTCTTATTGATCGGACTTTGGTTGCTTCTGGCTTACAGCGGATTGCTCTTTGTAGAGGTATATCAAACCGCCAAACGCAAAGATGACGGTGTCGCTACGTTAGCAGAAAATTATTTTGGTATGCCGGGACGTATCATTTCCACGGTGTCTTTATTTGTCTTGCTTTATGCCTTGTCGGCGGCGTATATGACCGGTGGTGGAGAACTGTTAGCCAGCGCTTTGCCGGCGAATTTTTTGGGTGAAGAGGGAACGCATCTCAAAGCCTCAATTTTGCTTTTTACCATTATCCTCGGCGCATTTGTCGTCATTGGTACAAATGGCGTTGATGGTATTACGCGCCTATTATTTTCCGGCAAAATTTTCGTGTTTATTGTCGTGCTTGCCATGATGTTGCCGGAGGTCGTGCCGATGAATCTAATGGAAATGCCGTTAGATTACGCCTTGATTTTGTCTGCCGGCCCGGTATTTTTCACCTCTTATGGCTTCCATGTGGTGATGGGCAGTATCAACAGTTACTTAGACGGTGATGTGAAGCGTTTTAGAACTGCCATTATTCTTGGCACGGCTATTCCATTAAGTGCTTATTTATTGTGGCAATTAGCCACGCACGGTATTTTCAATCAAAATGAATTTGTGACCATCTTAAAAGAAAATCCGACATTGACGGGCTTGATTAATGCGACGAAAACGTTAACTGGCAACGATATGTTAAGTCGCATTTTGCCTGTGTTTTATTCGCTTGCATTAATTACGTCTTTTTTAGGTGTCGCACTTGGTTTATTTGAAGGACTAAATGATTTATTCAAACGAGCAAAAATTCCGGCAAATCGCTTGAGTTTAACCATGGCAACCTTCATTCCGCCGTTGGCTTTTGCCTTGTTCTACCCGAACGGATTTATTGCTGCTTTAGGTTATGCCGGTTTGCTATGTGCGTTTTACTGCCTCATTTTGCCTATTGGTTTGGCATGGCGTGTGAGACAACAACATAAAAATTTGCCATATCGTGTCGCTGGCGGAAATGGAATGTTGGTATTTGCGCTAATTATCGGACTTCTTATCATTGCAATTCCTTTCTTGATTCAAGCCGGCTTCTTGCCACAAGTTATTGGCTAAGGATAAAGGCAAGCGATACAATTATATAAACACAAGGGCGGTTTGGTGGAATCCGTCCTTTTTTGGTTTTATGCAAAGAAAAAGTGCGGGCAAAAAATCATGTGTTTTTTGACCACACTTGTGTTTTAAATAAGCCTGTAATTGTGACGATTAACGTCGTGGCAAATAACGGGTTGGATCGACGGATTTGCCTTTGTAACGAATCTCAAAGTGAAGTTTCACGCCATCTGTGCCGGTGTTCCCCATTTTGGCGATTTGTTGTCCGGCGCTGACCATTTGTTGATCTTTGACCAAAATACGATCATTGTGTGCGTAGGCACTGAGAAAGTCATCGCTGTGTTTAATGATGATCAAATTACCATAACCACGCAACGCATTGCCGGCGTAAACCACTTGACCACTGGCGGCAGCATTAACCGCTTGACCTTTAGAACCGCTAATATCAATCCCTTTGTTGCCTCCGTCAGCATTGGAGAAACCTTGAATAATGCTGCCGTTTGTCGGCCAATTCCACACGACACCGGAATTGGCTGGTGCTGTGTCTACAGACGGTTGAGATGAAGGAGATGGCTGTGCCGGTGTATTTTGTGTAATAAGCGGCACATTTTTCGGCGGCACGGTACCTACTGTGGCTTTTACCGGCCCGGTAATGGTGCCGTCTGAGCCATATTGTGTGCCGTTGGCACCTGGTGTGTAAGTGACAACAGGTTCCGCCGGTTTGCTTTCAGGTGCGGTTGGTGTAGTGACCTGTGGCGCAGCGGCAGGTGTATTGACTGCTGCAGAAGGCGCTACATTTTGTGGACGATTGGATGAAATTTTCATCACTTGACCCACGTTGAGCTGATAGGGCTCCGACAAATTGTTTAATGCCGCTAATTCTTTCACATCCAAACCGGAAATATAAGCGATAAGGAACATGGTATCGCCTTTACGCACCGTGTAAGTTTCACCTTTGTAGAAACCTTTATTGATTTGGCTGTAATCCGGCGCATTGGTTTCCGGATTACGCGGAATCGTAAAATCTTGCGAAGTTTGCTGCGGTTTATTTTGCACTGCCGGCGCCGGTTGTGGTTTTGGTGCCGGCTGCGGTTGATACGTCGGCTGGAAATTTGGCTGTGGAGCAGATTGAGCCGGTTGAGCCGGTGTTTGTGGTATTGGACCGTTCATGCTATTCGGAACGCTACTTTGTTGAATTTGAGGCTCCCAGCTGGTATTGCCTCCCATAGAGGGATTGTCCACCGGTTGCATGATGCCCGGGGATAAGGTGCCATCTGCGTTTTCTACCGGTGCCGGCGCGTCTGAACTACAGGCTGTAAGAATAGCCACCGTAATAGGTAAAAGTAAAAAAGACTTTTTCATAAAAATATTCCTTATTGCATATTGATTGGCATACGTTGTTGTTGAATTTCCGGCAGCCAACTACCGCCTGCGATAGCGCCGGTGCCTTCTACCGGTTGCATGATGCCCGGTGGAAGCGCATCTTTATCTTTCTTTTCTTGAATTGGCTCATCAGCATCCCATGAACAGGCTGTCAGTGCCATAGACAATAACAAAATCAGTTTATTCATTGTATAACCTTGATTAACGTAAAATAAAATAAGCGACAACGGCTAAAATCACCACCGACCAACCGATGACTTCAATGGATTTGCGCAGTTTCGCTGCAAATTTTTCGCCGCCCCAAGCCGCTAATTTGGCGACCAATAAGAACCTTGCCGCACGGGAAATAAATGCGGTGATGACAAAGGGTAAAAATGCCATTTGCATCACGCCGGCACAGATGGTGAAAACTTTGTAAGGAATCGGTGAGAACCCGGCTACAAACACCACTAAAATGCCCCATTTTTCAAACCACTGAACGGCAGTTTGCCAATGCGACTGATAGCCCCATTGGTTAATGTAATGTTCTACAAAATCAAACGCATAATAACCCAATGCATAGCCGATCATGCCACCCAACACGGAAGCAATCGCCGTAAATAAGGCAAATTTCACCGCACTTTGTGGTTTTGACATGGACATTGGGATAAGCATGACATCAGGCGGAATGGGGAAGAAAATTGCTTCGATAAAACTGACGAACGATAACCAAAATGGGGCGAAACGGTGTTTCGACCAAGCCATGGTTTTATCGTACATTGCGCCAAATAAATTCATTTCGTTTCCTTATGCTGAAAGGCGAAATTATTCACTTTCTAACCAATGTTGTAAAGCCTTAATTGAGTGGTGCGCCGTCATGTCCACTTGAATTGGCGTGATGGACACATAGCCGTTTTTTACTGCATGAAAATCCGTGCCTTCACCCTCATATTCCGGCAATCCGCTCAGCCCGATCCAATAAATATCTTCGCCACGGGGACTTTGTTGTTTAATGACTTCGGCAGACGCAGAACGGTAACCCAAATGGCAGACTTTAATACCTTTGAGCTCTTCATAAGGCACATCCGGCACATTAATATTGAGAATTTCGTGTTTGCCCAATAATTGAGAATGTAATTTAGGGACGAGTTCGCATACCACACGGGCTGCTGTTTCAAAATGTTGACGGCCGTCAAGAGACACCGCAATAGACGGCAAGCCAAGGTGACGCCCTTCAAAGGCGGCGGCCACGGTACCGGAATACAATACATCGTCCCCCAAGTTTGCGCCGGCGTTAATGCCGGATACCACTAAATCGACGCGCCCGGAAAGAAAGCCGTTGAGCGCAATGTGAACGCAATCGGCGGGCGTACCGTTAACGCAATAATCGCCATTTTCCAAATGTAACGGTTGTAATGGTTTCACTAAGGTTAACGAACTTGAGGCGGCACTGCGGTTGCTGTCAGGGGCGACGATGGTGACGTTGGCGATCTTGCGCAAGGCATCTGCCATGGCACGAATACCTGGCGCGTGAATACCGTCATCGTTACTTAATAAAATATTCATGTTCTTGTTATTCCTGTTTTTCTTCTCGTTTTTCAGTTTTCAACATTCACCAGCTCGCGTACCAACGCCGTGGCGTAACTGCCTGCCGGCAAATAAAATTTAAGGCGCAAACCGTTCGGTTCAAATTGCCATTGGAATTGCTGGGGTTGCATTAATATTGGGCGGCGTGCCGCTTTCATACGTTCTTGACGCATTAACGGGAATAACGCCTGATGTTGGGCGAAAATTTCATTTTCAAAATCGACCGCACTTTTCTCTTCTTCGCCGATAAGTGGCGCAGTGAGTAAAACATCTTGTTGTGCCAAACGCTGTTGCAGCTGCGCCAAATCTTCCGACTCGTCCACCACAAACCAGCTGTGCGAACCGTTCAGTTGTAAAACATCGCTGACCAAAATGTACTGTGCCAAGTTCAATTCCATCCGTTTGGACACGATTAAATTGAAAATTTCGCTGCGTGCGGCGGAAAGATAAAAACTGCGTTTATGACGATCTTTGACTTTAATCTCGCCGCTTGCCCAGCGTAATGCCTGCGTTAAGTTATTGCCATCACGGCCAAAACGTTGTTCGGTGAAATAATTTGGGAAGCCGTTTTTTGCCAGAAAATCTAACCGCACTTTGAGTTCATCGATTTCTTCGGCGTTGCGGAGCAAAATCTCAAAATGGTTGCCTTGTAGGCTGCCGATACGAATTTTGCGTTGGTGTCGGGTGACGTCGAGAATTTCTACACCCTCGAGGGAAAATTGGCTGAAATCCGGTGTCGGTTGTCCGGGCATTTGCAAACTGAACCATTGCTCAGTAATAGCCTTGCGATCTTTCAAACCGGCGTAGCTCATGTTGCGCGCGGAAATGCCGGCAAATTTCGCCAGTTGCTCGCCTACAAACAAGGTGTTGCAATCGGTTTTGCGCACTTTCACGGCAACAAATTCACCATCGCCACTCATGTCGTAGCCAAGCTGTTCTTTCACTACAAAATCCGCATATTCCGCTTTTAAAAGTGCGGTCTGTTTTGGCGGTGTTTTTTGCAAATAGGCTAAATCCATCATGATTTGCGTACCAACAATGCCACGGCTTCGCAGGCAATGCCTTCACCGCGACCGGTAAAGCCAAGCTTTTCTGAGGTGGTGGCTTTGACGTTGACTTGTTCGATGTCGACAGACAAATCCTGTGCGATCAGGGCGCGCATGGCATCAATGTGTGGACGCATTTTTGGCGCTTGGGCGATGATGGTGACATCCACGTTGCCCACGACATAGCCTTTTGCCTGTACTTGACGGTACGCTTCCCGTAATAACACACGGCTGTCTGCGCCTTTGTATTGCATATCCGTGTCGGGAAATAATTTGCCGATGTCACCTAAAGCCGCCGCTCCAAGCAACGCATCAGTCAGTGCATGAAGCGCCACATCGCCATCAGAATGGGCGATAAAGCCTTTGTCAAACGGAATGGTGACGCCGCCGATAATGAGCGGGTTGTCGGTGCCGAAAGCGTGAACGTCAAAACCATGGCCGATTCGTATCATGTTGTCTTCCTCATTAAATAAAATTCTGCCAGCGCCAAATCTTCCGGGCGGGTAACTTTAATATTGTCGCTACGTCCTGCCACTAAGTGCGGTCGAAATCCCGCGAGTTCCATGGCAGAGGCTTCATCAGTCACGGCAAGCTGTTGCTGTTGTGCATGGATTAACGCATTTCGTAACAACTCTGCGCGGAAAAACTGTGGCGTCTGCGCCAGCCAAAGTTGGCTGCGATCTTCGGTGCGGGCAATTTGTTGTGAAAGTAGGGCGCGCTTGATGGTATCCGTTGCCGGAATCGCCAAAATCGCGCCGTTGTCATCATTAATTTCAAGCAATTTATCCAAATCGCCGTGCGTTAAACAAGGACGTGCCGCATCATGCACCATCACCCAAACATCTGTGTCGGCATTTTGTATCGCCTTTAACCCGTTCAACACAGAATCCGCACGGGTTTCACCGCCTTTTACCAACGTAATTTTCGGGTTTTGTGTCAGATTAAGTTGAGCAATGTAAGGATCATCCGTAGCCACTGCCAACACGATTTGGCTGATGTGTGGATAAGACAGCAACACGTTTAGGGTGTGCTGCAAAATAGGTTGTCCGTGAATAGGAAGGTATTGTTTCGGTTTGTCCGCCTGCATCCGACTGCCAATGCCGGCCGCCGGCACAACGGCGATAATCTTGCGATTTGAGGTCATTATTTGTGTTCTTTGACGATGTGATAGAAAGTTTCGTTTGGTTTCACCATTTCATGCTGTAAACGGGCGCGTTCTTCAATGGCATCCACCCCTTCTTTTAAGTCTTTAATTTCTGCAGCAATGATTTGATTTCGTTGGGAAAGTTTTTCATTTTCCTGTTGATGGACGGCGATTTCTTTGGTGGTGTTTTTGTAATCCCAATAGCCGTTTTTGCCGAACCAAAAATCGTATTGGAACAGCACTAAAACTGCGAATAATAAAGAGAGAAATAAGCGCATAAAAAACCGGTAAATCGAATCGAAAAAAATTGCGCTTAGTTTACCTTGAATTGCACCAAAATGCGATATTGCCCGCCCTGCGCCGAATAATTTCTTAAAAATTGAGGTGTATCGTAGTAAGATAAGGCAATTTTTAATAGCCTGTGAGGTGCCCATGAAACCCTATTTAATTGCTCCTTCCATTCTTTCTGCTGACTTAGCGCGTTTGGGTGAAGATGTGGAAAATGTCTTAAAGTGCGGTGGTGATGTGATTCATTTTGATGTGATGGATAACCATTATGTCCCGAACTTAACTTTTGGTCCTGCCGTGTGCAAAGCCTTACGCGATTATGGTATTACTGCGCCCATTGATGTGCATTTGATGGTGAAACCGGTGGATCGCATTATCCCCGATTTCGCTAAAGCCGGTGCCAGCTACATTACTTTCCATCCGGAAGCCTCTGAACATATCGACCGCACTTTGCAACTTATCCGCGATAACGGTTGTAAATCCGGTTTGGTGTTCAACCCGGCAACGCCGTTAAGCTATTTAGATTATGTGATGGACAAAATGGATATCATTTTACTGATGTCGGTGAATCCGGGCTTTGGCGGACAATCTTTCATTCCGGCAACCTTAGAAAAACTGAAACAGGCAAGAAAACGCATTGATGAGAGCGGATTAGATATTCGTTTAGAAGTAGATGGCGGCGTGAAAGTCAGCAATATTGCAGAAATCGCTCGCGCAGGTGCGGATATGTTCGTTGCCGGTTCGGCGATTTTCGATCAGCCGGACTACAAAAAAGTCATTGATGAAATGCGTCAGCAGTTAGCCGCAGTAGGAAAATAAGCATGACAGGACAGTTTAAATTAATCGGTTTTGATTTGGATGGCACCTTGGTGGACAGTCTGCCTGATTTGGCGCTATCCGTGAATTCAGCATTAGCAGAATTCGATTTACCACAAGCGCCTGAAGCGTTGGTGCTCACTTGGATTGGCAACGGCGCGCAGATTTTAATTGCCCGCGCGTTAGAATGGGCAACGGCACAATCAGGCAAAACCTTGACGGACGCCCAAATTGCCACATTAAAAGAGCGTTTTAATGTCTTTTACGGCGAAAATATCTGCAATCGCAGCCGCTTATTCCCTCACGTGAAAGAGACTTTGCAGAAACTCAAAGCCAAAGGTTACCGTTTGGCTGTGGTCACTAACAAACCGACACAACACACCCGCCCGGTGTTAAAGGCTTTCGGCATTGAAGACTTATTCGATGAAGTGTTGGGCGGACAATCTTTACCGGCCATCAAACCTCACCCGGGCCCGCTATTCTATTTATGCGGCAAATTCGGTTTATACCCAAAACAAGTGCTGTTCGTCGGCGATTCCCGCAACGACATTATTGCTGCGCATAATGCCGGCTGCCCTGTGGTGGGATTAACTTACGGTTACAACTACAATATTCCGATTGCTGAATCCCATCCGGATTGGGTGTTTGAGGATTTCGCGGACTTATTGACGCTTGTTTGATTGATTCTTCTGAATGGATGGCGCAAACGTCCACGTTTGTGCCTTTATTTAATTTTGGCTACAGCACAAGCGTGGACGCTTGCGCTATCAATAATAAGATTTAAAAAATTAAGGATGTAAAAATGACCAAACCTATCGTGTTCAGCGGTGTACAGCCATCAGGTGAATTGACTATCGGTAACTACCTCGGTGCGTTGCGTCAGTGGGTGAAAATGCAGGATGATTATGAATGCCTGTTCTGTATCGTGGATCAACACGCCATCACCGTGCGCCAAGACCCGTCCGCATTACGCAAAGCCACTTTGGACGTGTTGGCATTATATTTAGCCTGTGGCATCGACCCGGCAAAATCCACGATTTTCATTCAATCTCATGTGCCGGAACACGCACAGTTGGCTTGGATATTAAATTGTTACACGTATTTCGGCGAAATGAGTCGCATGACCCAATTTAAAGACAAATCCGCCCGTTATGCAGAAAACATCAACGTTGGTTTGTTCACTTATCCGGTGTTAATGGCGGCAGACATTTTGCTTTACCAAGCCAACCAAGTGCCGGTGGGCGAAGACCAAAAACAACATTTGGAAATCACCCGCGATATTGCGCAACGTTTTAATGCCTTATACGGACAGCACTTTGCTGTGCCGGAAGTGTTCATCCCGAAAGCAGGCGCACGCGTAATGTCCTTGCTAGAGCCGGAAAAGAAAATGTCTAAATCGGACGAAAACCGCAACAACGTTATCGGCTTATTAGAAGACCCGAAAGCGGTCGCGAAGAAAATCAAACGCGCGGTAACCGACTCTGACGAGCCGCCTGTGATTCGTTATGATGTAAAAAATAAAGCGGGCGTATCCAATCTTCTCGATATTCTCTCCGGCGTGAGTGGCAAAACCATCGCAGAACTTGAACAAGAATTTGAAGGCAAAATGTATGGTCACTTGAAAGGTGCTGTTGCTGACGAAGTTTCTGCCATGTTGACCACGTTGCAAGAACGTTACCATCATTTCCGCAATAACGAAGAATTGCTTCTTCAAATTGCTAAAGACGGTGCCGAAAAAGCCAAAGCACGTGCACAAGAAACATTAGCAAAAGTGTATGACGCCATTGGGTTTATTGCGGCGAAATAACTCGAAACGCTAAAAACGAAAAGCTGTTTTGCCTCCCATGACAAAGCAGCTTTTTTAATGGCGTGTCGAGCGATTCATTGTAAAGAGCGGTCAAAAAAGCCACGTTTTTCAATGTTAATCTTGCTAATGATGCCCCTGTTTAAAGATTATTCCAAAGGTCAATAGAGAGGGCTTGGCTTTAGGAGAAGAGTCATTGTGTGGTTGCCTTTTGGAGGAAAATAGCGACAAGGAAATGCATAAGAATAAAAGCGTCTGGCAAAGAGGCTTTTTAATAAGCTTACCAGACGCGTTGATCTTTTCTATGTTATTGGATCGTCATTAAATATCAATACCGTCAAAGAGTGCAGTACTCAAATACCGTTCTGATGCAGACGGTAAAATGACGACAATTAACTTGTCCTTGAACTCAGGCAATTTGGCTAGACGATCCGCGGCGGCAACGGCGGCACCGGAGGAAATCCCTGCTAAAATACCTTCTTCCGCCATTAAACGACGGGCTGTTGCAATGGCGGTGTCGCTATCTACCGTTTCTACGCGATCAATTAATGAAAGATCAAGGTTTTTCGGAATAAAGCCGGCGCCGATCCCTTGAATTTTATGCGGGCCCGGTTTCAGTTCTTGTCCGGCAAGGGTTTGGGTGATCACCGGGGATTCAGTCGGTTCAACCGCAACAGAGGTAATTTGTTTGCCGTGATCCAATTTAATGGCGCGGGAAATACCGGTAATCGTCCCGCCTGTGCCAACACCGGCAACCACAACATCAACCTTGCCTTCGGTGTCTTTCCAAATTTCTTCACCGGTGGTTTTTCGGTGAATTTCAGGGTTTGCCGGATTTTCAAATTGTTTTAACATCACATAATGATTTGGGTTGGATGCCACAATTTCTTCTGCTTTGGCGATTGCACCTTTCATGCCTTTCGCGCCTTCGGTTAACACTAAATTGACACCTAAACCGCGTAATAAACGTTTACGTTCGGTACTCATGGTTTCCGGCATGGTTAAGGTGATTTTATATCCACGTGCAGCCGCCACATACGCCAAGGCGATTCCGGTGTTGCCGCTGGTAGCATCCACGATTTCTTTATCTTTGGTTAAAATGCCATCTTTTTCTGCTTGCCAAATCATGTTGGCGCCGATACGGCATTTTACGCTGTAACTTGGGTTACGGCCTTCGATTTTAACGACGATATTGCCGTTACCGAAATGGTTTAAACGCACTAATGGGGTATTGCCAATGGAATAAGAATTATCGTTATAAATAGTCATGTTGAGTTCTCCTAATGAACTGACTGAATAGCGTATCACGCTGAAAGTGGTGCTATTTTTATCACAAGATGTTCTTCTCCAAAAATAGCCAATTCTTCTATTTGATAACTAAAAGCTATTTAGGCACCAGTTGCCCATCACTTTTTGGCGGTTTGCCCAAGGACATATTGGAACTTGCACCGTTTGACGATTCTGGCGTGGATTTAAAGCGATGACGATATTCTTTTACCCACATGGCGGTTGCGCCACATGCAGCCACCGGAATAACCACCAAGTTCACAATCGGCACGAGCATACATAAAGACACCAATCCACCAAATGTTACTGTCATGTTGCGTTTCGTAGCTAACTCATTTTTCATTAGTTCAAAAGGAACTTTATGGTTATCGAAAGGATAGTCACAATATTGAATAGCCATCATCCAAGCAGAAAATAAAAACGTGATCAGTGGAATCACGGTTTGTCCGATTAAAGGAATAAAACTTAATAAAAACAAGGCGATAATTTTAGGGAGGCTATAAATCAACTTTTGCCATTCCCGCGCCAACATACGCGGTGTATCTTTGATAAACGCCCATAAAGAATCATTAGAAATCTCTTCGCCTGTCATCATTTTTTCCACTTTTTCGGCTAATAAACCGTTAAATGGCGCGGCAATAAAACCCGATAACGTAGCAAAAATGAAATAATACAACACTAAAATCATGCCGATAATGAGTATCGGCAAAATACCGCCCAACCAACTTAACCAAGAAGGCATATAATCCATCAGATGGCTGACAACATCTTTGATTTGAAAGACAAAGGCAATAAACAAGCCACCCAGCAATAGGATATTTAATAGCACCGGCATAACGGCAAAACGACGTAAACCTTTTTGTTGAATCAAATGCCAACCGGTCACAAAATATTCAAAACCGAGTTTGATTTCCTGTTGATTTAACATAAATTCCCCTCACAGAAAAGAGGCTCAGAATACAAAGTGCGGTAGAAAAAATCAATAAATAAGCAGACCCTATCATCAATTTCATAAAAACATGATAGACTTATGTAAGTTGCGTTAATTTTGTATGATTGGAGAATCGGTAATGGATTTAAATACAATTTTGATTATTTTAGGGGTAATTGCCCTGCTGGCCTTAGTTGCCCATGGCATTTGGTCAAATCGCCGAGAGAAATCGCAATACTTCCAAAATGCCAATACATTCTCGCAAAATCATCAACCGAATCGGTTTACGGCACCGAATCAAGCCGCCAGACCGTCTGCAGAACCGCCAATTGCCAATAAGCCTGTGCACAGCTTTGTAGAAGAAAATTTACCACAACAGCAAAACTTAGATTTTGATACAACCGCACCAAATAGCACAGGAACGCAATCTATTGAACGGGCGGTCGATGAAATCAAAATTACGTTGCCAAGCGGCATGTCTAATAATAGTGTTGAACCTCAATATCAAGCTTCCCAGCCAACGCAATCTGCCGTTTTTAACTCGCCGGAGCAACAGCCTGATACGTTAAATGCAATGACGCAAAGCAGTGTGCAATTCCAATCTTATGCAGATACAAACCGTGTCTCTGTGACGCAAATGGAAGAAGAGTATCAAACACCGACGGTATCGCTCACGTCGGTTGAAACAGAACGGCCTCATGAGGAAATATCACAAAACCATGTTGCAGAAACGGTGGAAAATAACTCACCGAAGGGTAGTAAACCGCCATTTGTTATGTTGTATGTGGTTGCACCGGAAAATCGTGAATTTCATGGTGCGCGCTTAGCGCAAGCCTTAGAGGGGCTCGGGTTTATTTTTGGTGATCGTCATATTTATCATCGCCATTTAGATTTAACGTCGTCTAGTCCAGTACTTTTCAGCTTAGCAAACTTACGCCAACCGAATACCTTTAATCCTTATGATATGGAAAACTTTTCTACTGTTGGCATTGTATTGTTTATGGAACTGCCTTCTCCAGGCAATGATATCGTGAACCTAAAAACCATGATTCGTGCTGCACGCAATTTAGCTGATGAACTTGGCGGTTTCGTGTTAACGGATAAACAAGAGATCTTCAACGATCATACGGAACAGGAATACTTGGCTAGCGTAGCTTAATTTATTCCAGCTGTTTAAAAACATTTCCAAATATGACCGCACTTTGGGTTCGTAGTGCTACTCAACGTGCGGTTATTTCTTTCCTTTATTAAGAACGGCAGTGACGGATTGAAATGGTAGAATCTGTTGACAGTTTCCGATTTGAAGACTAGAATTCCCTGTCTGTTCTTGTCTGAACAGATTCGTAAAACAACATTCTTTAATGAATTTTTATTAAACTGGAGTTTTTTAATGGCAACAATCAACCAGCTAGTACGCAAACCGCGTGTGAAAAAGGTTGTAAAAAGTAACGTTCCTGCATTAGAGGCTTGCCCGCAGAAACGTGGTGTATGCACACGTGTATACACAACTACACCTAAAAAACCGAACTCAGCATTACGTAAAGTATGCCGTATTCGTTTAACCAATGGTTTCGAAGTAACCTCATACATCGGCGGTGAAGGTCATAACCTTCAAGAGCACAGTGTTGTGCTTATCCGTGGCGGTCGTGTTAAAGACTTACCGGGTGTGCGTTATCACACCGTACGTGGCGCATTAGACTGCGCAGGCGTGAAAGATCGTAAACAAAGTCGCTCTAAATACGGCGTTAAACGTCCTAAAGCTTAATGGTTCTCCGTTAAGTAAGGCCAAACGCTAATTAATCATAAATTTAATTAACCACGACTCCAGTAAAGGTGCATTTGCACAGCAAGATTTCTCATTAAAATGAGGGGCTTGTAAACGAGTTTTGGGTAATCCTGAAGATAATAAAACGGAGAAATTCGCAATGCCACGTCGTCGTAGTATTGAACAACGCAAGATTTTACCGGATCCGAAGTTCGGTTCAGAATTGCTTGCTAAATTTATCAATGTCATCATGGTAGATGGTAAAAAATCTATCGCAGAATCTATCGTTTATAACGCGTTAGACACATTAGCTCAACGTACCGGTAAAGAAGCTTTAGAAGCTTTTGAAGCGGCATTAGAAAACGTACGTCCGACTGTGGAAGTAAAATCCCGCCGTGTAGGTGGTTCTACTTACCAAGTGCCGGTTGAAGTACGTCCGGTTCGTCGTAATGCATTAGGTATGCGTTGGATCGTTGAAGCAGCACGTAAACGCGGTGATAAATCCATGGCTTTACGCTTAGCGAACGAATTATCTGATGCGTCTGAAAATAAAGGTGCGGCAGTTAAGAAACGTGAAGATGTTCACCGTATGGCTGAAGCTAATAAAGCATTTGCTCATTATCGTTGGTAATTCGCTTTTAAGATTTAAGGGCTTCATCTTAGATGAAGCCTTACCCTTATATAAACTGATATTAAATTAAACAAGGTTATAATAATGGCTCGTACAACCCCTATCGAAAGATATCGTAATATTGGTATTAGTGCGCATATTGATGCAGGTAAAACTACTACCACTGAACGTATCTTATTCTACACCGGTGTAAGTCACAAAATTGGTGAAGTACACGATGGTGCAGCAACCATGGACTGGATGGAACAGGAACAAGAACGTGGTATTACCATTACCTCTGCGGCAACAACTGCATTCTGGTCTGGTATGTCCCAACAGTTCCCACAACACCGTATCAACGTTATCGATACTCCGGGACACGTAGACTTTACTGTTGAAGTAGAACGTTCAATGCGTGTTCTTGATGGTGCGGTAATGGTTTACTGCGCGGTTGGCGGTGTTCAACCTCAGTCTGAAACCGTATGGCGTCAAGCAAACAAATATCAAGTTCCACGTATCGCGTTCGTAAACAAAATGGACCGTACCGGAGCTAACTTCCTACGCGTGGTTGATCAATTAAAAACCCGTTTAGGTGCAAATGCGGTTCCTCTTCAATTACCTGTGGGTTCAGAAGAAAACTTTACCGGTGTTGTTGATTTGATCAAAATGAAATCAATTAACTGGAATGAAGCTGACCAAGGGATGACTTTCACTTATGAAGATGTGCCTGCAGATATGCAAGCCGCTTGCGAAGAATGGCGTCAAAACCTTGTTGAAGCAGCAGCAGAAGCTTCCGAGGAGTTAATGGAAAAATATCTTGGTGGTGAAGAGTTAAGCGAAGAAGAGATCAAAGCAGGTCTTCGTCAACGTGTATTAGCAAACGAAATCATCTTGGTAACTTGTGGTTCTGCATTCAAAAACAAAGGTGTACAAGCAATGCTTGATGCGGTTGTTGAATACTTACCGGCACCAACAGATATTCCAGCAATTAAAGGTATTAACCCTGATGAAACTGAAGGTGAGCGTCATGCAAGCGATGAAGAGCCATTCTCTTCATTAGCGTTCAAAATTGCAACTGACCCATTCGTAGGTAACTTAACTTTCTTCCGTGTGTATTCCGGTGTAATTAATTCTGGTGATACCGTATTAAACTCTGTACGTCAAAAACGTGAACGTTTTGGTCGTATCGTACAGATGCACGCAAATAAACGTGAAGAAATTAAAGAAGTTCGCGCGGGCGATATCGCTGCGGCAATCGGCTTAAAAGATGTAACAACAGGTGATACATTATGTGCAATTGAAGCACCAATCATCCTTGAACGTATGGAATTCCCTGAGCCGGTAATCTCTGTTGCAGTAGAACCAAAAACAAAAGCAGACCAAGAAAAAATGGGTCTTGCATTAGGTCGTCTTGCACAAGAAGACCCGTCATTCCGTGTTCACACTGATGAAGAATCCGGTGAAACCATTATTTCCGGTATGGGTGAGTTACACTTGGATATCATCGTTGACCGTATGAAACGTGAATTCAAAGTGGAAGCTAACATTGGTAAACCACAAGTATCTTACCGTGAAACAATTCGTACTCGTGTTAACGATGTAGAAGGTAAACACGCAAAACAATCTGGTGGTCGCGGTCAATATGGTCATGTTGTTATCGACTTATATCCATTAGAGCCAGAAGGTCCGGGCTATGAATTTGTTAACGAAATCAAAGGTGGTGTCATCCCTGGTGAATACATCCCTGCTGTTGACAAAGGTATTCAAGAGCAACTTAAATCCGGTCCATTAGCGGGTTATCCGGTAGTTGATATCGGTGTTCGTTTACACTTCGGTTCATACCATGATGTGGACTCCTCCGAATTGGCGTTTAAACTTGCAGCATCTTTAGCATTTAAAGCCGCATTCGCGAAAGCAAACCCAGTTTTACTTGAGCCAATCATGAAAGTTGAAGTAGAAACTCCACCTGAGTATGTAGGTGACGTCATCGGTGACTTGAGCCGTCGTCGCGCTATGGTGAACGGTCAAGAAGCAAATGAATTCGTTGTTAAAATCGACGCTGAAGTGCCGCTTTCTGAAATGTTTGGTTATGCAACTGACTTACGTTCCCAAACTCAAGGTCGTGCTTCTTACTCAATGGAACCATTAAAATATGCTGAAGCACCGAAAAATGTAGCTGAAGCAGTTATTGAAGCTCGTAAAAAATAATTTTGTTTAACTAAGGCCACAAGCCATCTCGGCTTGTGGGCTTATATATTGAGGAAACTTAATCGTGTCTAAAGAAAAATTTGAACGTACAAAACCGCACGTTAACGTGGGTACAATCGGCCACGTTGACCATGGTAAAACC
>NZ_CABFLM010000062.1 GCF_901873365.1 uncultured Aggregatibacter sp.
ATAAATGCGTCGTTTATCTCAATTTTCGCTTTGGCACGTAGCGCATTTAATAAGCTATTTTGCAAACTGATGCGGTCGGTTTGTTCTATTTGTGCTGCAAATTGTTTTTTCTCTGAGGCAGTTAACTTACCGTCCTCGACACTATCCAACGCCACAATCACTACGCCACCTTCTGCGTTTTTAGCGGCCTTATAAGTCACGCTGCCATCAGCCGGTTTTTTCATTGAGAAAATAACGTCTCCAAGGACAGGATCTTTCGTTTCGGCAAAAACCCATGTTTGTGCTTCACCAAAATTTAATCCATCTACGGCTTTCCCAGCCGTCAAATCTTGTACAAACTTATCCGCCTGCGCTAACACAATGGCTTCAGCTTTTTGGTGTTTTAATGTTGCTGAAATTTCGCCCTTCATATCCTCCAAGGATCGGGTGGACTGCGGTTTATGATCAAGCACACGTACCACTAAAGAATGTTGCTCACCTACACTCATCGGCTCAGAATTGCTACCGCCTTGAGAAAGATCAGAATCAAAAATTGCCGAAGTGACATTCGGATAATTTAATTCTGACGGCACATCCTTACGAGAAAAATAGCCGGTTTCCTGAACTTTTACGCCAGCCTCATCTGCTGCAGCTTTTAATGAAGACGCGTCTTCAAAAGCTTTATCCGCGACGCGTTTTTCAATAGAAAAGAATTGGTTACCCATTAAATTTTGACGAATTTGTGCCGCGATTTCGGCTTTCACCTCGTCTAAAGGTAACACTTTCGCAGGTTTGCGTTCTTTCACTAAAATAATATGGTAATTGCCATCCACTTTTATCGGTTGACTATATTTTCCAACCTCTAACGCATTTGCCGCCTCTTCAAAAACGGCAGGAAATTCACCCGCACTTACCCAACTTAAATCACCGCCCTTTTCTGAACTGGTTGGATCGATAGAGTGATTTTTCGCTAACTCCTCAAAGACAGCCCCTTGTTGTAATTGATGATATAAATCCTGCGCTTGTTGCTCAGTTTTTACTTGAATATGGGCTAAATGTTGCTGACCTTGTGTCGTAAATTGCGCTTTATTATCTTGATAATACTGTGCAATTTCTACATCAGTCACATTCATATTTTTTTCCATGTTCGCACCGGATAAGTCAAGATATTGCACCTTAACCTGTTCCGGAAGGGTAAATTCGGCTTTATGTGCCTCATAGTAAGCTTGAATTTCCTCATCGGTTACGCTTTGTTTCTCAATTTCATCCAAAAGCGATAACTTCGCAAAACGCACTTGACGACGTTGGAAAAATAATTTTTCCAATGCTTCCTGTTGCACCGGAACGCTAAACATTGTGGCTGCCAACGCATTTTGAAGCTGCTCTAAACGCAATGCTTCTCGTACATAGCCGGCATAGGTTTCAGCGGAAATGCCATTACTTTGTAGCATTTGCTGATAGAGGGTATTGTCAAATTTTCCGTTATTTTGGAAAGACGGTGTCGTCACGATCTCTTGTTTAACACGGTCGTCACTGACACCTAATTTAAGATCATTCGCATATTGGCGTAATAATTCTTGGTTAATTAAAGAGGCTAAAATTTGTGTTTTGAGCTGAGTGATTTGCGCCGGCGAATCGGCATCTTGCGGGCTTAAATTACGGGAGGCAGCATTATATTGATTTTGAAACGTGTGCTGTGAAATCTCTTCTCCATTGACTTTTGCCGCAGAATTATCAATGCGGGTATAAAGATAGCCTGCCATCGAACTGATAACAAATGTGACAGTAATAAAACCAAAAAGAAACTTAGAAGCCCAGCTGGTTGAAGCTCCGTGTAGTTTTTCCATTACCATGAAATGTATCCTATAAAAATAAAGCAAAAAATCCTTGCGATTATAATCTAAAGCACTATTTCCCGCACTAACAAAAGTAAATTTTTTACCATTTCTCTTGAAACACCTCGGCTTTTACGCTAAAGTTCGCACGATTTTTTAAAGGGAAGATCGTCGTTTCCGGTGAAGCGGCAGGACTTCAAATCCTGTTGAGGCTGCCAGCAGTCTCGGGTAGGTTCAACTCCTACGATCTTCCGCCAATGCCTCTTACCTTTATCTTGCCTTCTTATTAAAAGCGCTATATTTTACGCTGGATTATCTATATCCTTAAATTCAACATCCAATCCGTATTCTTTTGCTAACCATTCTCCCAAGGCTTTGACCCCATACCGCTCGGTCGCATGATGACCAGCCGCAAAAAAATGGATGCCCTGTTCTCTTGCGCTATGGATGGTTTGTTCAGACACTTCACCGGTAATAAAGGCATCACAGCCTTGTTGTGCGGCAAGATCGATATAACCCTGTCCGCCACCGGTACAGAGACCAATTTTATGAATAAAGTGCGGTCCGTTTTCCACACAAATTAACGGCTGACGCTGTAATACTTGTGCAATCCGCTCAGCAAATTGTTCACCTGTTAAGGGATGTTTTAAATTTCCCCACATAGGAATGCTGGTTGCCCCTTGTTCTAACGGTTGCAAATTTTCAATGCCTAATAATGCCGCAAGTTGTGCGTTGTTGCCTAATTCAGGGTGAACATCCAAAGGCAAGTGGTACGCATATAAATTGATTCCATAAGTTAATAACGTACGAATCCGATTGCCTTTCATGCCACGAATACAAGGATCTTCGTTTTTCCAAAAATATCCGTGATGTACTAGCAAGGCATCGGCGTTTTGTGCTACCGCATAGTCAATTAGCGCTTGGCTGGCGGTTACTCCCGTAATAATTTTTCGGATTTCCGGTTTGCCTTCAACTTGAAGCCCATTGGGGCAATAGTCGGCAATCAATCGGCTATTTAATTTTTGATTGAGTTGTTTTTCGAGCGCAAGGTTATGCATAAATGTATCTCTAAAAAGAAGAAAGGAAGCTTTAATAGTAAAGCTTTTGAGGGGGAATAAGAAGAAAAAAATAGCTAGTACAAATATCTTTCAAAAAGACGTGGGGGAGTGTTTGTACTAGCCCTGTGTTTAAGTATGACGACAATCTTAACATTAAACAAACGAGTTCATTATATACTTAACTATATAATGATCAAGTTTAATTTCGATTATTTCGTCAAATCAATTTGATATACCGCAAAGCCCACTTCATCAGTACCCACCTGTTTCATCGGGTATTGGGCGTTTTCTTTGATAAATTGCGCCGCCTGTTCACTTGGTGAAGTCTCAAAGCGCACATCTAATTTATCGTTGCCTTTAATCGGCACGAAACGCCAGTTTTTGTCGGCACTTGGATTCACCGCACCGTCTTTTTCACTGGTGGCTTTGATGTAATCCGCCAACACTTGGCGGTTTTCATCCGGTGACGCGTAAACAATGTGCTTGTCGCCGGTGCCCGGGAATTTATTACCGTAAGCACGGTAGTTATTGGTCGCGATTAAGAATTCCGCCTTCGGATCTACCGGTTTGCCTTGGTAAGTCAGATTCACCACGCGGTGGGCATCCGGATTGATTAACTTGCACTCGCCGTCATAACGTGGCGGTTGGGTTAAATCGTATTCATAATTGACACCGTCGATCACATCGAAGTTATAGGTGCGGAAACCTTCCCAATCCAATAAAGATTGTGGTTTGTCGCTGGCAGGATCGATTTGCTTAAACATCCCCGCACTGCATTCCAACCATTCTTTCAGCTGTTCGCCGCTGACTTTCACCACGACCAAGGTATTCGGATACAAATACAAATCTGCCGCATTACGGAACGTTAACTCGCCTTTGTTCACTTCGGTATAGCCTGTCGGATCGTTTTTACGTCCGCCCGCTTTAAACGGTGCGCCCGCACTTAAAATCGGCAAGCCAGCCATGGCAGGTACGCTTGGGGCAACTTTTTCCACATAGGCTTTTTGCGCTTGGTTAACAATTTGAATGGTCGGGTCGTCTTGCACCAATGCCAAATAGCTATACATATTGTCGGTGGCTTTACCAATCGGCTGTGCCACGAATTTACGGGTCGCTTCATGGGTTTCTTTTAAAAGTGCGGTCATTTCCGGATCATTTTCTGCCAACGCCTTTTTGTTTTCCGCATCATAAATCGGACGCAATACCGCTTTGCCGTCGGTCACAATCCATTTGCCGTTATGCTCGCTCAATACTAAATCCACGACACTGATATTGTTCGCCCAATAGCCCGCCATGCTTTCCGGCACGCCTTTTACGGTACCTTTAGCAATATCTGCGTTCGGTGATTTGGCAAATTCTTTATTCGGGAACAAGCGGTGGGAGTGACCGAAAATCACCGCGTCAATGTGCGGCACATCGGCAAGATAGAACGCGGAGTTTTCTGCGCCTTCATGATACGGCTCGTCGGATGGGCCGGTATGTGCTAATGCAACGATAATATCTGCGCCTTTTTTCTTCATTTCCGGCACATATTTTTGCGCACTTTTTACAATGTCGCGCGTTTCCACTTTGCCCGTTAAATTGGCTTTATCCCACACCATAATTTGCGGCGGCACAAAACCGATATAACCGATTTTCAATTTGTGAGACTTGCCCTTATTGTCCACCACCGTTTTTTCCTGAATCACATAAGGCGTGTAATAAGGCTCCTCTGTTCCTACTTTCACCACGTTGGCGTTCACAATTGGGAACTTCGCCTGTTTGATGGCATCAGCCAAATAATCCAAACCGTAGTTAAACTCGTGGTTACCCAATGTTCCCACTTCATAATGCATAGCATTTAAGCAATCCACCGCCGGGTTCGGTTTGCCTTCTTTATAGCCCACTGCCGCTTGATAGTCAGCAATCGGGTTGCCTTGAATCAAATCGCCGTTATCCACCAACACACTGTTTTTCACTTCTGCACGAGCTTGACGAATCAAACTTGCTGCACGAGTAAACCCGAATTTCTCTGTCGGCGCGTCTTTGTAATAGTCAAAGTCCGTCAAAAAACTGTGAATATCGGTGGTACCGATAATGCGTAAATCGACTTGGTTATCGCTTTTCGCGAACACCATGCGATGGCAACTGAGCGCCAACACACTGGTCGCACCGATTTGAATAAAACGTCTTCTGTTCATCATAATAAATGCCTCCTGTTAGGTAATTAGCGGGGTTATTGTAAAAGAAATTAAGCGCGGGGTAAAAGGCAAGCGATATATCAATCTCACTCACCTGGTTGTAGTATGAAGATCATCGCTCACCAAGTACAACCGCACAAAACACCTAACACCGTAAATGCTGTTGTAGTTGCGCGACTGAAGTGCGGTCAGTGTTGGATGAATTTGGGATGAATTAGCAGAAGGAAAAGTAAACGTAAAAGGGCATTCAGAATAAAAAACGACTGTAATTAAATCACAAAAATTTGAATACCCAAAAGATTGTTACGCTTGAACAAACAGCAACGCCCTATTTTCACATAACAGGGCGTTTTCATGAAGGTGTTTAGTTATTTATACTCGACCACGACGTCTGCTTCCGTAATGGCATCGCCATAAATTGGCTTTAAGGTTTTTTCGTAGGCTTGTTTTAACACGCCTTGTTTACCTAGTTTTTCAATTTCAGCATTTAACCAGTTCAACAATTCGGTATCCCCTTTTCTCACTGCCGGCGCAATGAAATCTTGATCACCCAAATTTTTCACGCCCACTGTAAAGCCCGGATTTTCTTTCGCCCACGCGAACAATAATGTGTTGTCATGGGCAAGCGCATCGCCACGACCGTCACGTAAAGCTTCGAAAGTTTCGGTATTTTGCTCAAATTTCAACAATTTGATGTCAGGATAATTTTTAGTGAAATACGCATCTGCGGTAGTGCCTTTATTGACTAATAAGGTTTTACCTTTTAATTGATTTACATCGGTAATCACTGCGCCATCTTTCGAGACTACTCCCAATGCCACTTTCATGTAAGGTTTCGCGAAATCCACCACTTCGGCACGGGCAGGCGTGACGGTGAAGTTGGCAAGGATAATGTCCACTTTATTGGAGGTGAGATATTCCACGCGGTTAGCCGCTTCAACTAACACATATTCCGCTTTATTTTCATCACCCAATAAATCTTTGGTGATGGCTTTGGCAATTTCCACGTCAAATCCTTGGCTTTTGCCTTGACTGTCCACATAGCCGAATGGCGGTTTGTCACTAAATACGCCGATACGCACTTTGCCGGCTTGTTTGAGTTGCTCAATCGTTGACGAGGTCGCCGATTCCGTTTTGCCTTCTTTATCATTGCAGGCAGTTAAGCCCATTGCCAATAATGCGGTGGCGAAAAGTGCGGTCACTTTTTTAAATGTTTTGTTCATAGTTAACTCCTCTTGGTTCGTAATTTAAAATGTTAAGAAAGGTTTTCGCACGGTCGGTTTGCGGGTTAGTGAAGAAATCCGATGGCGAAGCCTGTTCAACGATTTGTCCTTTATCCATAAACACAATGCGGTTTGCCACTTGACGGGCAAAGGACATTTCATGGGTCACGATAAGCATCGTCATGCCGTCTTTCGCCAAGCCCAAAATCACATCCAACACTTCACGCACCATTTCTGGGTCAAGTGCGGCGGTAACTTCGTCGAACAGCATAATGTCAGGATTCATGCACAAGGAACGGACGATGGCAATACGTTGCTTCTGACCGCCTGATAATTCGCGCGGATAGGCATTTTTACGCTCAAACAACCCGACCCGTTTCAACAACATATCGGCTTGCGCTTCTACTTCAGCACGTTGGCGTTTCTGCACTTTGAGTGGTCCGAGTAAAATATTGTCAATCACCGACATATGCGGAAATAATTCATAGCTTTGGAACACCATGCCAATATGTTGTCGCGCCTTCACCCAAGGCAAATCTTTGCCTAATACGCCTTCATTTTGCAAAATTAATTGACCGCTCTTTATCTCCTCTAAGCCGTTAATACAACGTAAGAGCGTACTTTTACCGCAGCCGGATGGGCCTAAAATTACCACCACTTCGCCTTTTTCAACGGATAAATTAATTCCATTTAAGGCAAGGGTTTCGCCGTAATATTTCACTAAATCGTTAATTTCTAATAAGGGCATATACACCTTCTATTTTTCCCAATAGGTTTCTAAATAACGTGAAAATAAAGATAACGGATAGCAAATCACAAAATATAACAAGAAAATCACACCATAAATCCACAAGGCAGCGGAAGGTTCCGTAAACAGAGAGGTTTCAATAATCTGCTGCCCGACTTTAATCACTTCCAATACACCGATTAACATAGCAAGCGAGCTGGTTTTCACCATGCGTGTAAACAAGTTAATGGCGCTTGGTGTGACACGTTTTAAACTTTGTGGCAATAAAATATAACGAAACGTTTGTAATGACGTTAAACCCAAGGCATAAGCAGATTCTGTCTGATGTTTTTCAATAGACGTCAAGGCACCACGCACTAAATCTCCCATTTCTGCGGTTCCCCAAAAAATAAAGACCCAAATACATACGGTAACGCCATCAATATGCGTATTGAACCATTTCGCCACGCCAAAATAGGCAATAAAAAGTAGGACCAACAAAGGAATAATGCGGACAAATTCCAAATAAAAACGGCAAACAGCACGAATCAGGCGATTTTTGCTTGTCATCAACAAGCCGAGAAGAATACCGAGAATGCAGGCGAAGAAAACGGAGACAAAGGCAATTTTTGCTGTTACCCAGAGGCCACCCAACAACCGTTCAAAATTGCTCCCTTCAAATAACACATTAAGCCCCATATTTTGCTCTCCGTGTACGACGTTCCAAGTAAGTGATAAACAATGACACCGGCAATAAAATCAACAAATAAAACACCACTAATAAAAAGAGCGCTTCATTCGTTTTGTAATCCATACCGATAATCTCTTTTGCCATAAACATTAACTCCGCAATGGCAATCGCGCTGACCACCGAGGTTTCTTTCATTAAAAATAAACTGTTAGCGCCGATCGCCGGTGCAGCAACCGCAAAGGCTTGGGGGAATAAGACATAACGAAAGGCTTGTGCCGGCGTCACCCCTAAACTTAATGCTGATTCCAACTGAGCACGGGGAATCGCCTCCAAACCACCTCGAATGGCTTCTGACATATAACTCCCCCCTAAAAACGCAAGACCAATCACAGCACAAGTAAAGCCGTCTAATTTGATACCCACCTTAGATAAGCCGAAATACAGGAAAAAAACCTGAATCAACAAAGGCGTGTTGCGGGAAAGTTCAATATAAAATTTCACAATAGGGTTGAGCATACGCACTTTATATGTCGTCACAATGGCGCAGAAAAAACCGATGAACAACGAAAGGACAATCGCCCAAAAAGAAAGCTGCAACGTTATCCAAGTCGCATCAATAAAACGTGGTAATGTGTTCCAGATATATTGCCAATTCATATGTAATTCAAAACGAAACAAGATTTTCGTGCATTATAAAAAGAAGACAATTTTTTAAGGAAAGAACAGTTTTTTATATGTTATAACCAGAAATCATGGCGAACGATGCCTGATGCCGTCATCTTCCATGCTAAGTGCGGTCTGTTTTTGAAATGTTTTTACTCAAAGAATCAGGTGGCGTTTTTCTGATAAGCAATACCATGCATAAAAAGCTGTAACACATCTTTAAAGAGCTGCTGTTCTTTGCCGGCATAATGTTGTTGTAAGACGGAAGAGTGAATCATTTCATCTATTTTTTGGATCAACACATCAATTAAAATCACAGGAAAATCATCACGTACGCTTTTGCGTTGTTGTAACGTGCTGAAAAAATAGTGCATATAGTGATCTTTTTCCTGTGCCATTTGCCGAAAAAAAGCCTGTAAGGTTTCATCTTGATCATGATTTAAATCATGTAATACGGCGGTGGAATACAGAGTAGTCATGGATTCTTGCTGCATCGTCAAAATCTGCTGGATCACCGTGGCTAAATCTGCCTCTGTGGCTAACAGTCTATCAAATTCCTGCCGCATATTATTTTTTTGTTCTTCGAAAATACATTTCACTAAATCTTGCTTGGTAGGGAAATATTTATAAAACGTCACTCGACTTACCCCTGCCGCCCGACAAATTTCTGCGACAGACGTTAATCTCCAGCCTTGTTGATAAAACAGTTCAGTGGCAACCTGTTTCAAAAAAATATCTTTTTTCATGGTTCGCTCCTTAAGGGGCAATAACATAGCCGAAAGCCTTTAATTGTCAAATATCAAATTTGAGAAAAATTCTTATTTACTTTCGTATTGTGATTGTGTTAGGTTTACATTATTAATCAGTTAATGTAAAAAGTGTAAACTTTAAACCAAAATAAAGCCTAGGAGAACCCATGAACAAGTTATCCCCACGACTCAGCCTCATTAGCCTTTGCCTGATGAGTGCCTATTCTGTTTCTAGCCATGCCGAAGAAAGTAAACAGACCACGGTACTAGACGAAATCACTGTCACCGGTGAAAAATTCGAGCGTAGTCAATCCTCTACCGGTTCAAGTACCTCCGTGGTAACCGCCGAACAACTCAAACGAGAAGCCAATTTACTGTCCGCGACCCAACTATTAAAACGCGATGTGAATATTTTAGACACCGGTTTGGGCAATGACTTACCTACTGTGCGCGGCGTTGACGGGTCAGGCCCGGCAGTAGGTGCGGTGGCATTTTTTGCCGGTTCACGTCCACGACTAAATATGCAAATTGACGGCAGAACTTCCAGCTATAATGAACTGGCGTTCGGTACAAAATCCCTCTGGGATATGAAACAGGTAGAAATCTATCGTGGCGCGCAAAGCTATGCCCAAGGGCGTAACGCCATTGCCGGTGCAGTGGTCATGACCAGCAATGATCCAACGCAAGAATGGGAAGGTGCCGCGAAATTAAATATGGGGAATCATCGATTGGCACAAACGGCTGCCCTGATTTCAGGTCCTATCGTGAAAGACGAATTAGCGTTTCGTTTAAGCGTAGATCATCAACAACGCGAAACGGCTGTGGATTTACCGCATTATGATCCCGTTGGCAACCCACGTTGGTTTAAAGCCACTAACACCCGCGCCAAATTACTGTGGACACCGTCAGCCTTGCCGGATCTCTATAGCCGTTTAACGTTCAATCATTTAAACGCGCGAGCGCCACAAAGTGAAACGGAATTACAACCTAATTCACCACGTTACACGCCGGAACGTCCGGTATTTCAAACACGCTCTGCCAGCACCATCTGGGATATTGGCTATCAATTCTCAGAGCATTGGAAATGGGAAAATAAATTGGTTTATACCCACTTTATTCACGATAGAAAAACGACTTCGCCATTCAACACCGCATTGCCGCCAAATCGTCGAGGTGTTCCGGCTCGTGTTGATGGCAATGAATTCCAAATTGAACCCATTGTAAAATACGAAAGCGAAAAATACCGTGGTTTATTCGGTTTGTTCTATTTCAATGCGAAACAAGATGAAAGTGTTACGATGCTCAACGGACGCATTGCTCGCACGCCGATTACGACAAATTTTAATGATAAAACAAAAACCAAGGCGGCCTTTGGTGAAATTACCTTCACGCCTGATATTCCGTTTGAATTCACACTTTCCGCCCGCTATGAACAGGAACATCATCAGCGTAAAGGCAAAAGTGCGATGTTTTCCATCAATCGGGATAAAAAATACAATGTCTTCCTGCCAAAAGCAGACATTGCATGGAAAATTAACAACGATCAACGCTTAGGCTTTAAAGTAGGCAAAGGTTACAACCCGGGTGGTGCCGGTGTGACTTTCGGTGTGCCGTACACCAGCTATGAATATGACGCGGAATATGTCTGGAACTACGAACTTTATCATCGTTGGACATCCGCAGATAAACGCCTACGCATTAACAGCAACCTATTCTATAACGACTACAAAGACATGCAGTTACCGTTTACCCTTGGTCCAAATTCCATCGTGATCCGCAATGCCGATAAAGTCGCCACCTATGGTGCGGAAATCAATACCGAATGGCAGGCCACGGAGAAACTGGTACTTAATGCGGGCATCGGGATGCTAAAAACCGATATCAAACGTTATCCAAACAGCGGCATTGAAGGGAATAAACTCGCTCGTGCACCAAGTTTTAGTGGAAAAGTGGGGGCTAATTATCGTCTTCTTGACCACCTAGAAATTGGCACCAATTACAGCTATAACAGTAGTTATTATTCCACTGCCGACAACTTAGCCAATGGTAAAGTAGGGCATTATGATCAACTTGATGTTTATTTAGCGTACGACTTTAAGCACGCCAGAATCACGCTTTATGCCGACAACGTGCTTAACTCACGCAAAGATATCTTACTCGTACCGCGCTCAGGCGACATTACCCGTCAGCCGGAACGTCAAATTGGACTTTCTACCGAGTTAAGATTCTAAGCAATGAGTCAGCAGCACCAACAAATTTGCCAACCTGTTGCCGCGCAATTACGCGCCTCAATGTGGTTGGCAACCTTCGCACAAGGCTTAAAAATCGGGATTTGGCTTTTGATGATCCACATTGTGTTCACCGTCAGCCAATCTCTTACGTTTCCTTATTGGCAGATTTTTGCGCTGCTTGCCATTTCCATTTTGTATTACACCTGCAAAATTAAAGCGCACGACAAATCTCATTATGCAGCCTTTGAATTGGAAAAAATGTTACGCCAACAGCTTGCGAAAAAAATCAGTCAATTATCGTTAGGCAAAGTCAATGAAATCGGTTCAGGCGGTTTAACGAAAGTGCTGTGCGATGACGTAAACGAATTGCACACCTTTGTTGCCGATGCGCCCCCTCTTAAAGCGGAGGCTTATTCCACACCAATTTTCGTGTTGGCGGCATTGTTTTGGTTAAACTGGCAAATGGCATTGGCTGTACTGATTTTCCTTGTCGTGTTGTTTACGATTCTGCAACGTTTAATGCAAAAAAGCCGCTTGAATTATCGTGATTACGGTGCTGCCGTGAGCCGAATCAATAGCGCGATTATTGAATATATTCAAGGCATGAGCACGATTCGCACCTTTGATGCGGGACAAAGTTCGTACAGCCGTTTTAGCACCGCATTGGAAAATTTTAATCAGGTTATCTTCGCTTTTTTAGCCAAAGTAGGCGCACCAACACGTCTTGCCCGTTCGCTCTTTACGCCAATGCCGATTATGTTGTTTTTGATCCTGTTGGGCGTGTATTTACACTCGCTTGCGCTGCTTTCCACCTTTGGCTTTTTTGCCTTTTTAGTGTTAGCCGCCGGGTTAATTGAAACCATGCATCCGTACATGGGACTGTTTCATTTGTTGGAACGCTCCCGCGCCGCCATTGAACGCATTAACGAAATAAAAACGTTGGAAAATGCCACCGCACTTTTGCCGTTACAAACGCCGAAGGGATATGCTGTTCAATTTGAACAGGTCAATTTCAGCTATGCTGCCGACAAAAACACGCTACAAGATATTGACTTTATTGTGCCACAAAATAGTTTTACAGCCATTATTGGCACTTCAGGCTCCGGAAAAACCACTTTACTCAATTTGTTGTTGCGCTTTTGGGATGTCGATAGCGGAAAAATCACCTTAGGTGGTGCAGATATTCGTCATATGGAACAGGATCAACTCATGAAATATTGTTCGGTCGTATTTCAGGATAATTTCTTATTTTCTTGCTCTATTGCCGAAAACATTGCTTACGGCATAGAAAATGTGACGGAAGAAGCCATTATCAATGCCGCCAAACAAGCCCGTATTCACGACTTTATTATGACCTTGCCGGAGCAATATCAAACGAAAGTGGGTGAACGTGGACAATTATTGTCAGGCGGACAAAAACAACGTATCAGTATAGCCCGCGCTTTTTTACAAAATCGCCCGATTTTATTGCTAGACGAACCCACTGCCTTTTCTGATGCAAAAAACGAGGCGGATTTAATGCAGGCATTTCATGCGCTGATGCAAAATAAAACAGTGATCATGGTTGCGCATCGCCTGTCTAGTATTACCCAAGCCGATCAAATTATTTATTTAGAGAACGGCAAAATCATTGCTCAAGGCAACCACCAAGCCTTGTTGCAAACCAATGTCGCCTATCAAACCCTTTGGGCGGAATATCAACAGGCAAAATCTTGGACGATACATTAGAGAATGTTATGCAATCTTACTTTAATCCTGAAACTCAACGCGTAAAAAGCCTGTGGCAAACTTATCACGCCTTATTTGCCGCCGCCCAACAGCAACAAAGCACATTCTTACGCTGTCTTGCTTTTGCGGCACTGTCTGCAACTTTATTCGGCGTGGCTATCGGCCTGCTGTATCCGTTGCTTTTAGCATTAGAACAAACTGAAGCTGGACAAAGTGCGGTCATTTTTTGGAGTGTTTTGTGTGGCGTGCTTTTCGTCGCTAGCCTCCTTTTCCGCATTTGGGCAGAATATTATGACACCAAAGGCGATTCATTTTTGGCGACATATCAATTAAGACGTCAACTGGGCGAAAAACTCCGCCGCGTATCTCTTGCCGTCCTCAGCGGATTTCGTGCTGGCGAACTCAGTGCCGTTGCCATCCAAAGTATTAATGAAGCCACAAATTACGCATTCAGTTTAATCAGTATTCTAATTTACGGCATTTTAACACCGGTTTCTGCCGCCCTTTGTCTTTGTTTCTTTGATTACCGCTTTGGGCTGCTGATCTTCATTATTTTTCCGCTTATCGTGCCACTTTATTTATGGCGGAGAAAAGCTTTCCGTCGTGGATTTAGTATTTTGGCAGAAGCTAATCAGCGACTTAAAGGCGAAACCATTGAGTTTGTGCAGGGCTTGGAAATTCTGAAATCAACAGGGCAGACAGAAAACAAACAACATATTTTCAACCGTGTGATTGAAGATGTGGCAAACATTCAACGCATCGGCACAAAAAAAGGCGAGCGCCCGAATTTGATTATTACCTCAAGCATTCAATTAAGTCTTATTGCGGTATTAATTGTTGGCACATTTTGGGTGATTTCCGGTAGCGCCCATTGGGTATTATTAGCCACGGTACTGATTTTAATTGCGCGAATTTCAGATGTGTTGAACTTCTTTGTGCAAATGTCCTCGCTCTTAGAAATTTTTGTGATCAGCTGTGAAAAATTTGAAAAACTGATGGCATTACCTGAATTGGCGGAAAATCATGGCAGCAGATTACCCACAGATTATCGCATTCGTTATGAGCATATCCGCTTTGGTTACAATGCCGAAAAAACTATCCTAAATGACATTAATCTGGACATAAAACCTAACAGCCTCAACGCTTTTGTGGGCACCAGCGGTTGTGGTAAAACAACATTACTCCGCTTGTTATTGCGTTATGCTGATCCACAATCAGGGCAAATTACGATCGGCGGTATCGATATTCGGGATGTTAGCCAAGAACAGCTCATGAGATTAATTTCTGTGGTGTTTCAAGACGTATATTTATTCCAAGACAGCGTATTAAATAACATCCGAATGGCAAAACCCAATGCCACCGATGAAGAGGTGATTCACGCCTGTAAACTCGCCCAATGCCATGATTTTATTCAGGCATTACCACAGGGGTATCAAACTCAAGTTAATGAAATTGGGAGTAATTTTTCCGGCGGTGAAAAGCAACGACTTGCGATTGCCCGCGCGATTTTAAAAGACGCACCGATTCTCATTTTAGATGAACCAACAGCATCGTTGGATACTCGTAATGAGCTGGCAGTGCAAAAGGCGTTGGATCAGCTGGTTAAAGACAAAACCGTGTTGATTATTGCTCACCGACTTTCCACCATTGTGGGCGCGCATTGCATTTATGTGTTGGAAAACGGCAGCATTGCCGAACAAGGCACACATCAAACACTCTTAGAACAAAAAGGACGTTATGCAGCGTTTTGGCAATGCCAACAAGGCAACATCACTCACTAAACAGGATTGGGCAATCCTTGCCACGACCGCCGGCTTTAAATTCTGCGTAGTGGCGTTTTATATGATTGGCCTCATCACCATGTTAAAAGAGATGGGGTTCGATCTTAAACAGCTTAGTTGGTTCTATTTGCTCGGTGGGATGGAAATGGCGAAATTCATCGTTTCGCCGTTAATTGAACACTATCGTCTCAAGCGTATCGGGCAATTTCGCGGCTGGCTATGTCTTTCCTCGATAATCATTTTTATTGCCTTATTCATGTTGCATTTCATCCAACCGCAACGTGATTTTACACTGCTTATGGTGGCGTGTGTGCTATTGAACCTAAGCAGTCTATTTTTCGGTTGTGCAACGCTAGGATTAACTTGTGCCATCCTGCCTTTTGAGCAACGTGGCTTTGGCGGTGTCATTCAGGTGATCGCAGGGCGCGTGGGTAAAATGCTTGGCGGCGGTTTAGTGTTACTGATTTATCATCATTACGGCTGGCAAAGTGCGGTGGATTTAATCAGTGTTTTTGCACTACTATTGATTCTACAAATCAGCCTATATTCCGAACCTACATTTGCCGCTGAACCGCAAAATCCGCCATTGCATTTTTTATTCACACGCTTTTTCTACTTTTGGCAACAACCGCACATTTCATTTCGTTGGTTGATTTTATTGTTATTTGTGTTTATTCCCAGCGGCATGGTGGTCAGTAGTTTCATTCCGCGTCTAAATGCCTTGAACTGGAGCAGCCAACACATTGGGCTATTACTTTCAGTATTCGAACCCCTTTGTGCTATCGCCTTTGCTCCGCTCAGTGGTCTATTACTCAAAAAATATTCTCGAGTTTCTGTCACCCAATGGGTATTATTTAGCCAAATTTTTGCCTTCTGCTTATTTATCTTATTTGAATATGTCGGCACGGATTTTCCTTATCTTATCGCCGTACCAATCTTATTATTAAGTATGACTTACGCATTACTTGTGCCGTGTTTGCTCGCCATGATTATGGACAAATCCACGCAAACTTACGCCACGCTCGACAGCGCATTGCAATTCTCCTTCGCCCTCTTAGGTGCCTACCTAGCAGGCTTTGTCTCCCTCCGCCTCGCGCATGCCTTTGGTTATCTCACCGTTTACCTCGTCGCCACCTCCATTGCCGTTGGAATATGGCGCTTTTTTGGATGCCGAAAAGAAGCATTCTGAACTTCAGAATAGATTCCACGCCCTACGGCAGACAAAATACGCATAAAAAAATCTGCACCTTACACAGCTTGACTCAGCGTCAATGTGTAAGGTGCAGACAAACAAATCTACTCTGATAATTCAAACTTTATCTTTTAGAATGTTCTCGTCGCTTCTATAACCATTTGATTTTTATCATATGTATATAGAGAAATATTACTGTTCGTTTTAGTATAAATCCACGTTAAGCGCGGCGTGAACCCAGCATAATGAATTTTTTTATTCCAAATGGAGATGGAAGCATTATATTCATTATTCTTTTGTTTTCCTAAGAAAGACGCTTCTTTATAATTTCTTTTTGCAATACCAAAGGATGTATTAGTAGAAATACCTAAAGGCCATTCTTGTCCCCAGCTTAAGCGCGCACCTTCTCTTAAGAAGGAATTACTTTTATCTCTTGCATTTTTCGTCATTAAATCTAAAGACAATGCCCAATATTGGGTTGGTGAAGGAACATACATCAAACTATTACTAATTAAATGCGTACCGCCTTGATATTGAGTAGCATAATTTTCCTGTTTATATTTCTCATATCCATAATCGTAGTAAAATGAATACTTAAAGCTTTGATTTAACCAATAGGAAGTGGAAAGCGATACACCATAGGTATCATAATATTGTTTTAAACTTTCTGAGCCATTCACACCACCAGAATACCAACGTTTATTAACATAAGGTTGTACTTCTATATTAAATCGAGCATCAGAATATCCTAAACCAAGACCAAACACACCTGTTAAATCATTATAATTTTTATTATTCCAATAATATTTAGTATTCATTCCCGTATTCAACACAATGTATTTTCCGCCTGATAATGCCCATTGTTTATTGGCACCAAGAGAAATACCTACCCCATTCCCTTTTTGACGAGGTGTGTTATAAACCGCTGTTTGACCATTAGGTAAAACAACGATAGTCCCCTCTTTTGCAGAGTTACTTAAATTTTTATCATTAAGATAAGTAATACCGAAAGAATAAGTCCATTGGCTTTTTTCATTAATTGCTGAGATAAATTGGTTAAACACTTCTCTATCTTGAGCCGATACATTATCTGCAGCACGTAATTTCTCAAATTGATTCTTTGACGCGTCAAATTCCTGATTAAAAAATAAAACTCGCGCTAACTGAAAACGAATAAAATTATTATCAGGAAAATTAGCCAGGAGCTTTCTATATTCTGATACAGAATCATTTAAATTGGTATCAGTTAACAGAATTGCATTTCCCCATTCAAGTAGGGATTCATCTCTATTAGGCACACGTTTATATAAAGCAATAAGTGTAGGAAGTACTTGCTTATTCGTATTAATGAGTGATTCTACAAGAATTTTTTCTAAAATTTCTGGGTGTTCTACTAAATATTTGCCCGTAAAACGAGTGTAATCATCCTTACGACTGACATTTGACTCTTCTAAACTTTGTTTATTCAAAAGCGCTTTTTGCAATGTTTGTTGCTCAGTTTTAATGGCTTGATTAAGTTTTGCTTGATCATTTTGATTCTGCTCATTGGCATCAACACATTGTGGCATAAGCAATGAAAAAACAATGCCATAAAGAAGAGGTTGCTTCATATCTTTTCCCTAATTTAGCGTCTAAAACTAAAACAGCCCACGACAAAGCGGGCTGTTTTATAATTAAAATTTCAAATTAATGAAATTATTTTACTTGACCAGCAGCATTTTCGTCAGCACGAGCCGCCCAAGGTTTATTAACAATTTTTTCTGGTGTTGATACAGCTTCTTCATATTTCTTAGCACCAAATACCGCACCCCATTGTGTTACAGTGGTATCAGCATTTTTGCTACCTGCAACATTACCACCTAACTCAGATGCTTTAGAACCAAATAAAGTTGCGTTAAATGAACCGTCTTTATTTGCATCTTCGTATGCTAATGCAGAAGTACCTGCGATGTTACCGTAGTTGTCTAACTTACCATTAAAGTTAACTAAATCAACATTGTAGTCACCTTTTTTGTTGTTAGTCCAAGTGTTATAGATAGAACCGGTAACATTTTTATCTGCTAAGTTAACTTTAGCCAAAACATGGTAACCACTTTTTAGTGCGTCAACTTCTTTTTCTACACCGATAGCATTTGGCGCGCCAGTTTTCTTAGCTTCACCCGGACGGTAGTCATTGTTTAAGCCATAAGCTACTGCGTGACCGTGGTATACAAGCTCACCAGAAAGTTTAGCTAATTGTTCACCAGTAGTATTGTTTAAACCACGATAGAAGTAAGAGTTTTCAGTACCTGCTTCACCATAGTGTGCAAAACCAATAACGTTACTTGTTACGTTACTGTTTTTATCGTCCAATAGACCTTTTTTGTATACGTCTAGCTCTTTTTCAGTAAGGCTATGTAATTTAGTTGTTACACGACCATATTGAACAAAACGTAATTGACCATCTTGTTGAGCGGCTAATTTATTAGTTTCTTTTACTAATGGTAGGTTATTTGCATCAGTATCTTTTAATTCTTTACCATCTTCATAGGAATTGGTTCTTAAACCGTAAACTTCAGCTAATGTATCTTTACCCTCAGCATTTCTATCTGCACGGTCAAAGTAAGCAATACGATCTTTTTGGTAAACTAAAGCAGCACCAGACTCTGTACCTTGTGTATTAGTTTTAGTACGGCTTTCTGGACGTGAAGTACCAACTGTAGTACCACGATCTGTTGAGTCGTTATAAATGCCAGTTAAGGTGTATGTACCACTTTGAGTATTGTTGCCAACGAATTGGAAATCTTCAATATAAGCAATTGCTTTAGACTCAGCACCTTCGTGTGGGTAAGCTACAACGATAGTATCTAGACGAGGATCTAAATTTTGAACAGTCATTGGCAATGGAGCAGATTGAGTAGAATCAACTTTATCACCATTATTATTTACGATGAAATCAGATGTGTTCTTTTTAGAAAGTAAGTAACCTGGGTTAGACTCGCTAGAAGTTGTTTGAGCTGCTTTGTCTGCCTCTGCTTTTTTCTCAGCTGCTGCTTTTTCTGCTGCTGCTTTTTCTGCTGCTGCTTTTTCTGCTGCTGCTTTTTCTGCTGCTGCTTTTTCTGCTTGTTGTTTTTGTAGCTGCTGTTGTTGCTGTTGCTGTTGTTGAGCAGCTGAATCATCGCTACCGCCACTTGAACCACAAGCTGCTAATACAGCTGAGCAGACTAATGTTAGACTAAATTTAACAAGTTTGTTGTTTTTCATAGTTTTAACCTTTATAAAATTGGTTATTATAACTTTATGGCTAACAAGCTTATCGCTGCTAACCCCTTTTGTATACAAAAGGCTACATAAAG
Organism: uncultured Aggregatibacter sp.; assembly: GCF_901873365.1. Classification (GTDB taxonomy): domain Bacteria; phylum Pseudomonadota; class Gammaproteobacteria; order Enterobacterales; family Pasteurellaceae; genus Aggregatibacter. The sequence continues at coordinate 19,373 of NZ_CABFLM010000062.1, forward strand.
CCTTTCACTCTAAATGCTAGCATTCCAAAACACAGAAAGCAACAATTAAATCGATACCACACAATAGACTTTACATTAATTTACATTGAGTGTTTTTTTGTTCTTTTTACTGTTTTCGGCTCAGGCGCAACTTTCTGCGTCTCTTCTACTCTCTTAAAACCATGTTCAGCCATACAAGCATCAAGCATTGGAACATCTTTATTCATGATCTTTCCACCTAGTTTCGCTTTGCAATTCTCAAATGCAGCCAAAAATTCTTCTTTTTCCGTTTTCGGCGTCATGGATTTATTGGAATCGGAAGTATTGCTTGATGAACAACCGATTAAAACAAGTGATGGTAATAAAATACTGAGTAATTTTTTCATAAATCATCCTATTTATCGTGAGTAAGAAACCATGAGTATAGCAACGAATTAAATATTTTTTTAATAAATTTTCTCTATTAAGTATTTACTAGCATGCCAATTCACAAATGGCTCCATACGCTTTTTAAGATAAATCCGAAACTCACCGTGAAAAAATCTGCACCTTACACAGCTTGACTCAGCGTCAATGTGTAAGGTGCAGATCAAAGTGCGGTCGGTTTATCGCACGTTTTTTACTTAGACATCATACGTGGTGGATGCGGTATTGCCGCCGCGACCCGTCCAGTTGGTGTGGAAGAATTCGCCGCGTGGTTTGTCGGTGCGTTCGTAAGTGTGTGCGCCGAAGTAGTCACGTTGTGCTTGCAATAAGTTTGCTGGTAAACGTGCTGAAGTGTAACCGTCTAAGAAGGTAATCGCAGACGCCATACATGGCATTGGAATACCCACTTGAATGGATCTCGCCACCACTTTGCGCCATTCGCCCATGGCGTCTTCTAAAATGCCTTTGAAGTAGCTGTCGGAACCTAAGAAGATTAAATCCGGGTTCGCTTCGTACGCATCGCGAATGTTACCTAAGAAACGGCTACGAATAATACAGCCTTCGCGCCATAATAAGGCGGTATTGCCGTAGTTGATGTTCCAGTTGAAGTTTTCAGACGCTTCACGAATCAACATAAAGCCTTGTGCGTAAGAAATGATTTTTGATGCCAATAGCGCTTTACGCACCGCTTCAATCCATTCTTTTTTATCGCCTTCCACTTTGCCTACAGTTTTACCGAATAATTGGCTTGCGGCAACGCGTTGATCTTTAAAAGCAGATACGCAACGGGCGAACACGGACTCGGTGATTAAGGTCAATGGAATACCGAAATCAAGGGCATTGATCCCCGTCCATTTGCCCGTACCTTTTTGTCCTGCGGTGTCTAAAATTTTATCCACAAGACGGTTACCATCTTCATCTTTATAGCCAAGAATATCGGCGGTGATGTCGATTAAGTAGCTGTCTAATTCGGTGTTACGCCATGCTTTGAAGGTGGCTTCTAACTCATCATCAGACAAGCCCACGCCCTCTTTTAAGAATTGGTAGGCTTCGCAAATTAATTGCATATCGCCGTATTCGATGCCGTTATGCACCATTTTTACGAAATGGCCTGCGCCATCTTTGCCCACCCAATCACAGCACGCTTCGCCTTTGTCGGTTTTGGCTGAAATCGCTTGTAATACCGGTTTCACGAATGGCCATGCTTCTTCGTTACCGCCCGGCATAATGGATGGCCCGTGGCGTGCGCCCTCTTCACCGCCGGAAACGCCGGTGCCGATAAAGCGAATGCCTTTTTCACGCAACGCTGCCACACGACGGTTGGTGTCCGGATAGTTTGAGTTACCGCCATCAATAATGATGTCGCCTTCTTCTAAGTGCGGAAGTAATGCGTCAATGAATTGATCCACCACCTCACCCGCACGCACCATTAACATCACTTTGCGCGGTTTTTCTAATTTAGCGGCCAAATCTTCCAAAGAATAAGCACCGATAATGTTCGTGCCTTTTGCCGCACCTTGTAAAAATTCATCCACTTTAGATGTGGTACGGTTATACGCGACCACTTTAAACCCGTGGTCGTTCATATTTAAAATGAGGTTTTGCCCCATCACGGCTAAGCCGATAACACCGATGTCGCCTTTTACTGACATTGTTTTCTCCTGTTGTATTAACTTGTAACGCAGAAAATTTATTGGAATTTAACCGCGCTTTTAACTAAATTGTTGCTCAAAAATCAGTTTTTGTTGCTCAATTTCCCTCACTAATTCTTCTTCTGACGGCAGATATGCCATATATTTGCTGGCAAATAATTGCGGGTTATCATTTAACACCGAATATTTCACTACAACACTATCGGTCTCAGTGCACAGTAACAAACCAATAGTCGGGTTATCATTTTCTTGCTTTTTCAGATCATCATACATTCGAACATACATATCCAATTGCCCAATATCTTGATGCGTAAGCTTTCCGGTTTTTAATTCCACAATCACAAAACATTTTAGGATATAATTATAAAAAACCAAGTCGATAAAAAAATCTGAGGTTTCAGTTCGAATATGCTGTTGACGAGCTACAAATGCAAACCCCTTACCAAGCTCAAGCATAAACTGTTGTAAATTATCAATGAGTGCTTTTTCTAACTCAGCTTCCGTATAGGCTAAATTCGCCGGTAGATTTAAAAATTCCAATACTGTTGGATTTTTAATAAAATCACCTGGTTGAAGTGCGGTGACTTTTTCTTTCATTTCCATTGCTACAAGATTTTTATCTTGGCTAGCGAACAGGCGATCGTAATAAAGTGTTGCAATATTACGATCAAGCACACGCACAGACCAATGATGCTGTGCCGCCTCGGTTAAGTAATATAAACGGGCTTTATCATTAGACACCTTTAAACAACGTTGAAAATGCGACCAACTTAATTGTGCGAACAGTGTTCGCAATTTTGGATAGTCCGGAAATAACAAATAAAATTGACGGATTTCCCAAAGTGTTCGTTTACTAAATCCTTTACCAAATTCAGCCGTTAACTCCACCGAAAGCGTTTTGATAATTTCTTTTCCATATCCTGCCCGTTCAGCACCATTTTGTTCTTCCAATACGATTCTTTCACCAATCTTCCAATAGGCCTCTACCATGGCAGAATTTATGGCTGCATAAGCCTGCTGGCGAGCTGTCGATAAAATTTGTTTAATATCGACAAGATAATTACTTATGGTTGTATTCATCATATTCATTTAAAAAATGGGTATTTTTAATTCTTTGATAGCATGCGTTTCAAACGCAATGTCTTTATCTACAAGCACAGGCTATGAAACGTGCGCTATCAGAAATCCATCTTCTTGCTACGCAAAAGTGCGGTCGTTTTTTTCAATTGTTTTTATTTACGCTGGCGCGAGTCTCCTGACGCGTGCCTTACAAATTTAGTAAGTTATCAGCACGCGTCAGGAGACGCACACTATCAAAGCGATCATTTTTCTAAGTGTTTTTTACACCTAAAACAAAATCAGCAGCCATTTGAGAATGCAATTTAGCCGTGTCGAAAAACGGCAATGGCGAGTCGCTTTGATTAACCAACAATCCGATTTCCGTACACCCTAAAATTACGCCTTCTGCCCCCTGATTTTTCAATTCATCAATGATTTTTAAATAAAATGCTTTTGATTGTGGTAAAAATTTACCCACACAAAGCTCATCAAAAATAATTCGATGTATTTCGTTTTGAATTTCATCACTTGGCACAATCGGCATAATGCCTCTCTGCTGTAAACCGTCGCGATAAAAATTATCGCTCATAGTAAATTTTGTACCGAGCAAAGCCACTTTATTTAAGCCTCGCGATTTAATAGCATCTGCTGTAGCATCTAAAATATGTAAAAATGGAATAGAAAGCGCCCGCTCAATTTGAGGTGCTACTTTGTGCATGGTATTAGTTGCAAGCACAATACCCTCTGCACCAATCATCTCTAGTTTTTTTCCTGCGTTAGCGAGAATCTCTCCTGCTCGTTGCCATTCACTTTGTTTCTGGCATTGCACAATTTCTTCAAATTCCACACTCACCATGACAATAGGCGCAGAAATATTCCCGCCTTTTTTCTGATTCACTAAACGATTGATCTCAGTGTAATAAGTTGCCGTACTTTCCGGGCTCATTCCACCGATAATACCTAATATTTTCATATTGCTCCTTCCTGTGCGCACGTTTCCCCAACGTGTGCCTTCATCTACAAGCTCACTCTATGAAGCGTGCGCTATCAAAAATCCATTTTCTTGCTCCGCAAAAGTGCGGTCGTTTTTTTCAATTGTTTTTATTTACGCTGGCGCGCGTCTCCCGACGCGTGCCTTACAAATTTAGTAAGTTATCAGCACGCGTCAGGAGACGCGCGCTATCTAAGGGGAGAATCCCACTGATTATGATTTTTTAAGGTTTATTAAACGTTTCTAAATTTTCTCTTAAATCAAGATAATTTAGCAAAAAAATTTCTGGAATACCTACTCCTATACCCAAAATAAACCAACCACTAATACTTAATGGCAAAGGGAAGTAAAACGATAGAATTATAATAATGGCTATACACCACAATAAAAAAAGACCAACAAAAGAATATTTCTTTAGTTTCATTTTCTCTATCTTCTTTTTACCTTCTGATGTTAATTTTGCATCTATATTTACTAACCCTTTCCGATATAACTCAAAAAATATAAGGAAATTATGGTCAATATTAGCTTTTACCAATTTTTTCACCTCTTTATAGGTAACTCCAGCAAAGCAAGGAAATACATTACATGTAAGTGATTGAATTAGTTTAGACTCTTGATCTAGTTTAGTGAGTTCTTCTTTTGAAAAATATTTTTTAAACAATTCTAACTTCTTTATTGCGGCATTTTGAGTGAAATTTGAGGCACTTTTAAATAGTCCATATATACCGCCTAATGCCGTTATTATAGTCGGAAATATCTCATAATATTCCTGTATAAATTTTATAATATATGACATTTACCTATCTCCTTATTTAGTTTATAAAATAAGTAAAGTAGAATATTTACGTATATGAAACTCGGTTTCACACACTCCACACGCCGCACGATACCGCACCTTTCCCAACGTGTGCGTTTATCTACAAGCACACGCTATGAAGCGTGCGCTATCAGTGCAATAAGT
>NZ_CABFLM010000063.1 GCF_901873365.1 uncultured Aggregatibacter sp.
TTAATATATTTAATTTTAATCAAATTATTTGTAACATAAAATTAAACTCCACATTAGAATCAACTTTTAATGCTATTGAATTGATTATCTCAATAGTATAGGAAACGCCTTTTTCAAAATTATAACAGTCATTACCTAACCAGTTAGAATAATAGAGTGTTACACTATTACCTGAGCTACGGAGAAGTCGATTAAGGAATATTTTATTTTTATAAACTAGTCTATTACTCTGATATATATTTATCTCAAGAGGTATATTCATACTAATAAGAGAATCAATCTCTGCTCTACTTTTCTGAGAAAGTTTATTTATTCCAAATACGTCCTTTTGATAAACACCTTGCTCTGAAAGAAAATTATTAAATTCTAATGAAAAGGATTTGCAATAAGATATTTTAGACTTATAACTAAAAACAGTTGTGCTTGGTGTTGTAAGATCAATAACATGAATCGTCTCGAATTTCTCTTCTAATTTTCCAAGCAAAGGAGCAATATTTATTTTATAAAAAGAATATCCAATTGCCATTGTAAGAATAATAAATATTACCCATTTAACTTTTCTCATATCTATACCATAAGACATATAAAATATTTGGTATTATGCAAAAGAACAAAAAATAGTCAACAGGAGTATTCCAAAACCGTGATCCTAATCACAATGTAGCGTGCAACTTGTTGCACGAATAAAAGACGTTAATGAAATAATTTAGTTTAAAAAGTGCGGTGGTTTTTGTGGGTATTTTTATTAGTTTAATGAATTTGCTGAATTATATTTTCGTGCATCAAGATGCACACTACGGAGCTAAAAAACGATTGAATAGATAATTTTTAAATAAGGGATCTATTTAAGAATTGGCGGAACGGACGGGACTCGAACCCGCGACCCCCTGCGTGACAGGCAGGTATTCTAACCAGCTGAACTACCGCTCCGAATTAGAATTGAGATAAAAATTGGCGGAATGGACGGGACTCGAACCCGCGACCCCCTGCGTGACAGGCAGGTATTCTAACCAACTGAACTACCACTCCGCACAGGTGAGGTGCATAATAATGTTGAAGGATAGCAACGTCAACTCTTTTTTGTTTTTTTTCCGTCTGTTTGTCTAATCAGTGAACGATTCTTTTTACTGCAAGGTTTCCTCTTTTGTGCGGCGATCCCACAGACAATTTTCTTTGCTTTTTTTGTTAATTAATTTGAGATATTCCAAATGGGCTTCCAGTTCTTCTTCGGTCGGTGTGAGCAAGCGTAAATGATGTGAAAAAGCCACCGCACTTTTTACCTGCTGATGCGTTACCGCTTGTTGAATCACGTCCTGTTCGTTTTCATCAAATAAACTGGTTTGCCCGCCGGTCATAGCAAGATAAACGTCGGCTAAAATTTCAGCATCCAACAACGCGCCGTGCAAGGTACGCTTACTGTTATCAATGCCTAAACGGGAACATAACGCATCCAAATTGTTCTTTTTGCCGGGATACATTTGGCGCGCCATCACTAAGGTGTCGGTAACCGTGCAAATATCGTTGGTTTTTATCGGCAAATTCAGCTTACGAAATTCATAATCCATAAAGCCCACATCGAAGGGCGCATTATGGATCAATAACTCGGCACCTTTGATGTATTCAATAAATTCATTCGCTACTTGGCTAAAATCCGGTTTATCCGCCAACATTTCATCAGTAATGCCGTGAACTTTAATCGCCTCGGGATCGACCGGACGATCAGGTTTAATATAAATGTGAAAATTATTGCCGGTATAACGACGGTTAATTAGCTCTACCGCACCGATTTCAATAATGCAGTGGCCTTCATAATGAGCGCCTAATTGATTCATACCGGTGGTTTCCGTATCCAGTACGATCTGACGATTTTGATGGGTTTGAATACTCATAACTTCACTTTTTATCCGCAAAAATTTCGGGTATTATCGCCTCATTTACAATAAATTAGTAGTCAATATGCGTAAACAAATCGAAATTTTTACCGACGGATCCTGCCTTGGAAACCCGGGCGCCGGCGGTATTGGCGTTCTGCTTCGTTACAAACAACATGAAAAAAGCCTCTCAAAAGGTTATTTCCTCACCACCAATAATCGCATGGAATTATTAGCCGTCATCGAAGCGTTAAATAGCCTCAAAGAGCCTTGCGACATCCATTTATACAGCGATAGCCAATACATGAAAAACGGCATCACGCAATGGATTTTCAACTGGAAAAAAAATAATTGGAAAGCCAGTAGTGGCAAACCGGTAAAAAACCAAGATTTATGGATAGCATTAGACCAAGCTATCGCCCGTCATCAAGTTGATTGGCGCTGGGTTAAAGGACACGCCGGGCACCGTGAAAATGAACTCTGCGACCAGTTGGCAAAACAAGGCGCGGAGAACCCGACATTACATGATGAAGGGTATCGACCGGAAAACGGAGAGGTTTAAAGTCTCTCCAACTTCGCCAAATGGGCGATCAGCCATTTAATCCCTTGATTTTGGAACGCAATTTGTAAGCGCAAATTATTGTCTGCCCCCTCCACATTAATCACCGTGCCAACACCGAATTTCTCATGTTTCACTTTTTGCCCCATTTTCCATTCGCTTTCATTGGCAATCGGCGAAACGCTACCTACTTTGGCTTGATTTAAGGCGCGGGTAACCGTGCCGCGTAAACGGATTTCTTGTAAACATTGTTGTGGCAATTCGGAGATAAAACGAGAAGGCAAATGGCGTTCTTCTTTGCCATATAAACGACGACTTTCTGCATAAGAAATGGTGAGTTTTTGTTTGGCGCGGGTAATCCCCACATAAGCCAAACGACGTTCTTCTTCCAAACGCCCTGTTTCTTCAAAGGAACGGAAACTTGGGAATAACCCTTCCTCCACGCCAATCATAAACACTCGAGGAAACTCCAAGCCTTTTGCTGAGTGCAAGGTCATCATTTCCACACAGGCTTGATGCGGTGCCGCTTGTTCTTCACCCGCTTCTAATGAGGCGTGCGTCAAGAAAGCCGTGAGCTCTGTCATGTCTTCTGCCTCTTCAGGCTTGATAAATTCGCGAGCGGCAGAGACCAATTCTTCCAAATTCTCAATACGCACTTCGCCTTTTTCGCCCTTTTCCTGTTTATACATTTCATACAAACCGGAATGCTTAATCACAAAATCTGTTTGTGCAAACAACGGCATTTCTTCCGTATCCCGTTGCAGAGAATTGATTAATTCCATAAAGCGAAGCAAGGCGGTCGCAGCACGACCTGCCAGTTTATTTTCCTGCAAGGCCAAATTGGTGGCTTGCCATAACGTGATTTGATGTTCGCGAGTCAGATTACGCAAGGTATCCAACGTGCGATCACCAATGCCCCGTGGTGGCGTATTAATAACGCGTTCAAAGGCGGCATCGTCTTGGCGATTAGCAATTAAGCGCAAATATGCCAATGCATCCTTGATTTCCTGACGTTCGAAGAAACGCATGCCACCATAAATACGATACGGAATTTGTGAACGAATCAATGCTTCCTCAATCACCCGTGATTGACTGTTACTGCGATATAAAATAGCACAATCGTTGAGTTTACCACCGTCTTCAATCCAAGTTTTAATTTGTGAGGCAACGAACAGCGCTTCATCTAATTCGTTAAAAGCGGCATAAATCCCAACCGGTTCACCTTGATTGCCTTCCGACCACAAATTTTTCCCTAGTCGATTGTTGTTATTGGAAATCAACTCATTCGCCGCTTGCAAAATATTCATGGTGGAACGGTAATTTTGCTCCAATCGAATGGTTTGTGCATTGGCAAACTCTTTTAAAAATAACTGAATATTTTCGATTTTTGCACCGCGCCAGCCGTAAATAGATTGGTCGTCATCCCCCACAATCATCACTTTGCCGGTTTTGCCCGCCAACAAACGAATCCATTCATATTGAATTTTGTTGGTGTCTTGAAACTCATCCACCAAAATATGCTGAAAACGTTGTTGATAACGTTGTAAAATCAGTGGCTTATGTAAAAACAATTCGTACGAGCGTAATAAAATTTCGGCAAAATCCACCAGCCCTGCACGATCGCAAGCATCTTGATAAATCTGATAAATCCGAATCCATTCACGTTCTTGACGATCGTGATGATCATCAATTTGATTCGGACGCAAGCCTTCGTCTTTTTTATTATTGATATACCAAGCGGCTTGCTTTGGCGGGAAACTTTTTTCGTCAAAATGATGTAATTTCATCAGGCGTTTGAGTAAACGTAATTGGTCTTCCGAATCTAAAATCTGGAAATCTTGCGGTAAATCCGCATCAAGATGATGAGCACGCAGAAGTCGATGCGCAATGCTGTGAAAGGTGCCGACCCACATACCAAACAAACGCTGATTGCCGTCGGACAAGACGGATTCAATACGATGACGCATTTCTGCCGCAGCTTTGTTGGTGAAGGTTACCGCCATAATGCTCCCTTCGGAGACACCTTCCACGCCAATCAACCACGCGATTCGGTGCGTCAATACGCGGGTTTTACCACTCCCTGCGCCCGCCAATACCAAATAATTGCCTAATGGTGCACTCACCGCTTCCCGTTGTTTATCGTTTAAACCATCTAATAATTCTGCGAAATCCATTATTTTTACTCACAAATACTGTTTTTTTGTACAGGCGAAATTATAGCGAATTTTGGTAAAAACTCAATGAAGGAAAGGGAAAAGAAGAAAAAGTGCGGTGGTTTTTAAATACGATTCGTTGCTTTCTATTCTGATAACGCAAAAATCAGATTCGCGTATCACATTGCTTTTTCGTGCTAATTGACATGAATTCCAGTAAAATAAGCCCCTTATATCACAAAGGGTAATCATTATGGCTCGAGAATTCAAACGTAGCGACCGTGTCGCACAAGAAATCCAAAAAGAAATCGCGGTGATTTTACAGCGCGAAGTGAAAGATCCCCGTATTGGCATGGTGACGGTGTCTGACGTGGAAGTGTCCGGTGATTTAGCTTATGCAAAAGTTTTCGTCACTTTTTTATTTGATCACGATGAACAAGCGATTGCGCAGGGCATGAAAGGCTTAGAAAAAGCCGCGCCTTATATTCGCACGCTGTTAGGCAAAGCTATGCGTCTGCGTATCGTGCCGGAGATTCGTTTTATTTACGATCAATCTTTGGTAGAAGGTATGCGCATGTCTAACTTGGTGACAAATGTTGTGCGCGAAGATGAGAAAAAACACGTTGAGGACAAAGACTAATGTCCAAACCGCGTAAACGTGGACGTGATATTCATGGCGTGTTTTTGTTGGATAAGCCGCAAGGTATGTCTTCCAACGATATCATGCAGAAAGTGAAACGCATTTTTCAGGCGAACAAAGCGGGGCATACCGGCGCGTTAGATCCGCTTGCCACCGGAATGTTGCCTATCTGTTTGGGCGAAGCCACCAAGTTTTCGCAGTTTTTGCTAGATGCCGATAAACGTTATTTAGTCACGGCAAAACTGGGAGAACGCACGGACACATCGGATGCAGAAGGACAGATTGTCGAAACCCGTGATGTGAAGGTTAAAACACCTGAAATTTTGACCGCACTTGAGCAATTCCGTGGGGATATTTTGCAAGTGCCGACGATGTTTTCGGCGTTGAAACACAATGGTAAACCGCTTTATGAATATGCCCGTCAAGGCATTACGGTGGAGCGGGAAGCGCGTCCCATTACGATCTTTGAACTGAACTTCATCGAATACAATGCGCCCTATTTAACCCTTGAGGTACATTGTTCCAAAGGCACGTACATTCGCACTTTGGTGGATGATTTAGGAGAGACGTTGGGCTGTGGCGCCCATGTAACGATGTTGCGTCGCACAGCAGTGGCAGATTACCCGACAGAAAAAATGTTGGATTGGAATGCTTTGCAAGCTTTGGCAGAACCACAAGATTTGAGTTTGTTAGATACCTTATTATTGCCGATGGATACTGCCGTGGCAAAATTGCCGACGTTAACCTTAAATGAAAGCCAAACACAAGGTATCGGATTTGGTCAACGGGTAAAATTCGATAACCCTAACAGTCTACAAGGACAAGTGCGGTTGTTTTCTCATGAGAATCGCTTTCTTGGCGTGGCAGTGATTGATGAAAATAACGTGATTCGCCCACAGCGATTAGTGGTGTATTGATAAACCCTTAAACGTTAAAAGCATTGCAATGAGCAATGCTTTTAGCTTGACTGATTGATTCAAGAATTAAAATCGTACACCGGTTCCCACGCCAATGCCTACACCATTTGATCCGCCACCGGCGCCCACGCCGAATGAACAGGCGGTCAAGCTCAGGCATAACAGACCAATCATGAGCCCTCTTTTCATATTAGACTTCCTTCATTTATTAAGCCCAATAACGGCATTATTGGGCATTCATGTATTGTGTATTTATCCTTTATTTTTTACTTAAACTTAATTTTGCAACACGATTACCGCTTAACTGACAATCCATTTTATAAAATTGATTACCGTTTAAACGCACATCCGCAATTAAGCGAGAATCACTTTTCGCCATATTTGCCGAACTACGGAATACCCGTTGCGTTTGAGCCACTTGTTGCAGTTTAGTAATACATAAATAATTTAATTTTGCATCGCTGCCGGTTTTAATATTCTCAGCATTTTTATCTGCACTATTTAAACCCAATATTTTTTGTAATTTCGCCCCTTCTTGAACAAGTGATGGCGGAATATTTTTATCCTCTGCACGATAACGTTGTTGTTGATGTTCAACTAACGTGAGCGCGCCATTTTTATAGGCAAACGTCGTCGTTTCACTGCCTTTATTGACTTTAATGAGTTCCGGTTGTGGATTCAAAAATGCCGTATATTGCGTATCCAGTAAAATATACTCAAAGCGCGGTAAGTTTTCTGCCTGTTTTATGGCATTTTGTGATTCAGCCATTTCCGCTTTTGGCAATTTCGCTTTAGGGGATTCACTCTGCGTCTGCGGAGCTGTTGCAGAAGGTTTTGGTGAGTCATCACCGATCATGGAATTCCATGCGGACTCTAATGATGAACATCCGGTAAATAAAAATACCGAAGAAAATAAAACAGCTTTCGTGATAGATGAATGCATCATAACTCCTTATTCATAATCAAATTTGGCATAGTTTACCGATTTTTTCTATTTTCACAATATGACGACACGGGGTTTATTATGCGCATAATCTTTCGTGTGATAGTTAGAAATTTCTACGAAATAAATCTTTACTGTAAATGACCTCAGTAGGATTGGATAAATCATAGCCGTTTAGGGTAGGATGAAGATAAATGGGGATCGTAGTTTGATATAAGGGCAATACCACATTTTCTTGTTGCAGAATTTGTTCGATTCGACTGTAAAGTGCGGTGCGTTCTGACGATGGAATCCGTTGTAAACTTTGCTCAAATAAGCGATCTACCTCTTCATTGTGGTAACCACTTATATTGTCCGGGCTGTGGCTGTAAAACAAACTTAAAAATGCAGAAGGATCGTGATAATCGGCGCACCAGCCGGCACGAGCAATCTGAAAATCGCCTTTTGCCATCTTCTCTAATAATTGTTGTTTCGGCAGTGCTTCTCCGCTAACCCGAATCATATCCGATTGTGCCCACATACGCATTAATGACTGCGCCATTTGATGTTGAAATTCGGTTTGATCATAACTTAACGTGACCTTTAACGGTGATTTCTCATTAATATCACTTTGAATTAACAACTGCTCCATTGGCGTTTGCTCCCAATGGCTTTCTATTGTTTGCATCGATATCGGCAAGAAATTATCACTTAAATAAATAACATTTTTGCCACTCAGATTCACGTGACGAGAAGAGGCCATAATTGATAACGCTTTTCTGACCGAACTTTGTGCCAATTTCGGGTGTTTCATATTAAAGGCGTAGAAATAGGTACAAAGTTGCGGAAAATATTGCGCTTGCTCAGTTTGCGTAGGATTAATCACCACATCCAGGTCGCCAAGCGCTTGTTGCGTCGTCATTTTTTGGTAATCCACCTGCTGAAACGACACCTTCTCTTGCGCCCAATAATGCGGATTTTTTTCTAAGTGAATCACATTATTTTCTTGCCCTGTCACATAATAAGCGCCATTTGTAATAATCTCTTTTTGTTCTGATGAATACTGAGGTAATAAACTGATATGCGCTAACATTTGTGGCAAATAAGGCGTCACTTTATCTAGGCTAAGAAGCAAAGTGCGGTCATTTTCTGCCGCGATTCCAAGCTTATCAGCCGATAACTCCCCTTTTAATACTGCATCGGCATTGGCTAAATTCATGTATGCCAAATACGATTTTAATGGGCTCGCCGAAGTGGCTAAAGCTTGCCAACTTGCCACAAATTGTTGCGCCGTTACCGGTTCACCATTCGACCATTTAGCCCCTTGTCGCAAGGTAAATGTCCATGTTTTGTTATCTTTAGTTTGCCAGCTTTCCGCCACCGCCGGAACCACATTACCACGCGGATCATAAATCACCAGACCTTCCAAGACATCACGCAAAAGTGCCACTTGTGTGACATCTTTGGCTTGCGCAGGATTGAAGACAAAATCCTTATATTCTCCGCGAATTAACAAATGCCGATTGTTCTGTGACGGCGTTGGTAGCGACGTTGACTGCGGCTGTACAGTTTGCGCCGGAAGAGAGGAAACAACAACTTCTTTCTGCTTTTCATCACAAGCACTCAAGGCAAAAACGCAACAAAAAAGCACCGCTCTTTTTAATTGAAGAAGACGAAAAGCAAAACGAGGAAAGTGAATAATATGCATGGAAATCACTTTATGAAACAAGGATACCCTATTCTTCTTCCAGCGTTTTAATCCAGAAAAAGAAGAACCAATATTTGATCAATAAGACAGCAACGATGATGCTTTTACCGACAATGCTCGGCGTAAAATAAAATCCGATCATTAACATCGTGGTGGAAAACATCAGAATGGTCATTTTCGCTTTTTTCGTTAACGCCCGCTGTTCATGGAAATCTTTTAAATGGTTTTGATAAATCTTCGTGCCGATAAACCAATTATGTACACGTTCGGAGCCTTTTGCGAAAAAGAAAACGGTTAACAATAAAAATGGCGTGGTAGGTAAAATCGGCACCACAATACCGATCAAACCAAGAATAAGAAAAAGAAAACCTAACGTGATATAAAAATACTTCATAGATACCTCAAAACAAAAATTATTCGCAATTATCCCTGAATGGCTGGATTTTTCAACCTTGAAATCATAAAATCCTCCCCAATTTATTTAACGTTTAATCGTTATTTCCATCCGTTTTTCTTTTTAAGGAAGTCTTTATGTCAAACCCACTACTTACACCAACCGATTTACCTGCTTTTAGTAAAATTGAACCGCAATACATTGAATCCGCCATCAAACAACTTATTCAAGAAAACCGCGAAACCGTAGAACGCGTGGTAAATCAACCGCACTTTACTTGGGAAAATTTCATTCTACCGCTAACCGAAGCCGGTGATCGTTTAAGCAAGGTATGGTCGCCAATTTCGCATTTAAACTCGGTGAAAAATAGCCCGGAATTACGCGAAGCCTATCAAGCCTGTTTGCCATTATTGGCCGAATACAGCACGTGGGTCGGTCAACATCAAGGATTATATGAAGCCTATTTACAATTAAAAAATAGCCCTGAATTTGCCGATTATACTCAAGCGCAAAAGAAAGCCATTGAAAACAGCTTACGCGATTTCAAATTATCGGGCATTTCCTTGCCGGCTGAAAAACAAAAACGCTATGGCGAAATCGCTGCCCGCTTGTCCGAACTGAATTCACAATTTAGCAATAACGTATTAGACGCCACCATGGGCTGGGAAAAGATCGTTGAAGATGTCAGCCTGCTCAAAGGCTTGCCGGAATCCGCACTGGAGGCGGCCAAACAATCCGCAGAAAGCAAAGGTGTCAGCGGCTATCGTTTCACCTTAGAATACCCAAGCTATATCCCGGTCATGACCTATTGTGAAAACCGTGAATTACGCGAAGAAATGTATCGTGCCTTTGCCACCCGCGCATCCGATCAAGGGCCGAACGCTGGTAAATGGGATAACTCGGCGATTATGCAAGAGATCCTCAGCCTACGCGTGGAATTAGCCAAATTATTGGATTTCAACACCTACACCGAATTATCCCTTGCCACCAAAATGGCTGAAAATCCGCAACAAGTGTTGAATTTCCTAGAAAATCTCGCCACACGCTCTAAAGCGCAAGGCGAACGTGAATTGCAAGAATTAAAAGACTTCTGCAAAACGCACTATAATTTGACCGCACTTGAACTTTGGGATCTGTCTTTTTACAGCGAAAAACAAAAGCAACATTTATATGCCATCAATGATGAAGAATTGCGTCCGTATTTCCCGGAAGATCGCGTACTGAGCGGTTTATTTGAATTGATTAAACGCATTTTCAATATTCGCGCGGTAGAACGTCATGGCGTTGAAACCTGGCATAAAGATGTGCGTTTCTTCGATTTGCTTGATGAAAAAAATGAAGTTCGCGGCAGTTTCTATTTAGACCTATACGCTCGTGAACATAAACGCGGTGGCGCTTGGATGGATGATTGCATCGGTCGTCGTAAAAAGATTGACGGCAACCTACAAAAACCGGTGGCGTATTTAACCTGTAACTTCAACCGTCCACTTGGCGATCAACCGGCCTTATTCACGCATGATGAAGTCACGACGCTATTCCATGAATTCGGTCATGGATTGCATCATATGTTGACTCAAATTGATGTAGCCGATGTTGCAGGCATTAACGGTGTGCCTTGGGATGCGGTGGAATTGCCAAGCCAATTTATGGAAAACTGGTGCTGGGAAGAAGAGGCGCTACAGTTCATTTCCGGTCATTATCAAACCGGCGAACCGCTACCCAAAGAAAAGCTCAGCCAATTACTCAAGGCCAAAAACTTCCAAGCGGCGATGTTTGTTTTGCGTCAGTTAGAGTTTGCGCTGTTTGATTTCCGCTTGCACCACACATTTGATCCGAGCAAGCAAAATCAAGTGTTAGCGATGTTACACGAAGTGAAAAGCCAAATTGCCGTCATCCCTGGTGCTGAATGGGGAAGAATGCCACATAGCTTCAGTCATATTTTTGCCGGAGGTTATGCCGCTGGCTATTACAGCTATTTATGGGCGGAAGTCTTATCAGCGGATGCTTACTCGCGTTTTGAAGAGGAAGGGATTTTCAATGCCCAAACCGGTCAATCCTTCTTGGATGAAATTCTCACCAAAGGCGGCTCTGAAGAACCGATGACGCTGTTCAAAAACTTCCGAGGTCGTGAGCCGCAATTAGATGCGTTATTGCGTCATAAAGGCATTGCCTCATAATCGGTATGATGAACTAAAAAACGGCGCACTGTTTAATGCAGTGCGCCGTTTCTTTTCTTCAAATAAGTAATAACGCCTTTCTCAATCTCAAAATACGGTAAAAATTCACCGCACTTTAAGTCAGAAAATTACGCGCCCGGAATGAAAAATTCAGTGGCGATAATCACGCAAATGAAACCAACTGCCATTGGTACGGACATTCGTTTGACAATTTCAAATGGGGAAATTCTTGCCATACCGGATACGGCAACCACGACACCGGATACCGGGGATAAGCCGCGACCTAAGTTGGAGGCTTGTAACATTGGCACGGTTAAATAGGCTGGATTTGCGCCCATTTGGGTAGCGAGTTTTGGAATTAATTCGGCGAAAGCATAGAATGCCGCATTGCCCGAGCCGGTTGCCATGGTGGCTAAAATCGTAATCACCGCCAAGACTAACATCATAAACATTCCGCTACCACCGAAAGATTGGGCAGAATTAATCAGATTAGTGATAAAGCCAATGGTGCTTAAACTTTGTGCGAACACGCCGGCGGCAACCAATAACATCACCACGCCGGCAAAGGCATCTGCCATGCCACGATAGGCAATCACTAAATTGTCGAAGGTTTTTTTTGCACTGAAATTACGGATGAAGTCGATGACTGCGGTAATCACAAAGCAAAGAATAATGACAGTAACGATGTGCAACTCAGGCAAATTAAACCATTTACCATCAAACAGGATTACACCGATGATCGGTAATAATGGCAAAATGGCGTAAAAGGTCGGTACATCAGTTCTGATTTCGGACATATCGATCGGTTTTGCATTGACTTTTTCTTTGCGATCCAAATAACGTTGCCAGAAGAAATGAGCCGCACCAATACCGCAAATCGCTACAATGGATACCGGCAGGCTGGTGGAAAAGGCGAATTCGCTTAATGATTGTTTGGAAATCTCTGCCGACAACACCACATCGCCGGAGGTTGGTGATAAGATGATGGAAATCGGCGAGGCACAAATGGCTGCCGCCGCACCACGAGAAATGCCCATGTTGACCATGACAGGGAATAAAGTTGCCATTAATAACACACCCAAGCCTGTTGCTGAGGCAACCGCAAAAGACATCAAACAGGCAAGAAAATACGCCAATACCATCAGCACGTAAGGGGAACGAATATTTTTTAATGGCATGGAAACGATTTTTACCACCATGTCGTTAGCGCCTAAATGGGTCATGTAGGCGGAGAAACCGCATAAGATCATGATCATTAAGCCTAACCCACCACTACGGTTGGAAAGCAAATATTTCACATATTCAAGAATGTCGAAATAGGCTGAGCCGGTGCTTTTGACATTTTCCGGCAAAATGGAATGGCCCATTAATACCGAAATCAATAACAAGACTAAACCGCCGAACATAAGCACGCCCGTCGCGGAATAACCTTTCACGATATAGTAAGCGACCAGAATAATCGCCACTAACCCGATAATTAAATCCATAATATCTCCTTAGGTTTTAATAAATTATGAGAAATGAATTTAGCGAAAAAATAAAGCTGCTGTAAACGGCTTTATGTGGAATATTTGAAATAGATCATAGAAAAAGTGCGGTGATAAATCCCAACGTTTTTTAGGCGTTATTTCCACCGCACTTTCACCGCCTATTCGTTTATTTTTCCGTCAAATAAATGCTTTTATCCTGCTCATCTCGCGGCAGAATTAAATTTAACACCACTGCCGTAATTCCGCCTGCCGCAATGGCATTACGGAAAACTTCCGGCAACATTTTGAATACGTCCGGCTCAAAAGCAACACCCAATCCCACGCCGACGGCTGTTGCAGCAATGACCGCTTCACGACGGTTGATGCCATGAGTCATGATAATCCGCACACCGGCAATGGCGATTAATCCGAACATTAATACCATAGCGCCGCCGAGTACCGGGCTTGGAATCGTAGTAAAAATGCGACCGACAATCGGGAATAAACCAAATAACACTAAAATAGCCGCGATAAATTTACCCACATGGCGAGAAGCTACACCCGTCATTTGAATGACACCGTTATTTTGGGCAAAGGTGGTCAGCGGTAGGGAACCTAACGCGGTAGCAATCACAGACACTAATCCATCAGCAAAGACTCCGCCGCGTAAACGTTGACGAAACGCTTCGCCTTCATAAGGCTGACCGGAAACCATCGCCGTTGCGGTTAAATCACCAACGGCTTCAAAAACGCTTAACAAATAGATGATAGCCGCAACCCAAAAGGCTGACCAATCAAACGCAAAACCATATTTAAAGGGCATCGGGATGGTGAAAAAGTCCACGTCTTTTAACGGTGAAAAATCAACCATACCTAAGGTTAATGCTACGATGTAGCCTGCGATTAAACCGACAGCAATGCCGCTCATGCGTAAAAACGGATTGCGCATACAGTTAAAAATGAGCACAACAACCAAGACTAAAGAAGCTAAACCGATATTTTGTAACGAGCCAAACGCCTCCGTGCCTTTGGCGCCAAAACCGCCGCCGAAATCGGTGATGCCGATGTCAATCAAACTCAAGCCGATTAATAACACGACCACACCACTGACGGTTGGGGTGATGACACGTTTTAAATAAGGCAGCACCCAAGCCGCTGCACACACAAGAAACGCGCCAACAAAAGACACGCCAAGCAAGGTGGAAATCATCGTGTTTTCGTCAATGCCGTTACCTTTCATGCTAAGTCCAACAGCAATCATCACACTGACGAAAGAGAAGTTTACCGATTGAATGGAAAGCATACCGGAGCCGATAAAACCGAAACGATGTACTTGAATATAAGTGCCAATACCGGATGCGACCATCGCCATAGAGACCAAATAAGCCGTCATGTGGACGGGTAAACCAAGGGCGCCACCAACGATAAGTGCAGGCGTGACCATAGGGACGAAAATCGCCAATAGATGTGTAATGGCACTGATTAAAGCATTAAAAAAAGGCGGTTTGTCTTCTAAACGATAGACCAAATCCGCTTCCGCAGTTTGTTGTTCATGTTCCATGAGAGGATCCTTAGAAAGGTAAAGTGATAAGAGAATAATAGGGTCGAAATTTTAGTGGATTTTCAGCACTTGCGCAAACGATTGCTTTTTATTTTTAAAAAGACAATTTTAAAAAGGACACATGAAAGTGCGATGGATTTTTACTATAAATTTTTGTCGCTAGAGATATTGAATAAGAGGGATTAAAAATAAAGCAAAAATTAACCGCACTTTACTCTCTCCTCCATTCATTTCACAAAAATATAATACCTTAATGCACAGTCAACGTAGCGTGCAACTTGTTGCACGAAAACATCACTCAAAGCCACCTGAAGGTGGCTGCAAAATTTTTATGATTAAAAAAAACAATCATTTAAATGTTTCAACACACAGCCGCGCGAAGGTGGCTGCCCCCAGTGGCGAAACAACAAGCCATCGATTTATTGTTTCAACACACAGCCGCGCGAAGGCGGCTGCACGTGACGTGTTGAGGTTACCTTCTTTGTCCACGTTGTTTCAACACACAGCCGCGCGAAGGCGGCTGCCACCATGGCTTACGGAGCCCCAATGCTAATGCCGGTTTCAACACACAGCCGCGCAAAGGCGGCTGCCTTCATCATAATGGTAATCTCTATAAAGCTCAACGTTTCAACACACAGCCGCGCAAAGGCGGCTGCCAATGCCAGCTCTTCTAATTTTGCCAATGAGCCGGGTTTCAACACACAGCCACCCGAAGGTGGCTGCTACATAAGCCGAAATTGCCATTAACCAACCACCGGTTTCAACACACAGCAACCCGAAGGTGGCTGCGTCATTAATACCAAGCTCTAACGCCAACTCATACAGTTTCAACACACAGCCACCCGAAGGTGGCTGCTGCTAACAAGTCTTGTGCTTATATCGCAAGGGATTGTTTCAACACACAGCCGCGCGGAGGCGGCTGCATTGTGGGCAATCGCCAAAAGTACGACCGATCAAGTTTCAACACACAGCCGCGCGAAGGCGGCTGCAAAGTGCGATTTTTGGGATATGACCGCAACGATTGTTTCAACACACAGCCGCGCGAAGGCGGCTGCTACTAAAGGCAACATCAGCATCAGTGGCAATGTGGTTTCAACACACAGCCGCGCGAAGGCGGCTGCTAAAGGGTATTTACCTGAAAAGTATGGATTGACAGTTTCAACACACAGCCGCGCGAAGGCGGCTGCAATTGCGAAACTTACAGTTACCTAAAGGTAAAATTGTTTCAACACACAGCCGCGCGAAGGCGGCTGCCAATTTCTTTTTATTCTCCCCACTCTTTCATTGGGTTTCAACACACAGCCGCGCGAAGGCGGCTGCAGTTTCTATTAAGAATATTCAAAATCAAGATCATCGTTTCAACACACAGCCGCGCGAAGGCGGCTGCCCTTCGCAGAACGCGAACCATCACGGGACGGAATGGTTTCAACACACAGCCGCGCGAAGGCGGCTGCGCAGTACGGTCTTCGTCAAAGCGAGTAGTTTCAGGTTTCAACACACAGCCGCGCGAAGGCGGCTGCGTAAAAAATGAAATACATAGACAAAAAAATCGAAGTTTCAACACACAGCCGCGCGAAGGCGGCTGCTCCCTACCTAAAAAAGCAAGAAAAATCCGTGTATTAAACACCGTATTTCGCTAACTGATTTTATGATAAGGAGTTTGGCAAGTATAACGGCCACATTGTCGTTATACAAATAGATTAATTCATCCAAATTGTTAAAGAAAACGAAGGTCGCTATCCCATCAGAGTTTTAATGAGAACAACAGGTTAGCGAACTAAATGACAAGCACGTCTTTAAATACATCTACTGCCGGTTTTGCCCCATGATGCTCCACTTTATTACGCCACTTACTGCCCAAATGGTAAAAACGCAGGCTGTCACATGTAGGGTCATAGGTTTCCAACAGTTTGCTTTTCAACATAATCCACTGGTCAGGCGTAACATCGCATTCAAATACCGAATATTGCGCCCGCACGCCGTAATCTAAGCAATGTTTTGCTATGCGGCGCAATCGCGCTTGCCCGTTTGGATCGTCAAAAGAAATATCATAAGTAATCAGCATTAACATGGCTTATCTCATCAAAAACGGCGGATATTCCGCCAAATCTCCGCGCAAGTGCCGCGCCAACAGCATCGCCTGAATATACGGCAGCAGCCCGATTTCCACTTCTTCGTCTAAAAACGGATGAGCGATTTTCTCCTGCTTTTTCGCCTGCAAAGCTTGGAACAAGAGCTTACGCGCATCGGCCTTCAGGCTTACCGCGCCACTTGCTTCAGTAACAAAATCCTGCGGTTTGATTTGCCCGCGGTTAATCAGCGACAACACCAACCTGTCTGCCCACCATGCGCGGAATTCTTCCAAAATATCCTGCGCCAAACTGTCGCGCCCTGGGCGGTCGGCGTGCAGAAAGCCCACCTGCGGATCCAGTCCCACTCCTTGCAGCGCGCCGCTGATGTCCTTGCCCAAAATGCTGTACACAAACGACAACAGCGCGTTCACCCCGTCTCTGGGCGGACGGCGGTTGCGCCCATCAAAAGTAAAGCCGCTTTTTTCGCTCAAAAGCTGCCCGAATACGCCGAAATAACGTGCCGCCGCATCGCCCTCAATGCCGCGCACCACATCCAGCTCATCCGCGCCCTTCAACTGCCGCAGCGAAATATTCAAAGAATCGACCGCACTTTGAATCGCCGCATTCTCGCCGTAATTACGAATCTGCCGCTGAAGAACCCGCTTACTCGCCTGAATCTTCGCCGCAATGATATTGCGCGCAATCGGCACGGGATTTTGCTCCGACACACGATACTGCGCCCGACGCAGCAACACATTACCACTCTGCCGCCCCTGAAGCCGCCCCAAGAAACGTCCGTT
Organism: uncultured Aggregatibacter sp.; assembly: GCF_901873365.1. Lineage (GTDB taxonomy): Bacteria > Pseudomonadota > Gammaproteobacteria > Enterobacterales > Pasteurellaceae > Aggregatibacter. The sequence goes on from NZ_CABFLM010000063.1 coordinate 17,244, forward strand.
TTCGGTAAAAAACGCCAAATTCACATTATTTTCGCCGCAAAACCCCAGCAGAAAAGGCGACACCAGCACATTCCCAAAGCAAAAAATATGCCCGATGGAATGCACCGGCAACTGCGCCACCTTCTTACGCTCCTTCTCCACCACCAGCGTCTCCCGCTCCTTATGCAGATAGCTGCCTTGGGTGGTGATGTAGAGCGTATTTTGCAGTTTGCGCATGGGAACTCCTTGAATTTTGACCGTGCTTTTGTTTTAAAACGGCTTGTTGTTTAGGCTGTCTAAAAAAAGTTTTACCATAAGTTCCCGTAGGATGGGCATAAATGCCCATCCTACTCTATGCTTATAGCAAGCCACGCACGCGTTTTATTTATTGGCGGATTCTAATGTCGTCTGAAAAAATCAGACTTCAGGTGGCATAGAATAAAAAACAGATAACCTAGCAATGCGTACCTTCATCTTGCAAATAGCCATTTAAGTTATCAACTATACTATTCATTGCTTCAAAATACTGACTTTGAAGAACTAGATCTTTATCTTTATCTTTATCTTTATCTAATAAACCTGGTTTTTCAGGAGTCGCCTTGCAGGCAGGCTTTGTTTTGATGTCATCAGCAGGAATGATTTCAAAATGATATTCAGAAAACTCAGTTTTCAAATCTTCAAAACAGCCTTTTTTATCTCCATCTAAAATAGCAGCCACTCTTTTAAACCCTAAATCTTTTGCAATGCTACATAAATGTCGAATATTTCCAGCTCCACCAGCACCCCATCCAAAAAAACTTCCTTGGATTTCTTTTCCTAATTGCTTAGCAATTTTAGGATATAAAAGAACATCTTCCTGCCCTTCAACAAGAATGATTCCATCTTCCTGAAAAAAGAATTCTCGAGCATCTAATCCCCAAGTATGTGGATTGTGTAAATTATTTGCTAGTCTCACAATTAAATTTGTTGAACTTGAAGACAACTGATAAATTATTGTTCCGTTATCGCTAGAAATAACTCTCACTAAGGCAGCCCCTTTAGCTAATGCATTAATATCGACAAAATAAGGAGAATGTGTCGAGATGATAATCTGCCTATCCTTTGCATATTCAACAAAAAGTTTACTCAACCGTTTTTGTAATGATGGATGCAAAGATAGCTCAGGTTCATCTATGGCAATAATGTCGCCAGGCTTGGAATCATATAGGGCATCAACAATAACAAAAATGCTAACAATTCCCTCCCCCATTCCATTACTAGAATGGCTATTTTGACCGGATGTAAATTTTAAAAAATGCTGCCCTATTTCACTTTGATCAATAGCCCACTCGGGGATAAAGCCTAAAACTTTCTCTAACATATTATTAAAGTTTATTTTTATATCCTCGTTTTTTTCAATTGAAAATAATCTATACGCAAAATAATCTAATAATGAACTTCTTTTAGCCTGAAACGCAGTATTTAAGATATACGATTCTCTATCTAATTCAGACTTGCTGAAATATGGTTCAAAAGCCCTTCTAGATGGAACAACAAAAATCTTCTTCTCGCACCTTGTTCCCTCAAATTTTGTTTCAGAGGAATTTTTGTGTACTGACATCAAAATTTCCTTACAGCCACCATCAAATAGATACTCAATTTGAACTTTGTCAATCAAACTATTTCTGACACCATTAGGAAAGCTAGGTGGGTTATACCCTTCTCTCGCTTTCAAACATTCAATAATTGAAGATTTCCCAGTATTGTTCGAGCCAGTAATAATCGTAAGCCCACTAACTTCAGTAACAGAATCTTGTTTAGGTATAGCAAATTTAATTTCTTGTTTTTGCTGAAAACCTCTGTAACCTTGAATTTCCATAGATTGTAAGAACATGATTTTTATATCCTTGTAATAAAAACAACATTCGTTAATTTTTAAACAACCCCATCACATACCCTACACTCCTATCCCGTTTCTCCAGCAACTCCGGCTGGCAAATCTCCACCAGCGAGCAGGCTTTGCAGCGTTTGCCGTAGTCAGGTGGCGGGGTTTGTCCGCTGTTTAGAAGGTCGCGCACGGCGGCGATGGTGGCGAGTGTTTGGGCGCGCAGGTCGTCTGAAAACACGACGGGGACGCGGTGGCGGGTTTGCATATACCACAGCGCGCCCTCAGAGACGGTTTGCCCCGTCATTTCTTCCAAGCACAAACCTTGGGCGCAAAGCTGGATTTCATCCATCGGGTCGGGTTTGGGCTTGCCGCGTTTGTATTCCACGGGTTTCAGACGGCCTGTCTTCGTATCCACTTCCACCAAATCCAACACGCCGCTGATGCCCAGTTTCTCTGCCGACACATGCACCGTCCGCTCAAAACGCACGCCTTTACGCGTTTCCGGCTCGCCCGAATCCACCCGCTCATGCAGCGCCTTGCCCTGCGCGGTCAAATAATTCTCTGCCCACGCCTGCTCGTTGTGAATCAGCGCGCATTGGCGCGGACAGAAGGCGTAGTGTTGCAGGGCGGAAAGGGGAATCAGGCGCGTATCCTGATTTTCCCCTTGGGTTTCGGTTAAAAGTGCGGTCATCTTTTTAAGTGTTTTTAAAGCAGCTCTTCCACGCTCACGCCATTTAAGCCGTCTGAAACCACGCTGATGTTGTAATCACCAAAACCGCTAGCTGGGGTACCTGATTCGCCATTTACGCGTTCGACTTTCACGGCGTCAAACAGTTTATGTGCAGGCTGGCTGCCGAGTGCGCTGTCGTGTTTGAAAACGATCAGTTTGCGTGCCGCCATTTCGCCACGAGCGGCGGAGCGGTCGTGTTCAAACATCAACGTCAGGGCTTGCCAGAGCTTGGCTAAGTCGTCGTCTGAAAAACCGGTTTTGGCGGCAAGGTTGGCGGAGATAAAGCCATGTACGCGGTAGAGCGCGTAAGGGACGATGTATTTGCGCCCCATGGTGCGTTCTTTTTCCAAGTCTTTTTCGTTGGTGACCGCCATGCGGGTGATAGAAACTTCCAGCGGGACAATCGGGTCGATGGATTGTGCAAACGCCAGTTGCACCGGGCCGCGCACTTGCCCGCTGTTCACTTCGGTGGTCATCACGGCGCCGAAGGTGCGGATGTCGAAGAAGTTTTTACACATCCAAGCGGTAATGTCGCGGGCTTTGGCTTCGTCTTTAGGCAGTTTTTTGGCTTCTGACTCAATGCCGAGTGCTTCATAAGCACGTTTGTTTTGCAGGTTTAACACGCTTTTTTCTTTAACGTAGATTTCGTAACCGGCTTCGTTTTCGCTGCTGATTTCGACAAAATTACGGATTTTGCGCTTCAGACAGACATCGGTTACCAAGCCTTTGCTGGATTCGGGGTCAAGACGCGGCATATTGCCCGCATCGGGATCGCCGTTGGGGTTGCCGTTGGTTACGTCAAAAAAGTAAACAAATTCATAGCGGTTTTGAATAGCAGACATTTTCTGGCTCCTTAGTTTTCAATAGTTTCAGCGGTTTATTTTTCTGTAAAATAGCTTTGTTTTTGGTGGTAATAGCCGATGGCAAAACGGCCTTGTTCTTCAATGCTTAGATGGCGTGGGAACATTTCAGGTAGTTTGGCAATGATTTCGCCCAACTCTTTTTCCCGACTCACTGCTATTCCACCTTTGTCTTTACGCAAGCGCGATAAATGGTGTTTTGCGCCCGACAAAAGACGCGGAAAAACCGAAAACGGCACGGCGGATGCAGAGCCGTAATAGCGGTCGGCAATGCCGGCGTTTAATTCGCCCAACGCCTGATATTGAATGCGCTCCAACACGGCAAACAGCCGCCCTAAAAGATAGGCGCGATTCGGGCTTTCATTGTTCAAACTCATAGGAACTCCTTCTTCGATAAAACCTTTTCTAAAACGCCGCTGTAATACGGCTTTCATCATCGCCACGCGCAGTCCGTTTACATCGCCGTCGGCGCGAATTCGGGTAATCAGTTGCGACAGCAAACTTAAGGGATACGGCGTGCCGCAAATCACGGCGCGGGTCATTTCGCCTGCCAACACGGGCGAGATATTTTCGCTTTTGCCTAAAACCGCCGTCTGCAACAGCAAGCGCCAAATAGAAGGCGGCGTTTTCCACGGGCGCGGTTCAATTTTTAAATCCCGCCAGTGCCATGCCAAATTTTCCGCCAACTGCCCAAACGTGGTGTCCAGCCAAAACCGAACGGAAATCCGCGCGGCATTGGGGGCAAGCCCTAAGATATAAAAACGGGTATTAGGAGAGAGTTCGGGCGCAATTTCTTGCAGCGGACGACCGTTGCCCATTTGTTCCAATACGTTGAAAATTTTGGCGCTTTCTTGTTCGTCATCCGGCGGCGTGAACACTTGCGCGAAAAAGCCTTCGGCAGCCTGCGCCGTCGCGTTATCATCTGCTTCCGCCCAAAAGACCGTACTGGCGTCGCCGATGGTCAGACAGTGATTATTTTCGCGGCGCAACAGATAGTTCAGCGCGGTGGTGTAGGCAAAGGCGGATTGTTCGGAAACAGGCGCATTTGCGCCTTGCTCCTTGCCGAACGAGGCAAAGGCTTCTTTGTTGAACGAAATAATCGAGCCGCCGGAGCTTTGCCCGCCAAACACGCCTTTAATCGCTGGATGCAGCCGTGCAATTGGCGCAGTGTCGCCGCTAATCAGGCATAAGCCTTCGAGTGCTTCATCGCTTTTCAGGCAGCCTGCCCACAAAGTTTGCGCGGCTTCGCGTTTATGGATAAGTGCGGTCGGTTTTTCAAGAGAAAATGCGATGTTGGCATCGAGCATTTCGGCAGGCAGATTTTCGGCAGCGAAATGTGCAGGCTGCCAGTTTTGCAGAAAACGGCACAAGGCTTGCAAGCCTTCATCGTCGCTGTTTTGCAGTAAATCGAGATGGTATTGCTTGAAGGCTTCAAAGGTTTTTTCAGACGGCGTAAACGGTTTTTCTTTGGCTTCGGCTTTGTTTTTATTGGCTTCCACGCCAAGAGCGTAGGCGGTTTTGTCCCACAAAAAATTTGGTTTGATGCCCGACGTGCGTTTTTCAGGGCGAGGCACGCTCATCAACTTCGGCTGCGGCTTTTTATCGGCAGTCAGATTCGGCACAATGGTTTTCAGACGACCTTCTGTATCTAACACCAAAATCCAGCCGATTTTCTCCTCGCTAAAGCCATAAGGCGGCACTTTCGGGTTGCCCATTTCATCGGTTTCCGCTGCCAAACGGCGGTAATAGCGGGCAAGGGACGCAAGAATCATGCTTTCACCTCCTCGGCGTAAAACGGCGGCACATCAATCACGCCGTCTTTCATTTGTGCACGGAAAAAATGCGGCGTGTTGCCGTGGTCAAAATCAATATCGTGCAGCATCCAACCTAAATCGCGGTTTACCTCGCCTTCCAATAATGCCGACGGCGGCAGCGGCTCGCCCTCGTCAATCAACGCAAAATCGGCAGGAAGCTCACGCACGCCCAAACAAGGCTGCTGAAAGCATTGCCCTTTTTTCGCACGGCGTTTGAACATCTCAATATGCTTGGTAACGGTCTCATCCGCCCCTGCTTTTGGAGTCAGCACCGCATGGGCTTCAATCACATAAGCCACGTCTTTAAGCACCGTCGCCGCGCGCTGCTGGCGGTCGTCTTCAATCAGCGTATATAAATCGGCAACGCTCTTACGCTTCATCGCGCCGCTGACCTTACCCGCCGAAATCTTGCCGCCCAACTCATTGCGCCGCACCGACTCAAACCGAATCGGCTTCAACACATAAATCCGGTCTATCACCCACCGAATCGCCGGCTTCCAATGCACCGCCGCCAAAATCCCGCGCGCTGCCGACGGCGTGATGACATCATAAGACACCCGTTCCACCTTCATCTCCGGACGGGTAAAACAGGCATAATCGCCCCAAATGTGTAGGCGGATTTGGTTTGCCATACAAATTCCTTAACACACAGCCGCCCGAAGGCGGCTGATTTTTACTGATAACCTATAAATTTTAGTTTCAACCCACGCACTTGATAAGTGCGATCCGTTTTAGACAGACTTTTTCTCAAATCTTAAAAAATCCGCCAATTTTTTTGATTCGGCAACTTCATCATGCGGAATCAGTACATAATCAATTTTGCATCATTTTGAGGAGCAGATTTCTTAACCCAAATGGCATTTACAACAAAATTCCTCCGCCCAAACACTTCATCACACAAGACTTTCAAATAATGCGCTTCGTTGTCGTCAATGGTAATCCATAGCGAACCATCGTCTGAAAGCAGGCGTTTGATGATTTCCAAGCGGTCGCGCATCAGCCCCATCCAAATAGAATGCTCCCCCCCATCATCGTAATGTTCAAACGCAGAGCCAGTGTTAAAAGGTGGTTCGGTAAACACGCATTTCACCTTACCCGTAAATTCCTGCTCCAACGCTTTAAGCGCAAGCAGGTTGTCGCCGAAAATCAATCGGTTATCAAACGCCGCCGATTCTGACCGCACTTTGGCATGATAGGACTTTTCCGTGTCTTCCAGCAAAATCCGCGCTTCTAACTTCGGACGTTTGTGTTTGCCTATTCAGGTGAGTTCTAGTTTTTGTTTGGTCATAAC
>NZ_CABFLM010000064.1 GCF_901873365.1 uncultured Aggregatibacter sp.
TGAGAGAAAACAAAATAAGCATGTTTGAACAAGAGCGGATAAGTGAGCAAAAAGACGAAGCTCAACGGATTACGCAAATGCATGAGGGCAAACAAGAGATAAAACAAGGCGGCGATAGAAAGCAGCACGCAATGATAAATCCGCCCATTATGTGGTCCTAAGCGTACGGCAAGGGTGTTTTTGCCTGCTTTGCGATCTTGTTCAATATCACGCAAGTTATTGATATTTAATACGGCTGTCGCAAGTAATCCGCTGGCAATGGCAGGCAGTAAAATGACAGCCGAGAAATCATGTACTTGCAGATAATAGGTGCCGCCGATGCCTAATAATCCAAAGAAAATTAACACGGAAATATCGCCTAAGCCTAAATAACCGTAAGGCTTGCTGCCCACGGTGTAGGTGATGGCCGCGACAATCGCCAATACACCGAGAAGGGAAAAGGCGATTAAATCGCTCACATTTTGGTAAGCCATGCCGATTAAGAGCGCGCCACAAAGGAAACTTAGGGCGATCATCACATAAAGCCCTTTTTTCAGTTGTGCCGCAGAAATCGCGCCTTGTTGAATGCCGCGTAATGGGCCGATGCGTTCTGCCGTGTCGGAGCCTTTTTGGTGATCACCGTAATCATTGGCGAAGTTGGAGAGAATTTGCAGAAATAACGTGGTGAGTAAACATAACACCGTGATTCCCCAATGGAAACTGCCCGCCCAATAGGCAAGCGCTGAACCGGTTAAAATGGTTGCCAAGGCTAACGGCAGGGTTTTTGGACGCGCTGTTTCAATCCACATTTTTATTGTCTTTTTTGTCATAATGGCTACTCGAATAACGAAAAATAAGGCGATTTTTTACCGCACTTTTAGCTAAAATAGGCGCCATTCTACAAGGTTATTTTGCAGATTTTAACTATTTTAAGGAAAATATGTCCGATTCTCTCACATTGCAGCCCATTGCGGTGATTCATACACCTTACAAAGAAAAGTTTTCCGTACCGCGTCAACCCAATTTAGTGCAGGATGGCACCGGCATTGTCGAATTGTTGCCGCCCTATAACCAAGCGGAAGCCGTCCGCGGTTTAGAACAATTCAGCCACCTTTGGCTGATTTTTCAATTTGATCAAATCCCGCAAGGCAAATGGCATCCTACTGTGCGCCCGCCACGTTTAGGCGGCAATCAACGGGTTGGCGTGTTTGCCTCGCGTTCTACGCATCGCCCGAATCCTCTTGGTTTATCCAAAGTCGAATTGCGCCACATAGAATGTAAAAACGGCAAGGTGTTGTTACATCTCGGTGCCGTGGATTTAGTGGATGGCACGCCCATTTTCGACATCAAACCTTATCTGGCTTATGCCGACAGTGAGCCTGACGCGATTTCCGGTTTCGCTCAAAGCGAACCGAAACCGTTGCTGCACGTAGAATTTACTGCAGAAGCGGAAAGTGCGGTCAAAAAACACAGCAAAAATCGACCGCACTTACAACGTTTTATTACCGAAGTGATCCAACAAGATCCCCGCCCTGCCTATCAACAAGGCAAAGCCACTGATCGCCTTTACGGCATTTCGTTGTATGACTTGAATGTGAAATGGCGGATTAAAGCGGAGAGTGTGGATGTGGCGGAAATCGTGCAAATTGAAACCTTAATAAATCATCAGGAAGATTAATCTGCGAACTTTTTGACGTGTATTTCTGATGCGAAATATTTTAAATTTTTACCGCACTTTTTTCACATGTCTATTCACTGAGTCCCGCCAAAATCGAACATTCCGGGCAGTCGTTGCCTTGGCAGTTGTCATGCCAGCGTTGGAGTTCAGCCACCATTTTTTGTAGTGCCTGAATTTGTGTGTTGAGGGTTTCGATATGTTTTGCCGTAAGTTGCTTCACTTCACGGCTGTTGCGATGCGGGTTGTCTTGTAATTCAAGTAATTGGGCGATTTGTTGCAGGGAAAAGCCCACGTCTCGTGAGTGGCGGATAAAACGCAAACGGGCGAGATCGTTTTCTTCATAGTAGCGATAACCTGAAAGGGTGCGTGTGCCGGCTTTGAGTAAGCCTCGTTTTTCGTAATCACGGATTTGTTTAGCAGATAAGCCGGTGAGTTTGGCTGCTTGACTGATATTCATAAAAAGTGTTTGACCTTAACCTAACGTTAAGGTTTATAGTAATCTCACCGACAAAAATCGGCAAGGTTTAACTTAACAAAGGAGCAAATGATGCAAAACGTAACTTTAAAAATTGATGGCATGACCTGTGGTGGTTGTGTGAAAAGCGTGACTCGCGTATTGAGCGAATTGGACGGTGTGACGCAAGCAGATGTCAGTTTGGAAAACGCGCAAGCGGTCGTGAGTTTTGATGAAAATAAAGTGCAATCGGCAGTGTTGGTGGAAGCCGTGGAAGATGCCGGGTTTGATGCGGCAGTGGTATGAGTTTTGTTTATTGCTTATTCATTGATGGCGGCGTCTCCTGATACAGCCTTTTGATTATTGCTTTGTTGTAAGCACGCGTCGGGAGACGCGCGCTATCCGGGTCTTCTGACGTGCGCTATGATTATGAATAAGCACAAGCGTGGACGCTTGCGCTAGCCGTTGTGCTAGCTGTCATTTAATATCGATGATAAAAAATATTTCCAAAACCCACCGCACTTTTCCGTGAAGAAAGTAAAAAGAGGATGTTATGCAAAAAGTCTCCATTCAAATTGGCGGCATGACGTGTCAGTCGTGCGCCAGTCGGATTGAAAAGGTGTTGAATAAAAAGGATTTTGTGCAACAAGCCGGCGTCAATTTCGCCAGTGAAGAAGCACAGGTTACTTTTGATGAAAAGCAAACTTCCGTTGAACAACTGATCCAAATTATTCAAAAAACCGGTTTCACGGCTCAATTAAAGCAAGAACAGGCAGCGTTGCCGCAAGCGCGTAACATCTCGTGGCGTTTGATTTTGTTGTGGCTGATTAACGTGCCGTTTTTAATCGGTATGCTCGGCATGATGCTGGGACGACATGATTGGATGTTGCCGCCAATGTGGCAAATGGTATTAGCCACGATTGTGCAATTCGGTTTGGCGATTCCCTTCTACAAAAGCGCTTGGGGCAGTATTAAAGGCGGGTTAGCGAATATGGATGTGTTGGTCACCCTTGGCACGCTCACCATTTATTTTTATTCCGTCTTTATGCTGTTTTATCTGCCGCATATGAGCCACGATCATGGTTCGGCAAATATTTATTTTGAAGCCTCCGTCATGGTGTTGGGTTTTGTGAGTTTGGGAAAATTCTTAGAAGATCGCACTAAAAAACACAGCCTAAACAGCCTGGGGTTATTGTTACAGCTGACACCCAAACAAGTACGCGTGCAACGTAACGGCGAGTGGCAAACCGTGCCGTTAAATGAAATCCAAGTGGGCGAATTGTTGCGTGCTAACCAAGGCGAACGCATTGCGGCGGATGGCGTGGTGGAAGAGGGAGCGGGTTGGTGTGATGAAAGTCATTTAACCGGTGAATCGCTGCCTGAAATGAAAAAATCGGGAAGCCACGTGTTAGCCGGCGCGATGGTAACAGATGGTAGTTTGGTTTATCGCTCGCAACAGCTTGGCAGCCAAACGTTGCTCGGCGATATGATGAATGCCCTTTCTGAAGCGCAAGGCAGCAAAGCGCCCATCGCCCGTTTTGCCGACAAAGTGGCGGCAGTGTTCGTGCCAACGGTAATAGGCATTGCCTTGCTGACGTTTTTACTTACTTGGTGGATTCAGCAAGATGTGGTCACGGCGTTGATTCATGGGGTTGCTGTGTTAGTGATTGCCTGCCCTTGTGCCTTAGGCTTGGCGACACCTGCGGCGATCATGGTGGGTATGGGCAAAGCCGTGAAACAAGGCATTTGGTTTAAAGATGCTGCCGCTATGGAAGAAGCCGCCCATGTGAATGCGGTGGTATTGGACAAAACCGGCACGCTCACAGAAGGTAAACCGCAAGTGGTCGCTTTTTGGCAGGCGCAAAGTGCGGTCTATTCTGAAGATGAAATTTATGCGTTGGCGGCCGCTATTGAACAAAGCGCGACACATCCGCTGGCAAAAGCCCTTGTGCAAGCCGCGATGGCAAAAAATGTGGCGTTGCCTGCAGTGCAACATATTCAGGCAGAGGTGGGGCAAGGGATTCAAGGAGAAATTGAACATCTCGGCACGGTGAAAGTGGGGAAACCTGCCTATTGCGGTTTGACCTTACCGAACGATCTTGAGCCGGTGTGGCAGATCGCCAGCATTGTGGCGGTTGCCGTAAACGATGAGCCCGTTGCCGCGTTTGCCTTAGCAGATGCCTTAAAACCGGACAGTCAAAAGGCAATTCAGCGTTTGCAAGCGAACAATATCAATGTCTATATCATGAGTGGCGATAATCCGAACGTGGTGCAATACATTGCTAACCAGCTTGGGATTCAACATGCGCAGGGCAATATGTCGCCACGCGATAAAGCAAGTGCGGTCAAACTTCTCCAAGAAAATGGCAACGTGGTTGCTATGGTGGGGGATGGGGTGAATGACGCGCCGGCACTCACAGCCGCCAATGTAAGTTTTGCCATGCATGATGGTGCAGATGTGGCGCAACACAGTGCGTCGGCAACCCTGATGCAGCATTCGGTCAATCAGTTGGTGGATGCTTTATTGATTTCCCGCGCGACCTTGAAAAACATTAAACAAAATTTGTTTTTTGCCTTTATTTATAATGTGTTGGGCATTCCGCTAGCCGCCTTTGGGTTGCTCAGTCCGGTGATTGCCGGCGCGGCAATGGCGATGAGTTCGATTTCCGTGTTAAGCAATGCGTTACGCTTGAAAAAGGCGAAAATGACATAACCACAATGGCTTAGCATAAAAACGTAACGAATCTCGCTAAAAACTGCTATATTACAAGCCGTTATTCTCAATATTTAAAGGAGAAATTATGTCTATGCAAGTTTTGCTTTCAAACCAACCGGCCTCGGCGGTTTGGGGAGAAAAGGCATTAATCAGTTTTAATGAAGATAAAGCGACCCTTCATTTAACTGATTTTTCCGACCGCACTTCTGTGCAAAAAGCGGCACGCAAATTACAAAATCAGGGGATTTCTGATGTTGCGTTAAGCGGGGAAGGCTGGCAATTGGAAAGTTGTTGGGCGTTTTATCAAGGTTTTTACAATGCGAAAAAGCAGTTTAAACTCCAGTTTCCGGCGTTATCTGCGGAGCAACAACAAGAATTGAATCACCGTATTCAATGTGGCGATTTCGTACGTGAAATCATTAATCTGCCGGCAGCCATTTTAACGCCGGAAGAGCTTGCCCAACGTGCCGCGAAGTTTATCGGGCAAATAGCAGAGCAAGCTGCGAAGCAAAGTGCGGTCAGTTTTTCCATCGTTTCTCGAGAAGCCTTGCTGGAACGGGGGTATCACGGTTTATGGCAAGTGGGTAAAGGCTCGCAAAATCTTCCCGCCATGTTGCAGTTGGATTTCAACCCGACAGGCAATCCGGAAGCGCCGGTGTTGGCTTGTTTAGTGGGTAAAGGTATTACGTTTGACAGTGGTGGTTACAGCATTAAACCGAGCGATGGCATGAGCACCATGCGTACGGATATGGGTGGCGCCGCGTTATTGACGGGGGCATTAGGCTTGGCGATTTTGCGTGGTTTAAATCAACGGGTGAAATTATTCCTTTGTTGCGCAGAAAACTTGGTGAGTAGCCGCGCCTTTAAATTGGGCGATATCATTCAATATCGTAACGGTGTCAGCGTAGAAATTCTTAATACGGATGCCGAAGGGCGATTGGTGTTGGCGGATGGTTTAATTGATGCAGATGCCGAACAGCCTCAATTTATCGTAGATTGTGCGACCTTAACCGGTGCGGCAAAAGTGGCGGTGGGCAATGATTATCACAGCGTGCTATCCATGGATGATCAGTTGGTTGCTGATTTATTCCACGCTGCCGAGCAAGAACAAGAGCCATTTTGGCGTTTGCCGTTTGCAGAGTTGCACCGCGGACAAATTAAAACGGCTTTCGCTGACATTGCCAATATCGGCACAGTTCCGGTGGGCGCAGGTGCGAGCACCGCAACGGCATTTTTATCTTATTTCGTGAAAAATTATCAACAACATTGGTTACACATTGATTGTTCCGCCACCTATCGCAAAACCCCAAGCGACTTATGGGCGACCGGTGCGACCGGTATCGGCGTGCAAACCCTTGCCAATTTATTATTAGCTAAAGCAAAACAACAGTAAGAGGATGTGAAATGAGCTTACAACGAACCTTATCTATTATTAAACCGGATGCCGTAAAGCGTCATTTAATCGGCGCGATTTTGGCACGCTTTGAGCAACAGGGATTCAATATTGCTGCCGCGAAAATGGTTCAGTTGAACAGAGAACAAGCAGAAGGCTTTTACGCCGAACACCAAGGCAAGCCTTTTTTTGAGTCATTAGTGGAATACATGATTTCAGCGCCGGTATTCGTGAGCGTGTTAGAAAAAGAAAATGCCGTGCAAGATTACCGCACTTTAATGGGAACGACCAATCCTGAAACGGCAGCAGAAGGCACGATTCGTCGTGATTTTGCCTTAAACCAACGGGAAAACTCCGTGCATGGTTCCGATAGCCCGGAAAGCGCGGCGCGTGAGATTGCTTATTTCTTTGCTGCGGAAGAAATTTTTTAATATTGCATGACGGTCAACCCAAAGAAAAACGGATTAGCTTATTAGGCTAATCCGTTTTTTATCCGTGTGGATAAAATCACTTATTCCACGCCAAATCGTTCACGCACGAAAGCTTGAAAGTCAGTGCAGCCTCCAATTGGTTTTTCATCCACTAAAATTTGCGGGACGGTTTGCACCGGTTTACCGATAATTTTTGCAATATCCTCTTTGCTCATGCCCTGTTCGATAATATCGATATAACGATAATCAAAATCCGCGAATGAATTTTTTAGCTTTTCGGCTAATGCTTTGGCGCGTACGCAGTACGGGCAGCTTAGGCGACCATAAATAGTTACAAACATGATGTTTCCTTTTGTCTTGTCAATAAATGCGCTGATTTTATAGCGGATGAATAAAAGAATAAAGAGTTCGCCAAGCGTTTGAGGTAGAATGCTGTTAATTTTAGCAATAGGTAAATGAATCTAATTTGCTATGTGATTGAGGCTTTTATCCTCATCGGAGAAAAAGCCGGTGAGAATTAAATACAGTAAAAAAAACAAGACTTATGAAACTATTAATGTTGTGCCGTGAGCCGCGTTTGTATAGCTGTCGGCGTTTAAAACAGGCGGCGGAAGAAAACGGTCATCACATGGATATTCTCGATCCGAATCGTTGTTTAATAAAACTCCAAAAAAAACCACCGCACTTTGCGCTTTATTATCAGCCGGATGTGGAAAGCACGCCTTATCTGTTACCCCAATATGATGCGGTATTACCTCGCTTTGGTACCGGCAGTATGCAAATGGGTTGTGCGGTGTTGCATTATTTTCAGGCGTTAAATGTGCCTTGTTTGAATCATGCTGATGGTTTTGCGAAAGCGCGTGATAAATGGTTGAGTTTGCAGTTATTACTGGCGAATGGCATTGCCGTGCCAACCTCGTTGCTTGGTGGGCTGGAAACCAATGCGAATGATGCCGTACAGCATATTGGCGCACCGATTATTTTGAAAACCTTGAGTGGTTCGCAAGGGATTGGCGTGGTGCTCGCAGAACGACCACAAAGTGCGGTCAGTATGTTGGAAACATTAAAGCAGGCAAATGTGCCGACGTTAGCACAGGAATTTATTGCAGAAGCGCAAGGTGCCGATTTACGTTGTTTTGTGGTAGGAGAACGCATTGTCGCGGCGATGCAACGCATTGGGCAAGGTGGCGAATTTCGCGCAAATTGCCATCGTGGTGCCAACGCAGAAAAAGTCATCTTAACCGAACAGGAAAAACACATTGCCTTAAACGCAACGAAAGTGCTAGGCTTAGATGTGGCTGGCGTGGATTTAATCCGTTCAGCCAACGGCCCATTGGTGTTGGAAGTGAATGCCAGCCCGGGGCTTGAGATGATCGAGAAAACCAGTGGCATTGATATTGCCTTGCAAATGATCTTACATTTAGAACAAAAGCATCGTCATCAGGTTGGAGTAATGAAATGATTATTTATTTACACGGTTTTGATTCTAGTAGTCCGGGTAATCATGAAAAAGTTTTACAGCTAAAATTCATCGATGATGACGTTCGCTTTATTAATTACAGCACATTGCATCCGCGCCATGATATGCAATTTCTTTTAAATGAAGTGCATAAATTGGTCTCCGAATCGAAAGACAGAAATCCCTTAATTTGTGGTGTCGGGCTTGGCGGGTATTGGGCGGAACGCATTGGTTTTTTGTGTGGCATTAAGCAGGCGATTTTCAACCCGAATTTATTTCCGCAGGAAAATATGGGAGGCAAGATCGATCGCCCGGAAGAATATGAAGACATTGCCACCAAGTGCGTGGAAGATTTCCGTTTGAAAAATAAAGGTCGCTGTTTGGTGTTCTTGTCGGTGGAAGACGGTGTTTTAGATTCCCAACGTAGCGCAGAGGTATTATCGCCTTATTATGAGGTGATTTGGGATGCCGTAGAAACGCACAAATTCAAGCAGATTTCGCATCATTTGCAAAAAATAAATGCGTTTAAAGAAAGTTGATTTATGAATCACAACAAAAGGGAGCTATTAAGCTCCCTTTTCGTTATGACGTTTATCATGATGGATGTGCATTGCCTTGTTAAGCGTCAAGGTAGGTTAACTTAATCCTAGACGACGGCGGAGGCTTCTAAGGAGTAAAAATAACCACGGCCATAAAAGACCGCTAATCATGGCACCAAAAATCTCTCGCCAATCAAAGGTGGCGCGATGCACTAAAAATTCAATTAAGAAGATGCTAAAACGGATCGCAAAGACAAAGAAAATCACCAGCAAGCTTTGCATCCAAAGTGAAAGATTACGAAAAACAAGGTGATTTTTGGTAATTAAGTAGGCAAAGATAGACAACACCAGTGCGTGCGCACCCAAGATCGTGCCTAATACCACATCCCACAGAATACCAATCATAAATGCCCAACCAATACTTACACGGTTGGGAATCGACAATCCCCAATACATGAAAATCAACACGACCCACGCCGGTTTCACACTTTGAAAACCATTAGGCCACGGCATGATTTCCATCACCAAGGCAAGTAGAAATATTGCGGTTAACGCAATGTATTTAAAAACAACACGACTTTGCATTAATCCTCCTCCCTTGGCGATTTATCCTCTACTGGCACGGCTTCTACAGGATTTTCATGGGGTGCCTCTGTCGGCAAATCCGATGTCGCTTCTGAAGGTGTCTGTTCTGCCGGTGGAACATCAGGAACAAGAGCTTTTTTCACTTTTTGTGCTTCATTGCCTTGTGTCGCTAATCGTTGCTCAACCGCTTTACGCACATCTGCCGGTGTGATTGGGCTTGCTTTTCGTGTATCTTCATTTGTCGGCCACAGCAATAAGACGTAGCGTAATTTATCAATAAAGGCTAATGGCTTGGCGGTGACCGTAGCAAAATAATTTTGTCCGTCACGCGATACCGATTCGACAATCGCAACCGGATAACCTTCTAGAAATCGTCCGCCGAGTCCTGATGTCACCAATAAATCACCCTTTTCAATATCGACTGAACGAGGCACATTATCTAATGTTAATTCATCATTATGCCCGGTGCCACTGGCAATCATGCGCACGTCATTGCGCAACACTTGAACTGGAATAGAATGGGCGATATCCGTAATTAATAACACTCGGCTGGTATGCTCGCCCACCGAAATAATTTGCCCGACCACGCCTTTTTCATCAATTACTGGCTGACCAATATAAGCGCCATCTTTTTCGCCTTGATTAATCACCACTTGTTGGCGATAAATATCGGTTTCCGCCGTCAGAACTTCAGCAATTTTCTTATATTCATCAATCCGTAGTGGCGAATTTAGGAGCAGTCGCAAACGTTGGTTTTCGACTTTTAATTGATCCAGCAATAAAAGATCCGCGTTTTTTTCTCGTAATTGATCTTTTAATGCTTTATTTTCGATTTGCAATTTATTGGTATCGACCAAATTATCGGAAACCCCATCCAACACCGTGCGTGGCGTATTGGCTAAATAATACAATCCGCCAACAGCCGTTTCTAACAATGAACGGGCTTGAATCATCGTTGTCGTTTGTCTATCTGAGGCAATTAATCCTAATGAGGCAATGACAGCGAGAAAAAGCTTGAGTCCTAAAGGCGGGGTTTTTCCAAAAATAGGCTTCATGATAAGAGCATTCCTCAAAACAAAAGTGCGGTCAATATCAACGGCAATGCCGGTCAGTTAAGCAACAGGCCGGCATTAAGAGATAATTATGTTTTATCGTATGAAACGATTTACCCGGTGATTAACATTGTCTGGGTAAAAACATCAAAATGATTCACCGCACTTTTTAAACATGATTAGATTTCTTCACTAAAAATGTCGCCACCGTGCATATCAATCATATCCAATGCCTCACCACCACCGCGTGCAACACATGTAAGTGGCTCATCAGCAACAATGGTCGGCACACCGGATTCTTTGGAAAGTAACACATCAATATTACGCAATAACGCACCACCGCCGGTTAGAACCATGCCACGTTCAAAAATGTCCGCAGCGTGCTCCGGTTGACATTCTTCCAAGGCAGTTCGTACTGCCGCCACAATGCCACTTAACGGTTGTTGAATAGCTTCTAAAACATCTTTTGACGTTAACGTAAAGGAGCGTGGCGCACCTTCCGCAATGTTGGATCCGTGCACTTCCATTTCTTTAATTTCGTCACCGTCTTGAATGTAGGCGGTACCGATTTCCTGTTTAATGCGTTCTGCGGTCGGCTCCCCGATAATCGAACCAAAATTTTTGCGCACATAGGTCACAATCGCTTCATCAAAGCGGTCACCCCCAATACGCACGGAAGAAGAATACACGATGCCGTTCAAGGAAATCACCGCAACTTCGGTCGTACCGCCACCAATATCAATCACCATGGAACCGATAGCGGTGGAAACCGGCAACTTCGCCCCAATCGCTGCCGCCATCGGTTCTTCGATTAAATAGACCTCACGTGCACCGGCACCAATGGCAGATTCTCTGATCGCACGACGTTCTACTTGCGTTGCGCCTGCCGGCACGCAAATCAATACACGTGGACTTGGGCGCATGAAATTGCCGCTATGTACCTGTTTAATAAAATATTGCAGCATTTTTTCGGTCACGAAGAAATCGGCAATAACACCGTCTTTCATCGGACGAATCGCTTCAATGCTTTTTGGCGTACGACCTAACATTTGTTTCGCTTCGCGACCCACTGCCGCAATACTTTTCAGCGAGCCACTGCGATCTCGGCGAATCGCCACCACAGAAGGTTCATCCAACACGATGCCTTGCCCTTTAACGTAAATCAACGTATTTGCTGTACCGAGGTCAATAGAAAGATCATTAGAGAATAAACCGCGAATTTTTTTAAATAACATATGTGTTCCACTAATTTGTATTAATCATGGCTCTTTTGAGCGTTAAAAAAATTGGGCTAAATTTACCAAAAAATGGGCGTTGATAACAGAAAATTTTAGCCTAATCACACAAAAATCTTCGCATTGAAAGAATACGCTTGCGGTGTTGTTCATATCTTCATCATCTTCTTGATTTGATCAAAACACCGTGTAAACTTACCGCACTTTTGTCTATGGGAATACGTTATGGATTATACTCAAGAGATCATTACCTCTTCACTTTGGATCGTCCGCACACTGGCGCTCACGGTTATTTTTTTCAGTCTCGGCATTTTTCTATTAGTTCGCCTGACCCATTGGGGCAAACAATTTTGGATGTTTGCCGGCGGTTATCTTTCGCCAAAACGCAGCATTAAACCATTATTATTCTTCGTCTTGATCGTGACCCTCACCCTCTTTAGTGTACGTCTGAGCTTGGTGCATTCCACGTGGTATAACAATATGTACACCGCATTGCAGGAATTTAACCAAACCGTCTTTTGGGAGCAGATGATTTTGTTCTGTTTTATTGCCGGCTTTTCTGTGGCAGCCGCACTTATCAGCTATTATTTAAACCAGCGCTTTTCCATTAACTGGATTGAATGGCTAAATACTGAACTCTTAGAAAAGTGGATGGATAAGCGGGCTTATTATAAAAGCCAATACATCGGCAACAATCTCGATAACCCGGATCAACGGATTCAACAAGACATACAATCTTATGTAAAAACCACGCTTTCCCTCAGCACTGGTGTGATTGATGCCGTGACCTCCATGATTTCTTACACGATTTTATTGTGGGGCTTAGCCGGACCAATGACCTTGCTAGGTATAGAAATTCCGCGCGCTATGGTCTATTTAGTATTCGCTTATGTGATTTTCACCACGCTGATTGCTTTCTGGCTTGGTAAACCGTTAATTCGCCTTAACTTCGCGAACGAAAAATTAAACGCGAATTACCGTTATTCCTTAATCCGTGTTAAAGAATATGCGGAAAGCATTGCATTCTACGCCGGTGAAAAAGTGGAAAAAAGTCGGTTATACAAACAATTCCGCGCCGTTATCGATAACATGTGGGATATCGTCTTCCGAGCCCTAAAATTCTCCGGATTCAACTTGGTGATCAGTCAGATTTCCGTGGTCTTCCCATTACTTATTCAAGTGGGCCGCTATTTTGAAAAACAAATTAAATTGGGCGATCTGATGCAAACCTTGCAAGTCTTTGGCAAGTTGCATTCCAATCTTTCTTTCTTCCGTAACACCTACGACAGTTTCGCCGAATACAAAGCCACGTTAGACCGTTTAACCGGCTTTCACTACAGCGTCGAAGCCGCGCAAAAACAAAGTAAAACCGACATTACTGATCACCCTACGGATGTGATTTTCCAACACCTTAGCGTGAAATCGCCTATGGGCAAAATCTTAATTAAAGATTTAAATCTCACCTTAACACAAGGGAATTCGTTATTAATTCAAGGTCAATCCGGTGTCGGGAAAACTACCTTATTACGCACCATTGCCGGTTTATGGTCTTATGCAGAAGGCAAAATATTCTGCCCGCAACACAATACCTTATTCTTGTCGCAACGCCCTTATTTGCCACAAGGCAATTTACTCACCGCGCTCTATTATCCGGATACCACTGAAAACGTGGATTTGGCTAAGATCACGCGGGTATTGGAACAGGTTCAATTAGCCCATTTACAGGATCGTTTAGAACAGGAACAAGACTGGAGCCGCATTCTCTCTCTTGGCGAACAACAACGCTTGGCATTTGCCCGTTTGTTACTACACAAACCGAAAGTTGCTTTCCTTGATGAAGCCAGCGCCAGCTTAGACGAAGGCATGGAACACGCCATGTATCGCTTAATTCGTGAAGAATTGCCAAATACCACCATTATCAGCGTGGGGCATCGTTCTACCCTCGTGCCACTACATCAGCAGCAATTAGAATTGCACACGGATGGAAGTTGGGTATTTAATCCCCATTAATGGCTACAAGGTTCGCCTCTAAAGTGCGGTGATTTTTCGATGTCTTTAAAAACATTGAAAAAACACACCGCACTTTTTTTTAGATTTAAACTAAAAAAAGTCGATTTTTTCAGTAAATAAATTTCTATCAGAATAAAAACTGGCTTTAAACAGCAAGGTTAGAATATTTCTCTAAGATCTATGCTTAACACAAAGTTTATCTCTTACTAAATTTCATAAAATCGGCAAAAACAGAGAGAATATGCTGATTTATCATTTGACAGACTAGCTTAAATCCGTAATATGTGACGCACGTTTACAGATTTTTATACACTAGGATTTTTCATGTTTCATACTGTTTCTTTCTCCCTCAACCTGCTGCTCTCACATGCTTTGTGCGGCTAAGTTGTGGATGAAAAACAGTCAAATGTAAAACCCTCAAAATTTAAACCCGCACTCTACTTTGCGGGTTTTTTCGTTTTAAAAATACCGTAAAAAATGACCGCACTTTGAGTGATTGAAAGAAGGAAAATGTTATGACAGATCGCGTTATTATTTTTGATACCACCTTGCGTGATGGCGAGCAAGCGTTAAAAGCAAGCTTAACCGTTAAAGAGAAATTACAGATTGCTTTAGCACTTGAACGTTTAGGCGTGGATGTGATGGAGGTCGGTTTCCCGGTTTCTTCTCAAGGCGATTTTGAATCTGTGCAAACTATCGCACGCCATATCAAAAATAGTCGTGTTGCGGCACTTTCCCGAGCGGTAGATAAAGACATTGACGCGGCGTATGAAGCCTTAAAAGTGGCGGAAGCTTTCCGTATTCACACTTTTATCGCGAGCTCTGCATTACACGTTGAAGCGAAATTAAAACGCACCTTTGACGATGTAGCTGAAATGGCGGTGGCAGCAGTGAAACGCGCACGTAACTACACTGACGATGTGGAATTTTCTTGCGAAGATGCAGGACGCACCGGTATCGACAATATCTGCCGCATTGTGGAAGCGGCAATCAACGCCGGCGCCACCACCGTCAATATTCCCGATACTGTGGGCTACTGCTTGCCAACAGAGTACGGCAACATCATCGCCCAAGTGCGCAACCGCGTACCGAATATCGACAAAGCCATTATTTCCGTGCACTGCCACAATGACTTAGGCATGGCAACCGCCAACTCTTTAACCGCCGTACAAAATGGTGCACGCCAAATTGAATGTACCATCAACGGCATCGGCGAGCGTGCAGGCAACACTGCCTTAGAAGAAGTGGTGATGGCAATGAAAGTTCGTCAAGAATTTATGGGGGTGGATACACGCATCAACACGCAAGAAATTCATCGCGTCAGCCAAATGGTCAGCCAGCTTTGCAATATGCCGATTCAGCCGAACAAAGCCATTGTCGGCTCAAACGCCTTTGCGCATTCGTCCGGTATTCACCAAGACGGTATGTTGAAAAACAAAAACACCTACGAAATCATGTCTCCGGAAACTATCGGTTTGAAGAAAGAGAAATTGAACCTAACCGCGCGTTCCGGCCGTGCGGCGGTGAAAGGCCACATGACCGACATGGGCTACACCGAACAAGATTACGACTTGGATAAATTGTATGATGCCTTCTTGAAATTGGCGGACAAAAAAGGCCAAGTGTTCGATTATGACTTGGAAGCCTTGGCGTTCATTGATATGCAACAAGGCGATGAAGATCGTTTGGTGTTAGATAAACTTTCAGCGCATTCAACGAAGGAATACCCAGCAACAGCCTTTGTTCAATTGAAGTTGGATGGCAAAAAATTAAGTACGTCTTCAATTGGCGGTAACGGCCCGGTGGATGCGGTTTACAATGCGATTTTGAATTTAACCGGCTTAGAGATCAAAATGTCTCACTATAACTTAACCGCCAAAGGCGAAGGCGCAGAAGCCTTAGGTCAGGTGGACATTGTGGTGGAACACGAAGGCCGTAAATTCCACGGTGTTGGTTTGGCGACAGATATCGTTGAATCCTCTGCGTTGGCGTTAGTGCATGCGATTAATGCCATTTATCGCGCGCATAAAGTGGCAGATATTAAGAATCATAAACATCATTAATCTATCGAGTTCCCCTCTTTAGCAAAGAGGGGTTAGGAGAGATTTAGCAGAAGTAACATCAACCTCAGTGGTGAATTTTATATCGTTAAAATCTCCCCCCAGCTCCTCTTTACAAAAGAGGGGAGAAAATATGAAGAAAATTAACCGCACTTTTGTGTGAAAAAAATAGGAAAAACAATATGCAATCATATAACATCGCCGTTCTACCGGGAGACGGTATCGGTCCGGAAGTCATGGCGGAAGCCATTAAAGTATTAAACAAAGTCCAAGAAAAATTCGGTTTTAAACTTAATTTCAACGAGTTTTATGTGGGTGGTGCTGCAATCGATAATTGCGGTTGCCCATTACCGGCAGATACCCTAAAAGGCTGTGAAGAGGCCGATGCGATTTTATTCGGTTCTGTAGGTGGGCCAAAATGGACAAACTTACCACCGGATCAACAACCGGAACGCGGTGCATTGTTGCCATTGCGTAAACATTTCAAATTATTCTGTAACCTTCGCCCGGCAACTCTTTATAAAGGATTGGAGAAATTCTGTCCGTTACGAGCAGACATCGCAGCGAAAGGGTTTGATATGGTGGTTGTGCGAGAATTAACGGGCGGGATTTATTTCGGTCAGCCTAAAGGTCGCGAAGGCGAAGGCGCACAAACCAAAGCATTCGATACCGAAGTTTATTACAAATATGAAATCGAGCGCATTGCACGTGCTGCTTTTGATGCGGCAATGAAACGTCGTAAACACGTGACTTCTGTGGATAAAGCGAACGTATTACAAGCTTCAATCTTATGGCGTGAAACCGTGACTGAAGTGGCGAAAGACTACCCTGAAGTCACCTTGGATCATATTTATATCGACAACGCGACCATGCAACTTATCAAAGCACCGGAATCTTTCGATGTGCTCCTCTGTTCCAATATTTTCGGCGATATTATTTCTGATGAAGCGGCAATGATCACCGGTTCCATGGGCATGTTGCCATCGGCTAGCTTAAATGAAGAAGGCTTTGGTTTATATGAACCGGCTGGCGGTTCTGCCCCTGATATCGCCGGCAAAGGCATTGCCAACCCAATCGCACAAATTCTTTCTGCGGCGATGATGTTGCGTTACAGCTTCGACTTAAACGAAGCCGCGGATGCCATTGAAAATGCGGTACAAAAAGTCTTAGCAAATGGTCACCGTACCGGTGATCTAGCCGATGACTCAGCCCCTGTTTCAACTGCGGAAATGGGTACATTGATTGCTGACGCAATTTAAGTCGCAATCGATAGCGCGCGTCTCCCGACGCGTGCTTATATAAATAAAATTAGGGCACGCGTCAGGAGACGCGCGCCATCAATGTGGGAGTCTAGTTATCTGGTACAGCCCCAAAAAAAATTAAAGTGCGGTTTAAAAACACAGTCAAATTTGACCGCACTTACTCTAACAAAAGCCCCTAACGAATTGAGAAAAATTATGGCAAAAACTCTTTATGAAAAATTATTCGATGCCCATGTGGTGTATGAAGCCGAAGGCGAAACGCCGATTTTGTATATCAACCGTCATTTAATCCATGAAGTGACCAGTCCACAAGCCTTTGACGGTTTGCGTGTTGCAGGCCGTCAAGTGCGTCAAGTGAGCAAAACCTTCGGTACTATGGATCACAGTATTTCTACCCAAGTACGCGATGTCAATAAACTTGAAGGCCAAGCGAAAATTCAAGTGTTGGAGCTTGCAAAAAACACGAAAGCGACCGGTATTCAATTATTCGACATGACCACGAAAGAACAAGGTATCGTGCATGTGATGGGACCGGAACAAGGCTTAACTTTGCCAGGTATGACGATCGTCTGCGGTGACTCTCATACCGCTACCCACGGTGCTTTTGGTGCCTTAGCATTTGGTATTGGCACCTCCGAAGTAGAACACGTTTTAGCCACACAAACCTTAAAACAAGCTCGCGCAAAAAGCATGAAAATTGAAGTGCGCGGCAAAGTCGCTCCGGGCATTACCGCAAAAGATATTATTCTTGCCATTATCGGTAAAACCACCATGGCAGGCGGTACAGGTCACGTGGTGGAATTCTGTGGCGAAGCGATTCGTGATCTTTCCATGGAAGGCAGAATGACTGTTTGTAATATGGCGATTGAAATGGGTGCGAAAGCCGGCTTAATCGCACCAGATGAAACCACTTTCGACTATTTAAAAGGCCGTCCACACGCACCGAAAGGTAAAGATTGGGATGATGCAGTCGCTTATTGGAAAACATTAAAATCCGATGATGATGCGAAATTTGACACTGTCATCACATTAGAAGCCAAAGATATTGCACCGCAAGTCACTTGGGGAACAAACCCGGGACAAGTAATCGGTATCGATCAACGCGTACCAAATCCAGCAGAAATGACCGATCCCGTGACTCGTGCCTCTGCTGAAAAAGCCTTGACTTATATTGGCTTAGAAGCTAACGCTGATTTAAAAGAAATCCCGGTGGATCAAGTGTTTATCGGTTCTTGCACCAATGCGCGTATCGAAGACTTACGCGCTGCAGCAGCGGTGATGAAAGGTCGCAAAAAAGCCGATAACGTAAAACGCATTTTAGTGGTACCGGGTTCCGGTTTAGTGAAAGAACAAGCGGAAAAAGAAGGCTTGGATAAAATCTTTATTGAAGCGGGGGCTGAATGGCGTAATCCGGGCTGCTCAATGTGCTTAGGGATGAACGATGACCGGTTGGGCGAATGGGAACGTTGTGCCTCCACTTCGAATCGTAACTTTGAAGGTCGCCAAGGCCGTAACGGACGTACCCACTTGGTGAGCCCTGCCATGGCTGCCGCAGCAGGAATGTTCGGTAAATTCGTTGATATTCGTGACGTAACATTAAACTAAGGCCACAAGAAGAGGAAAAAGAAAAATGGCAGGATTTAAACAACTTTCAGGCTTAGTAGTGCCATTGGATGCCGCGAATGTGGACACAGATGCGATTATTCCAAAACAATTTTTACAAGCCATTACCCGCGTAGGTTTCGGCAAACACTTATTCCATGAATGGCGTTATTTGGATGTAGAAGGCACCAATCCGAATCCGGAATTTGTGCTGAATTACCCACAATATCAGGGGGCGACTATTTTATTAGCACGCAAAAACCTCGGCTGTGGTTCTTCGCGTGAACACGCCCCTTGGGCATTAGCCGATTATGGTTTCAAAGTGATGATCGCACCCAGTTTCGCGGATATTTTCTATAACAATAGCTTGAATAATCATATGTTACCAATTCGTTTAAGCGAAGAGGAAGTGGAAGAAATCTTCCAATGGATATGGGCAAATGAGGGCAAACAAATCCATGTAGATTTGGAGGCGATGACAGTCACCGTAGGCGACAAAGTTTATACCTTTGAACTCGATGAATTCCGCCGTCATTGTTTGTTAAACGGCTTAGATAATATCGGTTTAACCCTTCAACACGAAGACAAAATCGCAGAATACGAAAGCAAAATTCCGGCATTCTTGCGTTAACTTTTTATCACTCGGAAAGCAGATATTTTCTGCGCTAAAAGGCGGACAAATTGTCCGCCTTCTTTTCTCAAAAAACACATCAAAAACCGACCGCACTTTATGTGTTTTTTCTCGCCTTAACAAACAATAACACCGGGCGATGTTGTAAATCTTTAAATTCATCCTGCCATTGTGGTTGGTCTGCAAGCATGGGCTCCGCCATTTGCTCAATGTGAAAACCGGCGGAAATCAAATTGTTGATGATGGTCGCCGTGGTGCGGTGGTAGGTAGTGAAAGGTTGTTTAAACCAGTTGCGTTGGCGTTCGCCTTCATCCCGATAGAAATTCAGACGATAGGCGAGTTGGCGTTTTTGCGCGTCTTTTTCCCAACGCTCACCGCCTTGATAACAAGTCACAATGGGATGCTCTTGAGAGAAAACCAATTGTCCGTTTGGTTTCAGTTTGTCATAAATTTTTGCTAATAAGGCAGGAAAATCCTGCACATAATGAAAAGCAAAGGAACCGGTGATTAAATCAAAACCGCCCTCATTTAACTGTTCTAAACGTTCCATGGGGGCTTGCTCCAGTAAAAAGTGCGGTCGAAATTCGGCGAGATTTTTTGCTGCCTGCTGCAACATGGCTTGAGATAAATCGATGCCGGCAACAAACGCCGCGCCCCGTTCTAAATAGAGCTTGAGATGTTCTCCGCAACCACAGCCTAAATCTAAAATACGCTTACCCGACACATCACCGACTAAGCCCAACATAGTGGGCTTTTCGACGATTTCATTTAAGCTGTTCGGGTTGCTACGCAGTTTCTGATACAGGTCGAAAAAACCGTCCTTGTCATACACGCTTTGCTTGTCTTGCATATTATCCTTTGAAGTCGGCAATCCAACCAAACTGCAATGCCACTTGTGCGAAGATATTCAATAACCCGAATAAAATCACGAAATACACCATGAAGTTGCCGCCGTGTACACGATAGGTGGCATTCGGGAATTTTTTGCGGCTGGCTTTTGCCAACAACGCCGGCACGATGGCTGCCCAAATCGTAGCGGCTAAACCCGCGTAACCGATGGCAATAACGAAACCAAATGGGAATTGCAAACTCAGCAATAATGGCGGCAGGAAAGTGACTAATGTCGTTTTCGTGCGTCCTAAGCGGCTGTCATCAAATTTACACAAGTCAGCGATGTAATCGAATAAGCCTAAGGTGACACCAAGGAAAGAACTGGCGATGGCCATGTAGGCAAAGAAATTCAAAATAATCCCGATGTAATCGGTTTGGATGTATTTATTCAAGGCTTCTAGCAAGGCCGCCACATCACCGCCTTTGGCAATCACCGGTGCAAACTCGGTGCGCGGTAAGTTACCTTGAACGGCAAGCTGCCACAAAATATAAATAATCAACGCCAAACCGGTGCCAAGGAAAATGGATTTCATCACGCGCTTCCCGTCACGATCATAGTATTTCACCAAACTCGGGACGTTGCCGTGGAAACCGAACGACACCAAACACACCGGAAGTGCGGTCAAAATATAAGGTAAATATTGCTGTTCGCCCTGTGCCATGGTGTTAAGCAACACATCGGCTTTCACCGAACTCAACAAACCGGAGGTGGAAAGGAAGAAAGAAATGATCATACCGGCAATTAACACCGTACTAAAACGGTCAACTGCTTTAGTAGAAAACCACACAAACGCCGCCAACACAAAACAGAAAATCAAAGAGCCTGCAGTGCGTCCCACTTCCACGTTTTCACCTAACTGATTCAGGAAACTTTCCGTAATGCTGCCGCCGGAAGTGATGTAAGCATAAGTAAGAATGTAAAGCACAAAGGCGACAGACAAACCATTAATCACATTCCAGCCTTTGCCTAATAAATCGGTCACAATCGTATCGAAACTGGCGCCGGTGGGATAATGCAAATTGGCTTCCAAAATCATTAAGCCCGACGTAGTCATACAAAACCAAGTATAAATCAAAATCGCAATAGCGCCGAAAAACCAAACACCGGCAGTAGAAGTTGGATTGGCAAGCATACCTGCACCAATTGCCGTACCTGCAATAATCATTGCGCCACCGAGTAAGGAAGGGCGTTTTTGTGTTGTCATTGTAAAATCCTCTCTCAAAAAATTTGGACTATTATAATAGTACAGTAACAAAAGACAACCGGATTTTATCATGTCATTTTCCCACAACTCGACAAATGAAGCCGATTACCGCTATAATTGCAACGTTTATTTAACTCACAAGAAGGAATAACAAATGGGCTTAGAAAGCGTACCGGCAGGTAAAGAATTACCAGATGACATCTATGTTGTTATTGAAATCCCTGCAAACTCTGATCCAATCAAATACGAAGTAGATAAAGAAACCGGCACATTATTTGTGGACCGTTTCATGGCAACCGCAATGTTCTATCCGGCAAACTACGGTTATGTGAACAATACCTTATCTTCTGACGGCGACCCGGTTGACGTATTAGTGCCAACACCGTATCCGTTACAACCTGGCTCCGTTATTCGTTGCCGTCCGGTAGGCGTGTTGAAAATGACCGATGAAGCCGGTGGCGATGCGAAAGTCGTTGCGGTACCGCACACGAAATTAAGCAAAGAATACGACCACATCAAAGACGTAGGCGATTTACCGGAATTATTAAAAGCACAAATTAAACACTTCTTCGAAAGCTACAAAGCGTTAGAAGCAGGTAAATGGGTGAAAGTTGAAGGATGGGAAGGCGTTGACGCAGCGCGCAAAGAAATCCTTGATTCATTTGAACGTGCGAAAAAATAATAAAATTCTAGACAGACCGCGCTTTTAAGGTGCGGTCTTTTTTACACACAAATCTATGAGGGAAAATTTATGTTCAAATTTGCTAAAACATTAACACTCGTCTCTATCGTCGGTATTTTAACAGCTTGTGCAGATTCTGCCTCAATTAACCAACAAGCGGCGATGGGCTATCGTGATATGATTAACGAAGCCAAATCCCAAAATCAAATTGACAGCAACTCCAAAACAGCGAAACGCGTACACAAAATTTTCAACAAAATGGTGCCGTATGCAAATCGCGAAAACCAAACCGGACAAGCCTTTGACTGGCAAATTGAAGTAATTAAATCGAAAGAACTTAATGCTTGGGCAATGCCGGGTGGTAAAATGGCGTTTTATACCGGCTTAGTGGAAACTTTAAACCTCACAGATGATGAAATTGCGACTGTGATGGGGCATGAAATGGCGCACGCCTTAAAAGAACATGGTAAAAAGAAAACTAACCTTAGCCAATTTACCAATGTGATTGCCAACGTTGCCCAAACGGCATTAGCAACACAAATCGGTTCTGACAGTAGCTCCATTGTTGTAGGCTTAGCAAAAGACTGGGGCTTGGATAAACCTTATTCTCGCAGTGCCGAAACCGAAGCGGATGAAGTGGGGTTATTCTTAATGGCGAAATCCGGCTATAACCCGGAAGCCGCGCCGGGTTTATGGGATAAAATGCAAAAAGCCTCAACAGGCTCACAAGGCATTTTAGACAAATTAAGTTCAACACACCCAAGTGATAAAGATCGCCAAGCAAACTTATTACGTCTAATGCCGCAAGCCTTGGCACTGTATAAACAAAATAAAGGGTAATCGACATAGTATCTCTATGAAAGCTTATT
>NZ_CABFLM010000065.1 GCF_901873365.1 uncultured Aggregatibacter sp.
AAAGCGGGCGAAATGAAAGAGGCTGCAGCTGAAAAGATGTCCGCGGCTAAAGACGCGGCTGCAGAAAAAATGGATGCGATGGCAACGAAAGCCGGCGAAATGAAAGAGGCTGCAGCTGAAAAGATGTCCGCGGCTAAAGACGCTGCTACAGAAAAAATGGATGCGATGGCAACGAAAGCCGGCGAAATGAAAGAGGCTGCAGCTGAAAAGATGTCCGCAGCCAAAGACGCTGCATCTGAAAAAATGGATGCAATGAAAACCAAAGCGGGCGAAATGAAAGAGGCTGCAGCTGAAAAGATGTCCGCGGCTAAAGACGCTGCTACAGAAAAAATGGATGCAATGAAAACCAAAGCTGGTGAAATGAAAGAATCTATGGCAACCAAAGCGGGCGAAATGAAAGAGGCCGCTGCAGCGAAAATGGATTCCATGGCAACCAAAGCAACAGAAATGAAAGACGCGGCTGCTGAAAAAGTGAATCAAGCAAAGGATGCCGTATCTGAAAAAGCAGCGGAAGTAAAAAATGCAGTGAAAAGCGAAATGGAAGGCAAGTAAAGCAGAAAATTATTTTGTAACAAGGGGGAGAAATCCCCCTTTTTTCTTGCTCTAAATTGAATGCGTCAAAAAATGGCATTTCACGTCAAAATCAAACAGTGTTTCATTTAAACGGTATGCCTGTTTTAATGCAGGTCCACAGGAATTTGACCCAATGCCACTCATTTTGTAATCAATACACAGCACAGTACTGTTGCTTTCGACAAGATCATCGTGATGCTTTTTCATTGCCAATTCTTCTTGGCGATAAGGCGAAAGATTGAAACTAAACGGTGTGGTTGCCGTGATAAAAATCTGCCGATTTTCTGACCACACTTTAACGTAAGAACAGCCATAATGGCTACCATTTTCCTGTGGCTTCAAATAAGGCACGTGATTTTGCCGAACCGTGGTGTGATAATGACCTAACAGGGAAGACTGATGTTTATCAATATAGCTTTCTGTTGGGCCATAACCGAAATATTCAGCCTGTTGATAGGCGCGATCTAAACAGAAACGTAAACCAAAACGCGGTAAGAAAGGCAAGTGCGGCGCTTTTTCCCCATGAATTTTGATGTGTAATGTGCCAAATTCATCTAGGCGATAGATGACGTCTAAGGTTAAAATTCGAGCCTTGGATACCGCCACTAATGCTGATTTGACTTTAATTTCAACCGCACTTTCATATTGTGTCACATGGCATTCATAGGCGCGAGTGATTGCGCGATCGTATCCTGCCGCTTGCCAGTGCGCGTTGATTAAGCCATCATTATCTAAAGGCGCGCGCCAAATATTGAAATCCAACGGCTGTTGCAACAAGGATTCGCCCTGATGGAAAACCTGCTGCAAAATGCCTTTTTGTTTATCAAATACATAACAATGATCTTGTTGTTGTACACGAATATGCTTGGCATCTTCCTGTACCGAAAGTGTGGCTTTTGTTGGTGGCTCAATGCCCAATGGTGGCATGATTGGCAATCTTGGGCGATGAAAAAGATTGAGTTGATCGAAGCCTAAAATATATGTCGCCGGCACGAAATCGGTGGCTCGACATTGTTCGTAGAATAAGGTTAACAACCATAAATTGCCGTTATCCGCAGGCAGTTCCAGTGGCAAAAGTGCGGTGTGTTTTGGCGCAATTTGGATCCCATTTATTTTTCCTTCTTGCATGACAATGCCATTTTCTAAAAGTTGATAGCGAATGCTTAAGCACTCGGCGGTATTCGTGAAATCCCAATAATTGGTCAGCCACACCTTGCCGTCTTTTAACTGCGCGCGAATGGGACGTTGTACGTTTTTTAGCTCTAATAAGTTACTTTGAATTTGACGATCTGCCGTCACCAAACCATCAGCGCAGAAATTTCCATCATTGGGAACATCGCCAAAATCGCCACCGTAGCCCATGCAGTCGGTTCCTGCCAAATAGGGCGAATGGTTGCACCATTCCCATACAAAACCACCACAGGCACCGGGGTATTTTTGCATCGCGAGGAAATAATCTTCTGCATCGCCACAAGAATTGCCCATCGCGTGCAAATATTCGCAAAAGATATAAGGTTTACGATTTTGTGGATGGGCAAAATAGGCGTCCATGTCTTCGGGGGCCGTGTACATTTCACTATGCAAGTCTAAATTTGAGGTATCATTTTGATGGGCGGAATGCTGGAAAATCGCATTTTCATAATGGACTAAACGGCTGGGATCACGCGCTTTCACCCAGGCGGCGGCCGCTTCAAAATTTTCACCGTAGCCGCTTTCATTGCCGAGTGACCAAATCACCACCGAAGTGCGGTTTTTATCCCGCTCCACGTTGGCATAGGTACGGTCTAAAATCGCGTTTTTAAATTCAGGCGCGCGAGCCGTGTAACAATAATTGTCAATCGTTTGTTGTCGAATGGCATCCTGATCGATATCTGTTTTCACGCCAAGTAAAATGCTGCTTTCCGGTGTCGGCACATACACGGCATTGGTGCCATGAGATTCAATATCGCTTTCGGCAATGACATAAAAACCGTATTGGTCGCAGAGTTCGGTAAACCAAGGTGCATTGGGATAATGTGATGTACGGATGGCGTTAAAATTATGCTGTTTCATCAGGCGTAAATCCTGCAATGCCTGCTCACGATGAATTACATAACCGGTGCGTGGATCGCTGTCATGTCGATTGACCCCTTTAAATTTAATCGCTTGCCCATTGAACAATAACACGCCATTTTTTACCTCAATTTTACGCAAGCCGATATGCTGACAAATCACCTCTGAACCATAACGAAAAACTAGCGTGTAAAGATTTGGTTGTTCGGCATTCCATAAGATCGGCTGAGCAAGAAAACATTCGAAATCTTGACCGCACTTTTCCGCCACTAAATGCTGTTTGGGATCAAAGAGTTGCCAATGAATGTCTTGCCCATGATGATCAGAGAAAATACATTCCACCGTGATATTAGCTGCCGTGAAATCATCGTTTAATGCCGTTTTTATAAAGAAATCCTGTAAATAATGGGCTTCCCGTTCCAACATATAAACATCACGGAAAATGCCCGACATTCGGAATTTATCTTGATCTTCCAAATAACTGCCATCACACCATTTCAGCACGATGACTGTGATGTTATTTTCACCAAACTGTAAATAATTCGTTACATCAAATTCTGAGGTGCAATGACTGATTTGGCTATAACCCACAAATTGTTCGTTGAGATATAAAAACAAGCAACTGTCCACGCCTTCAAAATTCAGCAAATAACGCTTATTGGCTTTGGGTGTCAAGTTCAATCGGCGTTGATACCAACCGCATGGGTTTTGTTGCGGAACATAAGGCGGATCAAAGGGAAAAGGATAATTGACATTGGTGTATTGATGTTGATCGTATCCGTGATTCTGCCAATTTGACGGCACGGGAAGCTGACTATTTGGAGTGAGTTGAAGGAAGTTTTCCGGCAGATCCCAATAGCTTGAAAAATACTGAAACTGCCAATTTCCGTTTAAAGGAATGAAATAATCTGAATATTCTCTGGGATTTTCTACCGCACTTTTATGTGTCGCATGAGGAATAAAATAGGCATGGTGCGGTGTGGTATTAATGTGGAGTATGGAAAGGTTTTGAAAATAGTGAGGCAATGACATAATGCACCTTAAAAACAACAAATTATGAAACCAATATACGCAATTTCTCCGCTCAATTTTAGACAAAATGGTAATTTTGTGATTTAAATCACAATCTTTATTTTACAGAGTGTAAAATTTGCAATACAATCATTGTAAATTTTTAAATACACAACAAGGAATATCTATGAATAAAACAGTAGGAAGTACGCTGCTCGTGGCAGGTACCATGATTGGCGCAGGCATGTTAGCCATGCCGTTAACCTCCGCCGGCATTGGCTTTGGCGCTACCTTATTTCTTCTACTTGGGCTTTGGACGCTGTTAACCTTCAGTGCGTTGCTGTTCGTTGAGCTTTACCAAACCGCACCAAGTGACGCCGGCATCGGCACGCTGGCAGAGCAATATTTCGGTCGTCCGGGACGAATTATTTCCACCGCTGTATTAATTGTCTTTTTATACGCGCTCATTGCCGCCTACATCAGTGGTGGCGGTTCTTTGTTGACCGATACACTGCCAACCATCGTTGATCGTGACACGACCGGCAAAGTCGCCGTATTGATTTTTACCCTTTTCTTCGGCGCGTTTATCATTATCGGTACGCACAGCGTAGATAAAATTAACCGCGTGTTGTTCTTTGTGATGATTGCCACGTTCGTGATGGTGTTAAGTTTGATGTTGCCGGAAATTAAACTCGACAACTTGATGGCAATGCCCATTGATAATGCGCTGATCATTTCCGCCAGCCCGGTATTTTTCACCGCGTTTGGTTTCCATGGTTCTATTCCAAGCTTAAACAAATACCTCGGCGGTAACGTCAAAGCCTTGCGCATTTCCATTTTAGTGGGTTCCGGTATCACCTTGTTCGCCTACATTTTATGGCAACTCTCCACCCACGGCTTGCTCACACAAAACGAATTTCTGCAAATCTTGCAACAAGATGCCACGTTGAACGGCTTAGTCACCGCCACCTTAACCATTACCCAAAGCAGTATGATGGCAAACGCTGTGAAGATCTTCTCCACCTTGGCGTTAATCACCTCATTCTTGGGCGTGGGACTTGGCTTACTAGAATGTATTGAAGACCTATTAAAACGTTCTTTTAACATCAATGCAGGACGTTTTTCCTTAGGTTTAATGACGTTCATCCCACCAATCGTCTTCGCCTTATTCTACCCACAAGGTTTCATTTTAGCGTTAGGCTACGCAGGTCAAATGTTTGCGTTCTACGCCGTGGTTCTTCCGGTTTCGCTGGTATGGAAAGCACGCCGCATTCACCCAAATTTGCCATATAAAGTCTGGGGCGGCAAAGCCACGCTACTCATTGTTTTAGTCCTTGGCGTCATCATTACCTCCATCCCATTCGCCATCCGCGCCGGCTATCTGCCATTTGTGGTGGGTTAAAATCACCTAAAAAAACAACCGCACTTAAAAATAATAAAAGTCGCTTGAAAATCTAATTTAAATTTCAAGCGACTTTTTATCACTCAACAAACAAGCTAGTTAGATCTATCAATTTCCACCATCAAATATCAGCGTTTGCAGCTTTTCTTTAATCTCTTTTTCCAATTTGGCTGATTCCGCAAAGAGCTTGTCCAAATTTGCCGAAAATCCCGCCATTTTATGCTCAAATTCCTCGGCGGAAATATCCACATAATCAATTTTTACTTCAAAATATTGAGCTGCCGACAAGCTGTAATTCTTCGCTTTGATTTCATCATAGCCGACCATCACGCTGAAATTTTCCACTGCTTGTTTGTGCGTGAAGGTATTGCAGATTTTTTGTTCTTCCTCACGGGAAAGAACAGTTTTTTGGTTTTCATCAACACTGGTTTTTGTACCCAAGCCCGAGGCATCGATTAATACCACTCCGTCTTTATTGGCTTTATCGATAAACAGGATGGAAACGTTGGTTACCGTGGTGGCGAAAATATTGGAAGGCATGGAAACCACACCAGCAAGCATTTTGTTTTCCACCAAATGTTCGCGGATTTTTTTGTCGATGCCTGATTGGGCAGTGATAAAACCCGTCGGCAACACAATCGCCGCTTTGCCGTTTTCTTTCAGGCTAAACAAAATATGTTGGATAAAGAGCTGATAGATTTCCATCTTCTCTTTCTTTTTAGGCTTGATTTTCGGAATACCAGCAAAAAAACGTTCGTTGTTTTCCTCGCTTTCCAGCTGATCGCGGAAATCGCTGAAATCCAATTTAAACGGCGGATTGGAAACAATGAAATCAAATTTTTTCAGACGGCCTGAATCGTCTTTATGGGCAGGCGACAAAATCGTATTGCCTTGAACCACATTATTCAAAGAATGCACCAAATTGTTCAAAATCAGATTCAGCCGCAAAAGATTGGACGATTTTTGCGAAATATCCTGCGTATAAATCATACATTTATCTTCGCCGATGGCATGGGCGACATTCATCAGCAGTGTTCCCGAACCAGCCGACGGGTCGTAAACGTCCACGCTGCGGATTTGCCCGCGCACCTACTCCGGCACCAAAATATCCGCCATAATTCGCGCCACCGCGTGCGGCGTGTAGTATTCGGCATATTTGCTGCCGGAATTGCTGTTGTAGTCTTTAATCGGGTATTCAAAAATCATGGCAAAAAATCGAATTTTTGCGCAAAAATCGCCTCGAAACTAAAACCCGCTAGCTTGGAAATCAGCGCACGGCAAAAATCGTCGCGTCGGTTTCGTCAGGCTGCCCCTCCGGCGTTTGAGCGCGCACCGCATACCACAACGCCGCCATATGCTTGCACGCCCAGCCATAAGGACAATCGCAGCCCCCGTCCTTAATGTACAAATCACTATCCAGCTTCAGCCATACCGAATAGTTTTCCGAACCGCACACCTCCGCCCGATAACGCTCGGCGGAAGTTTTTTGGACATCGCGAACCTTGCCCTGCTGAAAATACAGCAGGCCGCGTTCGGCGATATGGGGCGGGAATAGGCGGGGTAGGTAGATACCGGACATGGTTTGCTTCCAAGAAGTTGTTGAGACATGGTAAGTTTACTGGTTAGGGCGATGTTTGGGGAGATGGTGGTGGGAAGATTTGTTTAGCAAAGAGGCAAAAGGTCGTCTGAAAATGGGTTTCAGACGACCTTTTGGTGGAGTAGAAAGGGGGGAGGTGAGAAGATACATACACGCGGTTGGATCTAGGCTACGGTTTGCTTGGGTTTGGCTGAAAATGGCGTGAGTAGATAAAAGCACCGTATATTGATTTTTTGATATGCATTATCAAAAGTTTACGAACTTAAATATAGTTTAATGATTTCTTGGTCAAATTTTTTTATTCCTTCAAGAAGGGAATTTGACTTATTTAGAGAGTCTTGTGGACTAACACTAGAATTTATTCTACTTTTATGTGAAGTATGCGCGATTTTCCCCCTATCACTACCAAATGCATCCATATTATTTATCCAAGAATCATCTAGATTATCATAATCAACCCCTGTCGGAATAATTATCTTTTTTAAATCATTACGTTTTATTCCATGATTTGATTTAATGATATGGGAATATTGTGACGTAGCCAACTGAATTGCTTCCTTAATATCTTTTGCTTTCTTCGGCTCTCCTTCTTGTTCAACCCAGCTATGGTGGTATGAAGCTAATAAGCAAAAAAGAGTCGGAGAAGTTTTAGATTCATCAGCCCATTGTTTAGCAACATGTTTAATCAAATCGTGACAAACGGTTTCAATATAGGATTCTATTTCTGCATGTACTAGTAATATATAAGCCTCTGTTAATAAGATAGTTTGATCATCATAGTTACCCAATGCATCAAATTTCTTAGGTAACATACTATTTCGAAGATAAGATAATCTTTTTTGTAGATCATTTAGTAGTTTTGTTCTTATATTTTTAGGGTTCATAATTTATTAATCCGACACTAGAGTATATTTAGGCAAATTAGTCCCAATAGTTTCGTTTAAAAATAATGACCAGGTATTTATTCTACATTGAGTGGATGAAAGGCTCTTAGTAGTAGTTTCAAGTGATTTTAGAAAATCTTCCTTGTTAGAACATAAATCTTTAAAGCCTTTTTCAATTGTATTATGAAGTTTATTATCTTCTGTTTTTTTTAAAACCTCTTGATCAGAGAAAGTCAAAATCATAATATCGTATATTGCTCTATTAAATCGAGATTCATAAGACACTTTATTCCATTTTCGATAAGCATTTTCACCAAAAATTTCTACTATACGAGAATGAGCCTTTGTGAATAAATCGAACTGATTTTCTAAGTCTTCTTTTTTTTCTAAATTTTCAAGCCATGCCTTATTTAACAAATAACATGTGGAATCTAAAAAGCTCTTCAAGTTTCCTGTGTATTTATTTATGAAATTTTTAAAAGCAAAATATCTTAATAATAATTCTGTATCCCTCATCCTGAAATCAACCGTATCATCTTTTAAACCAAGAATATGCTTTAATTCTTGACTTTTCATCGATTTTTCATTTAAAAATTTAACGAATTCTCCAGGGTGAAGAGCTTGCCTTAGCTCTTGAGTTGATAACGGCACACTTCCTGTATTTAATCTTAAGAATACTAGATATAAAAAATCTTCACTCATCCAGTTTTTTATTACTACTGTTCTAATAGGTTGATTTTCAAAGCTTGAAAAATCATCTGATAACTCAATATCTTGCGACAAGTCTTCATAGCTTTTTTTATTAAGTTTTTTTCGAATATCCAATCCTTGTAGATTAAATTTTTTATAATCCAAGCTGTTTTTGGGTATTGTAAATTGACGTAAGCTAAGTAAACGCTGCTTTCCATCCAATACAATATATTTACCTTTTTGATCTTTAGATTCTGCTAACACTATTTGAGGGATTGGTAAACCTAAAATCAAAGATTCTATAAATTGGCTTTTCTTTTTCTTATTCCAAGCATCTCTCCTTTGAAAATCAGGATTTAAGATGATATTTCCTTTTTCTATTTGTCTTATGATGGTTTCAGTAGTCCAATCATTGCTACTAACAACTACATTAGGAATGGATTTAGAGTCAAAGTCTAAATCCTCAGTTACATCTTGATCATCTTCAATATCAAATAAATCATTGATTTTCATAAGCAATATACCCATTGACCAAATTATTAATAATATATGTTGGTAAATATTACACTAATCTTGCAAGATTATACATTGATTTAGTAAGTAAGTTTTATATTATCCCACTCCTTCCACAACCTCTTCACCGACACCGGGTACGGCGTCTTCAATTCCTGCGCGAACAGCGACACTCTCAATTCTTCAATCATCCATTTAAACGCAGCGAGGTCGTCTGAAACGGGTTGTCCTTGTTTCACTAAGCCGTCGGTTTTTTCCTGCCACATTTGTTCCAATTCCTGTATGTCGGCTTCGCGGGCTGCGTCGCGGGCGGGGTTGCTGCTGTATTTTTCGAGGCGCAGGGTCATGGCTTTGAGGTAGATGGGGAGGCGCGGCCATTGTGCCCACGGGGTGCGGGTGGCGAAACCGGCGGCGAGCAGGGGTTGCAGGGCTTTTTTAAGGCTAGAAGCTGTTTTTTGTCTTCTATTTGGCTAATTTGGCTGCAAAATTCTTCGGCGTTTTCGGTATCGAAATCAAACAGGGCGTTTTTGATGTCTGCAATTTCCTGTTCGATTTCTTCGGCAGTTTTGAATAGCACGAAATCGTGAATGCCCGAAAGGGTTAAATAACGTTCCGTGCGTGGTTTGGTCATGCATCAAGATGCACGATACGCATGAAATCGTGAATTACGCATCGAGGTTAATCATTTGTGCAACAAGTTGCACGCTACGAGGGGGTAAATAATCCTTCAATATGTTGAATTTTGGTTGTTAGCCTTGTTCATTATATCGCGAGGATTTTTTCTGTTCATCGCTTAAGCTATTTGGCTCCATACGCATAGTGCATGGTTTTTATAGCTAGACTTTGGCTGGCTATAATAAAAAAGACGGCGTTTGATTTTCACATTAAACGCCGTCTTTTTATCAACGATTGGCTTCTGCAGAATTTTCCTTATTATCGGCAATTACCCTAAGATTTTATCTAATGCTTTGCTGACATCTTCCACTTTTTGCGTGCCGTCTAAGCGGAAATATTGGGTGTTGCCCGCTTTGGCTTCTGCTTGGTAGTAATCCACTAATGGTTTGGTGGTGTTGTGATACACTTTCAAGCGGTCTAACACGGTTTCCGGTTTGTCATCGGCACGGATAATCAAATCTTCGCCGGTCACATCATCTTTGCCTTCCACTTTCGGTGGGTTGTAAACGATGTGGTAAGAACGACCGGAAGGTTGGTGCACACGACGACCGCTCATGCGTTCTACGATCACTTCATCCGGCACATCAAATTCCAACACATAATCAATGGCGATGCCGGCAGATTTCAATGCGTCAGCTTGTGGAATCGTACGAGGGAAGCCGTCAAGTAAGAAACCTTTGGCGCAGTCAGGTTGGGCTACGCGTTCTTTCACTAAGGAAATGATCAAATCATCCGGCACTAATTGACCGGCGTCCATTAAGGTTTTCGCTTGTTTGCCTAATTCGGTACCGGCCTTGATCGCAGAGCGTAACATGTCGCCCGTGGAAATTTGCGGGATGGCAAATTTATTCATGATGAATTGTGCTTGTGTCCCTTTTCCTGCGCCCGGTGCGCCTAATAGAATAATTTTCATGTTGTCCTCTTTTTTAAATGAAAAATAACTGAAAAAACCACCGCACTTTTCCTATTTCGGGAAGAAAGTGCGGTCGGTTTTGAAAATGTTTTATTAATCGTGGCGTATGGTTGCTTAATTCCCTAAAAATGTCAATTGCTTGCATTCGGTGCGGTGACTTTTTCGTTCCACGGGGCGACCCAGCATAAGCAGAGCATGCCCGGGATGGCTAAAAATAAGCAAATCCAGAAGAAATGGTAGTAGCCTACCGCTGCAACGATTTCGCCGGAAAGTGCGCCAAGCCCTTTGCTCGGTAAGGCGGCAAGGCTGGTAAACAACGCCAGTTGAGTGGCAGTGTAAAACGGATTGGTTTCACGTGCCATAAAGGCAACAAACGCCGCTGTGCCCAGTCCCACACCAATGTATTCGCCACAAATCACAATGCCAAGTTTTAAGCGCGCTGCGTTATCAACGACGTGGAAATAATCAAATCCGGCAAGCCAAATAAACCCGCCGATAGTAATCAGTTGAATAAAACCAAAGACCCAAAGCGCGCGGTTAATGCCGAGACGCAACATCACAATGCCGCCTGCCATGCCGGCAATAATGCTCGACCACAACGCCGTGCTTTTTACTACTAAGGCAATGTCGGTTTTGCTAAAGCCCATGTCCACGATGAATTTACTTTGCAACGTGGTGGCAAGGGCATCGCCGAATTTATAGAGAAAGAGAAACGCGATAAAACCGAGACCGGCATAAATGCCTTTACGTTGGAAAAATTCTTGTAGCGGAATGGTAAAAGCTTGGTAGAACGGCTGCTTGCTTTGATGAATTTGAATTTGTGGCTCGTGACTTAAAAAGAAGGTCATAAACAGCCCACACAGCATGAAAAGTGCGGTCAATAAAAACACCGTTTTCCATGGCAGGAACGTGGCGAGATACAATGATAGTCCGCCCGGAATCAAACCGGCAATTCGGTAGGCATTAATGTGAATCGTGTTGCCTAAACCTAATTCGTTATCACGCAAAATTTCCCGTCGATAAGCATCCAATACAATGTCTTGGGTGGCGGACATAAAGGCGATGAACGTGGCAAGAAAAATGACCATTTGCATTTGTTCTTTCGGATCGTATAAACCGATCAAGTAAAGACTCAACAGAAGCAAGAGTTGGGAAATGGCAAGCCAACTGCGACGGCGACCGAGAAATCGAGGAAAATAGCGATCCAGCAAAGGCGCCCACAAAAATTTGAGCGTGTAGGGGAGCGTGACTAAAGTAAACGCGCCAATGGTTTGCACGCTAATGCCGTTATCCGACAACCAAATCGGCAACATTTGCAGCAGCACGAAAAGTGGCAAACCGGAGCTGAAACCGGTAAAGACACAAATCAGCATATTGCGGCTGAAAATTTGGGTGGCAAGAGAGGGCCTAATCGGTTGTTCTGTCATCATGATTTCAAGGAAATTTTATTCAACGGCAATTTCTTTAATGCGGAGTTCATCGCCGCTTTGGCGTTGTAAATGCACGCTGCCGCAATGGGGGCAAGTGCTGTTATTGGCTTGAATTTCGACGAATTGTTTGCAATCCCAACACCAAGCTTTGGCAGGAATGGAAATTAAATGAAGCTTGCAATTTTCCGCCGGTGTGCCTTGTGCTGCCATTTCAAAGCCAAATTCCAACGCACTGGATTCAATGCAAGAAAGGGTGCCGACCTCCAGCCAGAGGTCGGTGACTTTGTTGACATTGTGTTGTTTGCATTGCTGCTCAACAATTTCAATGATGTTTTGACACAAAGAGAGTTCGTGCATGACACTTAATCTCTATAGCCTTTCGGGTTATTTTTTTGCCAATTCCAGGTGTCTTTCATCATTTGTGCTAAACCACGCTCTGCTTTCCAGCCCAATTCTTTGGCGGCAAGGCTCGGGTCGGAATAACAGGTGGCGATGTCGCCCGGACGACGATCCACTAATTTATAAGGAATTTGAATGCTATTTGCTTGTTCAAAGGCTTTTACCATGTCTAAGACGGAATAGCCCACGCCGGTACCTAAATTATAAATGTGCAAGCCAGCATCATCTTGATGGCGATCTAGCGCTTTTAAGTGGCCAATCGCCAAATCCACCACATGAATATAATCACGCACGCCGGTGCCGTCATGAGTGTCGTAATCGCTACCGAATACGGAAAGTTGAGGCAATTTTCCGATTGCCACTTGGCTGATGTAAGGTAATAAATTGTTTGGAATGCCATTCGGGTCTTCGCCGAT
Source organism: uncultured Aggregatibacter sp. (assembly GCF_901873365.1). Classification (GTDB taxonomy): domain Bacteria; phylum Pseudomonadota; class Gammaproteobacteria; order Enterobacterales; family Pasteurellaceae; genus Aggregatibacter. Next base: position 12,556 of record NZ_CABFLM010000065.1, read on the forward strand.
TAAACCGCTTTCATGTGCGCCCACCGGATTGAAATAGCGCAAAATGGTCATGCTGAATTTGGGTTCGGCTTTGGCAATATCGCGTAGGATTTGTTCCACCATAAACTTAGAGGTGCCGTACGGGTTAGTCGTGCCGCCCACTTTGCAGTTTTCGGTAATCGGAATGATTTCAGGATCACCGTAAACGGTGGCAGAAGAACTGAAGACGAAATTCCACACGCCGGCTTTTTTCATTTCTTGTAATAAAACCAATGAGCCGGTGACATTGTTCATATAGTATTCAGCCGGTTTTTGCACACTTTCGCCGACGGCTTTTAAACCGGCAAAATGAATGACGGAATGAATCGGATTTTCAGCAAAGATTTTTTGTAACAAGTCGCGATCTAACACATCGCCTTCATAAAATTTTACACTCTTGCCGGTGATTTGTTTCACACGTTCTAAGGATTTTGGCGAAGAGTTGCAAAGATTGTCTAATACCACAACCTCTTTGCCAGCATTTAATAATTCGACGACAGTATGCGAACCGATATAACCGGCACCGCCGGTGACTAGAATGGACATTTTAATTTCCCCTTATTGCGAATATAACTCATAGAAATTGTGTGCTAGTATAACACTGTTTTTAAATCAAAACATGAGACGGATTAGTCGCTTATTTATTCTTGGGAGGAAACTATGAACTGGTATTTGCATGTACTCAAAAACTACGCCACTTTTTCAGGACGGGCAAGACGAAAAGAATATTGGATGTTCTTTTTATTTAACGTGTTAATTAGCCTTGGTTTGGGTGTGCTTGATGTTGTGGCAGGAACTTACAGTGTTGAGTATGAAACCGGATTTTTTAGCGGCCTGTATTCCTTGCTTGTTCTTATACCAGGTATTGCTGTTGGCGTTCGTCGCTTGCATGATACCAATCGAAGCGGTTGGTGGATTCTGATTTCATTAATTCCTATTATCGGCGTTCTTGTATTGTTTGTGTTTATGTGTTTGGATAGTCAGCCGGGAACAAATCGTTTCGGCGTGAACCCAAAAGAAGCTGCATCACAAACGCTTCCTGCGGTCGAAACAGATCGTTTTATCAGCTAATTATCAGTGCGTAGCGTGCAACTTGTTGCACGAATGATTAACCTCGATGCGTAATTCATGATTTCGCGTGTAGCGTGCAACAAGTTGCACGCTACGATTCTAATTTTTTATTCAAATAGAGAGAAGGCGAGAAGCATATTCGCTGTCTCTTTTTTATTTCTTGCGCAAACGTTTACTTCTTTTGGCGTTGCGGTAAAATACCGCCCTCTTTTTTTCAACGACAAATTAAAAGGTAATTTCATGTCATCTTCTCCATCTTCCGCTTTAGAAAAACGCTTTGAGTTGACTAAACGCGGTTCCACCGTACGTAAAGAAATTGTGGCAGGTTTAACCACTTTCCTTGCGATGGTGTATTCCGTTATCGTTGTGCCGAACATGTTAAGTGCGGCAGGTTTTCCAGCAGAGTCGGTCTTTATTGCCACCTGTTTAGTGGCCGGTTTAGGCTCGATTTTAATTGGCTTTTGGGCGAATGCGCCCATGGCAATCGGCTGTGCCATTTCGTTAACTGCATTTACCGCATTTAGCTTGGTTATCGGACAAAAAGTGAGTATTCCGGTTGCCTTAGGTGCGGTCTTTTTAATGGGGGTTTTCTTTACCCTGATTTCTGCCACAGGTATTCGCGCTTGGATTTTGCGTAACTTACCGGTGGGTATTGCGCACGGTGCAGGGATTGGTATCGGTTTATTCTTGCTTTTAATTGCCGCAAACGGCGTTGGTCTTGTGGTGAGTAACCAAGCCGGTTTGCCGGTAAAATTGGGCGTGTTTACTGCATTTCCGGTGATGATGTCATTAATTGGTTTGGCGTTAATTATCGGTTTAGAAAAAATGCAAGTGAAAGGCGGCATTTTATGGGTGATCATCGCCATTACCGTGGTCGGTTTAATTTTTGATCCGAATGTGACCTTTAACGGTCAAGTTTTCAAAATGCCAAGTTTCGGTGAAGAGTCTTTATTCTTGCAATTAGATATCATGGGCGCATTGCAACCGGCTATTTTACCGGTGGTGTTCGCTTTAGTGATGACTGCGGTATTTGATGCTACAGGCACCATCCGCGCAGTGGCAGGACAAGCGGATTTATTGGATAAAGACGGTCAAATCATTAATGGCGGTAAAGCCTTAACGTCCGACTCCGTCAGTAGCTTATTCTCCGGTATTTTCGGCACAGCACCGGCAGCCGTGTATATCGAATCCGCTGCAGGGACTGCCGCAGGCGGTAAAACCGGTATCACCGCCATCGTTGTTGGCGTATTGTTCCTGTTGATGTTGTTCTTCCAACCATTAGCGTTTTTAGTGCCAAACTATGCGACAGCGCCGGCGTTAATGTACGTGGGATTATTGATGTTAAGCAACGTCAGCAAATTGGATTTTGACGATTTCGTTGGCGCCATGAGCGGTTTGATTTGCGCGGTGTTTATCGTGTTAACGGCAAACATTGTGACCGGCATTATGTTGGGCTTTGCTGCATTGGTGATTGGCCGTGTGGTGAGTGGCGATTTCAAACGCTTAAATATCGGCACCATTGTGATTGCCGTTGTTTTAGTGGCTTTCTATGCTTGTGGTTGGGCGATTTAATTCAGCCAATAAAGACAATAAAGGCGCATGAGTATGCGCCTTTTTGTTTGTCTTAATCTTGAAAAACAGTGAAAAAACCCACCGCACTTTGTAACTTATCACCATAGAAAATGAGTGGGATGCGTTGTCGTTGCCAAGGGGCCACGTTCAACTGTTGCCACACTTTTTTAATGTCTTTATTCACGCCGTTTGAGGTTAATTTCACTTTGCCCGAATAACGAAATCGAATCCAAACTTTCGTTCCCTCTAAGGGTAAATTTAATGCTTCTTGATGTGTTTGCCCATTTTCATCCTGCCAAAGTGCGGTCATTTTTTCGGTTGTTTTTTGCAGTAACAACGTGCCTAAATGATCCGGCAAGGGAATGGGGTGATTAAATCTCGCCTCAATATATTCTTGTGAAATGTCGGCAAATATCGGCGTGAGAAATAAACGGTTTTGATAGCGGCGGACAATGTTATCGCCTAGGTGAAATTGTGGTTGTGCATCGTCTTTCGCGAAAATGACATCCGAAATAATTTGTTCTAATTGCACGAGAGAGGGCAGGGCAACGCCCCAATCTTGCAACCATAAGCGTAACAAGGCGCGTTGTTTCACCGGCGAATAGTCGGCGAAATGTTGCAGGTTAAAAGTGCGGTCATTTTTCACGATGTTTTTTTGATATTCTTCCGCTAACAGCTCATTAAGCAGTTGTTGTTGTTCATAACAATGTTGCGCGGAACGTTGCACTGCCGAATCAAAATGCGCCCAGCGTTGGCGCAATTCGGGCAGCACGACATTACGCAGGAAATTGCGATCGTATTGATTATCTTCGTTGCTTTCGTCTTCAATCCAACTCAGCTCTTGTTGTTGTACAAACGCCAGCAATTGTTGGCGGCTAAAATTCAATAAGGGACGAAAAATGGGCACACCGTAAACATTGCTTTTAGTCTGCATGGCACCTAAACCTTGCAAACCACTGCCGCGTTTTAGGGCAAGGAAAAAGGTTTCTGTTTGATCTTGTTGATGGTGTGCCGTGGCGAGCCATTCAGTCGGTAAAATCTGCTGTGCAATGGCTTCATAACGGGCTTGGCGAGCACCTGCCTCAATACCGTTTTCTGTGCTGACGTTCACGTATTGAATTTGCAATGGAATACAAAATTGGCGGCAAATTTGTTGGCAATGAGCTGACCAAGCATCGGCATGGGCGCTTAATCCGTGATGAATGTGGATGGCGCGCAGCTGAAAGTGCGGTTGTTTTTCACGGAGTTTCGCAAATAAAGCGAGCAGTGCGGTGGAATCCAAACCCCCGCTAAACCCAATAAGAAAGTGAGTTTGGTTTGGTGCAAATCGTTGTAATTGCTGTGAAAAACAGTCGAGGAGCATAGGCGAATGGCACGGGTAGAGGACATTCCCTCCCGTCTTCGGGAGGGATTAAAATGAGACTTTTTTTATACGTAGCCGTAACTCATTAAACGTTGATAACGACGTTCTAGCAGCTTTTCTGTGTCAAAGACGTCAAGGTCGTCTAAATCGGCAAGCAGGCGTTTTTTCAAGTTTTGCGCCATTTCATCGTAATTGCGGTGCGCACCGCCCAACGGTTCCTGTACGATATTATCAATTAAGCCAAGTTTTTTTAAACGATTGGCGGTTAAACCCATGACTTCTGCTGCGGTGGAGGCTTTATCGGCGCTTTTCCATAAAATAGATGCACAACCTTCCGGGGAAATCACGGAGTAGGTCGAGTATTGCAACATATTGACTTTATCACCCACGCCGATAGCCAACGCACCGCCGGAACCGCCTTCACCGATAACGGTACAAATTACCGGCACTTTGAGGGTCGACATTTCGCGTAAGTTACGAGCGATAGCTTCTGACTGACCGCGTTCCTCTGCGCCTACACCCGGATAAGCGCCCGGAGTGTCAATGAAGGTGATGATAGGCAATTTGAAACGTTCCGCCATTTGCATGAGGCGTAAAGCTTTGCGGTAGCCTTCTGGTGCCGGCATACCAAAGTTGCGTTTTACTTTATCTTTCACGGTACGCCCTTTTTGGTGGCCAATCACCATCACCGGTCTGCCGTCTAAACGTGCTAATCCGCCAACAATGGCCTTGTCATCGGCAAAAGCACGATCACCGGCAAGTTCTTCAAATTCGGTGAAAATATGTTCGATGTAGTCAAGAGTATAGGGACGATTCGGATGACGAGACATTTTTGACACTTGCCACGCATCTAAATTTGCAAAGGTTTTTTCGGTTAATTCGATGCTTTTTTTCTGTAAACGGGCAATTTCATCATCAAGATTAATTTCATTATCCTGTGTTGTCATTGCACGCAAAGATTCGATTTTCGCTTCAAGTTCGGCAATGGGTAATTCAAAATCTAAGTATTCTTGACTCATGTGTGATTCCTAATTTTGTGAAAATTTTGCACCGCACTTTAACAAGATTTTGGTAGTGGTGCAATTGGACGCGCTATTCTATGCGTTTTTTTCATAAAAGTCATACCATTTCATCTGGTAACACCAGCTAAGATTATGTAATGAAAGTATTTATTGCCTTTGCGCGTGAAAAGAAAAATGAAAAAAATGCGTGAAATATCTGGTTATACGCTAATTGACAATCTGCTAAAACGATTTTATTATGTAACCACTTTCAAGATAAGATGTTTGAAAGTCAGGATTGGTCTCCTGAAATAAGCGGGCTGAAGGTATAGAACACTTTTAGTATCAGTATGTCGCAAACTACAAACCATCATCCATCAATGGTGGACTAGGTAGAAACCCGCAAGGACGCGACGCAGCGAACCGCTTGCTGTTAAGACCAATTCTGCTTAGTTCACCACCCTTTTTCTCTCATCTTCACATTCATTTATACCTCTTGACACCATCGATATCACCTGCTTTTTGTCTTGAAAAAGGCATTTCCATTAATGAATCCTAAACCCAATTACGCTATAATTACACCATTCGTTTAACAAAAAGGAAGTAAGCATGACAGAGCAGGCTTTGCACGCGGAACAGAATGAATGCGTCATAACAAACGACATTCGGCTGACGCAATATAGCCACGGCGCCGGTTGAGGCTGCAAAATATCGCCTAAGGTTTTAGAGGAAATTTTGCATACCGAAATGGCACCGTTTATTGACCCGAATCTCCTTGTCGGCAATGACACCAAGGATGACGCGGCGGTGTATGATTTAGGCAATGGTACGTCGATTATCAGTACCACGGACTTTTTCATGCCCATTGTGGACGATCCTTTCGATTTTGGACGCATTGCGGCAACCAACGCTGTGAGCGATATTTTCGCCATGGGTGGCAAGCCGATTATGGCGATTGCGGTGTTTGGCTTCCCGATTAACAAATTGCCTGCAAGCGTGGCACAGCGCATTATTGACGGTGGCCGTTTTGCTTGTCAGGAAGCGCGCATTGCCCTTGCCGGCGGTCATTCCATCGACTCACTAGAACCGATTTTTGGCTTGGCGGTGACCGGCATTATCGACACTGAGAAAGTGAAACGAAATGCCACGGCACAAGCAGGCTGTCACTTATATTTAACCAAGCCACTGGGCATTGGCGTATTAACCACCGCGGAAAAGCAAGGCAAATTAAAAGCCGAACACAAAGGCTTGGCGACCAAGTGGATGTGCCAAATGAATTTGCTAGGCAGTCAGCTTTCAAACATTGACGGCGTCACCGCCATGACGGATGTCACCGGTTTTGGTTTGTTAGGGCATTTAGCCGAAATCTGCGAAGGCTCCAATCTTAATGCCGAAGTGGATTTTGCTAACATTAAAACCCTAGACGGTGTCGATGATTACATTGCACAAGGCTGTATTCCGGGCGGAACAAACCGTAATTTCGACAGCTACGGACACAAAATCGCTCCAATAACGGATTTACAGAAAGCCGTATTATGCGATCCGCAAACCTCCGGCGGCTTACTCATCGCCGTCAACCCAGATTCGGAAAAAGAGGTTTTTGCTGTCGCCGAAACTGCCGGTGTTGAGCTATATCCTGTCGGTAAACTCATCGAACGACAAGCTACACCGGAATTTATTGTGGTGAAATAGCAGTTAATTTTCTGATCAAACTGCGGTCATTTTTCCAAGTGTTTTTTGAAATGAAAAACGTTTGAGGAAATGACTGCATTTTTTTAGTCATGAAAATTTATGCTAGCGCGCGTTTCCTAACGCGTGCCAAAGAAAATAAATAAAGTGCGGTGAGTTTTTGAGGTGTTTTTTAGTGAAATTAGGCACACGTTGGGAAGCATGCGCCAACAGATTGTGCTAATCAGGAAAGATAGCGCCAGCGTTCACGCGGGTGCTGTTTAATAAAAACATTTTGAATTTTACTCATAACCATCGGCAGAACCAACATTCAAAATTCTTTGGATTTTTTGACCGCACTTTTAGAGTGAGAGGCACAAACGAGGACGCTTGCGCCATCATGGAGACATGCTAGGAAGTGAGCTATATCACAGGAAAGGATGTAGCGTATAAATAATTAATATTGTTTGATATTCTAATTATTTAGTTGAAAATAGAGTCATTTATTATACGGAGGATAAAATGCTTAAAAAACTTAGGCTGCAGGCAGGGACATATCCTAGCTCAGATGAAAACTTGGAAATAGAACTTAGCCCTGTAACTGTTTTTATTGGACCCAATAATAGTGGTAAATCTCAAGCTTTAATTGAAATAGAAGGATGGATAACTAAGGGAAAAACAGAATTATTAAATGTAATTAGCAACTTAGAGTTTGAAAGTTTAACCAGTGAGCAAGTTTATGAAAAAATGTTAGATAGAATAAAAATTGCTCCCTCAAAGAATTTTACTCCCTACAATAGCGATCATTTCTTGGTTGGAAAGTATGGTGATAATTATCAGGTTTATTTACCTAATTTAATCAATACTGCATTATCTCCAAGTAGGGAGAACTTCAAAAATTCAGAATTAGCAAAAATTTTATCTTATTTTACAACAAGGCTTGATGGATATAGTAGATTATCTTTAGTTAATTCACAACATGCGGGTGATTTGCAAGGAGATCCTATAAACAGTTTTTCTAAATTATTTAAGGATCAGGTATTAATGTCTAAAGTTAGAAATGTTATTTATGGTGCTTTTAGAAAGTATTTGGTAATTGATCCTACTAGTTTAGGTAATCTTAGATTGAGATTGTCTGAAGA
>NZ_CABFLM010000066.1 GCF_901873365.1 uncultured Aggregatibacter sp.
GGTTTTACCATGGTCAACGTGGCCGATTGTACCCACGTTAACGTGCGGTTTTGTACGTTCAAATTTTTCTTTAGACATTGATTGTCCCTCTAAACAAACACGGTTATCGATGGTTCAATTTACCAGATTAACCAAAGTATTAAAATTTGTAATGGAGAGATTATTAAGAAGTGGTGCTGATAGGCAGATTCGAACTGCCGACCTCACCCTTACCAAGGGTGCGCTCTACCAACTGAGCTATATCAGCGCTTGGAGCGGGCAGCGGGAATCGAACCCGCGTCATTAGCTTGGAAGGCTAAGGTAATAGCCATTATACGATGCCCGCCGTTCTTAATTCATCTGTCCCATCAGTCGCTTAGAAATGGTGGAGGGAGAAGGATTCGAACCTTCGAAGGCTGAGCCGGCAGATTTACAGTCTGCTCCCTTTGGCCGCTCGGGAATCCCTCCACGCTAATTTGGGGCTTATCACACGAGATAATGGTGCCGACTATCGGAATCGAACTGATGACCTACTGATTACAAGTCAGTTGCTCTACCTACTGAGCTAAGTCGGCCTCGTGAACAAGTGAGGCGTATTATAGGGATTTTTTTATACCTGACAAGTCTTTTTTTTTATAAATCGTTTTTTTTTAATTATTCGTTTAATTATCAAACAAAAGAGAATACTGATTTGCTTAATTTATAAGCACAACTAAATTTTTACTGCGCATCCTTTCATTTATAAGGTATATTTCACCCATTATTTTACTCAACGGAAGCGCAATTTAATCGTGGAATCTCCAATTTCTGACACTTTTTCAGACAAATTAACCCCCTTTTTATCCTTTGAACGACAGCATTGGGCTGCCTTACGCAAATCCGTGCCATTAAAATTGACCGAGCAAGATCTTAAACCGCTACTGGGTTTTAATGAAGAATTATCGCTGGATGAAGTACGTACAATTTACCTGCCACTCACCCGCCTGATTAACTACTATATAGAAGAAAACATTCGTCGCCAGAATGTTCTTCATCGCTTTCTTGGCGGAGAAAGTCCCAAAGTACCCTATATCATCAGTATTGCCGGCAGTGTTGCCGTAGGCAAAAGCACCTCGGCACGCATTTTACAATCTCTTCTTAGCCATTGGCCGAGTGAACGGAAAGTGGATTTAATTACTACCGATGGTTTTTTGCATCCGCTTTCTTATTTACAAAAGCATCAACTATTACAAAAGAAAGGTTTTCCGATTTCTTACGATACACCAAAATTAATTCATTTCTTAGCTGATATCAAATCCGGTAAACATCATGTGAAAGCACCAATTTATTCTCATTTAACTTATGACATTATTCCTGAACAGTTTAATGTTATTGATCAACCGGATATTCTGATATTAGAAGGGCTCAACGTCCTCCAACCCAATGATAATCGTGCAAATCAAACCTTCGTTTCAGATTTTGTGGATTTTTCGATTTATGTGGACGCAGAAGAAAGCTTATTAAAAGAATGGTATATCCGTCGATTCTTAAAATTCCGACAAAGTGCGTTTTCTAACCCGAATTCCTATTTTAAACATTATGCCAATCTTTCCGAACAAGAAGCCATTGCAACAGCCAGCCGTATTTGGGATGACATTAATGGATTAAATTTAAGAGAAAATATTTTGCCGACCCGTGAACGTGCCAATCTAATCTTAAAGAAAGGGGTTAATCATGAAGTCGAGTTAGTCAAACTGCGAAAATAAGACAAAAAGAGACCGCACTTAATTCAGTAAGACATAAAGTGCGGTCGTTTTTCTTTCTATTTTTATCGAGTCCCATGAATCACGATTGTTTTACCATGGGCTGTAATCAAATGTTGCTCTTCCAACATTCTCATAATACGCCCCACTGTTTCACGAGAGCATCCCACCATCTGTCCGATTTCCTGACGGGTAATTTTAATTTGCATCCCGTCCGGATGCGTCATGGCGTCCGGCATTTTGGCTAAATTTAATAAGGTTTGCGCAATACGTCCGGTCACATCTAAGAAAGCTAGATTGCTGACTTGCCGTGATGTTCGTTGTAAGCGATGGGCTAATTGTGCGGTCAGATACATTAAAATATCGGGGCTAACTTGAATTAATTGACGAAATTTCCGATAGGAAATTTCAGCAACCTCACAAGCGGTCTTTGCTTTAACCCATGCAGAACGCAGTTGACCATCTTCAAATAATCCTGCCTCACCAAAGAACTCGCCCTTGCCTAAATAGGTCAAAATCATTTCCCTGCCGTCTTCATCCTTTACCATGACGGAAACCGAACCGCTAATGATGTAATACAACGTATCTGCTTCTTCTCCGGCGTTAATCAGTATGCTTTTCGCTGCATATTTTTTGATGTGGCAATGTGATAAAAACCACTCCAGCATCGGATCCGTCGGTTGTGTGGCTTGTGCGTCCTGTTCCTGCACGTAAAACCTCCATCTAATTATGAAAAACTAAAAGGTTTATCTAAAAAAATCCGTTTTATCTTTTATATCGATAGATTCATGTAGTTCAGACCAAACAATCACCGCACGTCCTTGGCGGATTTTGTTCAGTAGCGCTTTCTTTTTTTGTTCGAAAGTCTGTTCATGTGAACCATAATCGGTTCCTTCACGTAAAATGACGCTTTCCACAATATTGATTAAGGTGTCTTCCGCCAGTTCTTGCCAAGGAATAATCACGACATATTACCTAAATAAATAAATTATGCAAATAAGCTTTCAATGAGCTGCCATTGCTGGCTAAACCCTTGATTTGGTGTGTGTCGGAAGTTGGAACGCACATAGCGCATAAACTGCCCTTCACAGAGGGTGACGAGGTGTGCGGCGATAATGCGTTCGTCCACGTTAAATCCGCGTCCTTCGCGCAATTTTCGCATTTGCAGAATATTCACAAACTGCAATTCCAGCCTGTCAAAAAAGGTGGCAACGCGGGCTTGTAGTTTGGCATCTTCAAACATCAACGCATGGCCGGTTAACACACGGGTTAAACCGGGGTTTTTACGGGCAAAATCCAAGATCATCTGCAGGATGTCTTTTACCCGTTGCATAGTGTTGGTTTCGTTTTTGATCGATTGTGAAATGCGATTAAGCAATGTGCTTTCGATATTCTCAATTAAGGCTTCAAAAATCTTGGTTTTGCTCGGGTAATAACGGTACAACGCCGCTTCTGATACGCCCACTTCTGCGGCTAAACGCGCCGTTGTCATACGCTCCATGCCGCGTTCGGAATGCAACATATGCGTGAGCACCGTCAACACTTGTTGGCGGCGTTCTTTAATACTGCGTTTATTGGTTTGTTCCATTAGTGTTTACCTGAATGGCCGAAACCGCCTTCGCCACGTTCTGTGGCATGAAATTCGTTGACGATATTAAATTCTGCTTGCACAACGGGCACAAAGACTAATTGCGCGATGCGATCGCCTACTTCAATTTTGAACGGTTCATTGCCACGATTCCACACGGAAACCATGAGCGGACCTTGATAATCAGAATCGATTAAACCGACTAAATTGCCCAACACAATGCCGTGTTTATGGCCTAAACCGGAACGCGGTAAAATCACTGCCGCTAAATTGGGATCGGCAATATAAATAGAAAGCCCCGTTGGAATTAATTTGGTTTCACCCGGTTGGATTTCAATGCCATTGTCTAGGAGCGCACGTAAATCCAAACCGGCTGATCCTTCAGTAGCATACGTTGGCAAAGGAAATTCGCTGCCAAGACGGCTATCTAAAATTTTAACGTCAATTTTTTTCATTGTGATCTTTTCCTTTAACGAAATCTTTTGTGTTTTTGATAAAGTGCGGTGGGTTTTTGTTGTGTTTTTTATTGACGGTAATGCGCCATAATTTCACTGACTAATGCTTCTGCTAAGGTATTTTTATCCGCCTGCGGCAAGACTTTTTCGCCATGCTTCCAAAAGAGGTGTAGCGCATTGTGATCTTGTCCGAACACTTGCCCACCGGAAACGTCATTAGCACAAATCATATCCAAATTTTTGCGCGTCAGTTTATCTTTCGCATAATCGGCAACATTCTGCGTTTCAGCCGCAAACCCAATAGTGAAAGGGCGCTTTTCCGTAAGATGCGCCACATCTGCGATGATGTCCGGATTTTTAACGAGCTTTAACGTCATTTCTTCAGCCGATTTTTTGATTTTTTGATCAGCGATATCCGCAATACGGTAATCCGCCACCGCAGCACAACCAATAAAAATGTGATTTTTGACCGCACTTTCTAAGGCGGTTTGCCACATTTCTTGCGCGGAAGTGACATTAATACGATGAATATTGGGTGAGGCGGTCAGATTCACCGGGCCGGCAATTAGCGTCACCTGTGCGCCACGTTTGGCAAAAGCCTCTGCAATGGCAAAGCCCATTTTACCGGAGCTGTGATTGGAAATGTAACGCACTGGATCGATGGCCTCGCGTGTTGGACCTGCTGTAATAGCAACATGGAGTCCGAGCAAATCTTGCTGTCCCGCAAAATGATGGCAAAGTGCGGTGAAAATTTCAGAAGGTTCGGACATCCGCCCAGCACCTACATCACCACAGGCCTGTTCACCACTGTTCGGGCCGATAAGTTGTATGCCACGGCTTAAAAGTGCGGTCAGATTTTGCTGCATTATGGCTTGGCGATACATTTGTTGATTCATCGCCGGCGCAAGAAAAATCGGTGCGCTGGTAGCAAGACAAATCGTAGAAAGTAAATCGTTCGCGATGCCGACAGTTAAGCGAGCAATAAAATCGGCACTGGCTGGCGCGATTAATACGACATCCGCCCATTTTGCCAATTCAATATGTCCCATTGCCAGTTCTGCTTGCGGATCCAATAACGATTGCGCCACGGCATTGCCGGAAATCGCTTGCAAGGTGAGTGGGGTCACAAATTCTGCGGCGGCAGGCGTGAGCACCACACGAACCTGCGCATTGGCTTTGCGTAATAAACGAATTAATTCGATGGTTTTGTACGCGGCAATGCCGCCGGTAATGCCCACAACAATGCGTTTATTTTCTAGATTAATCATGCTTGAATCCCATGAATTGACTGACTCGGAGATGAATCCGCTTATTCTACTTGAATTATGATTTAATCAAAAATCTTATTTTGCGATCCCAATCCCATCTTTTAAATGTACTTTTTGGATTTTACGACGCCCTGTGAATGAATAGCGAATCTGTTATTTTTTGCGAGGTTAAAGAAATGGATGAGGCCTTAATGCCAAGGGAAAAGCTCTTAAAATATGGCGCTGCGGCATTGACAGATGATGAGCTTTTGGCCATCTTCTTGCGTACTGGCATTAAAGATTGTCCGGTGATGCAGCTATCGAAAAATGTGCTACAACATTTTGGCTCGTTGCGAGGGCTCATTAGCGCCAATCAAAAGCAGTTTTGTGCCGTGAAAGGCATTGGTATTACGCAGTTTATTCAGTTGCAAGCTTGTACGGAAATGACCCGTCGTTATTTATTGGCGGAACTTAAAGAAGGGTATTGTTTTAGTTCGTCAGAGACGGTGAAAATGTACTTACAAACAGAGTTAGAAAATACAGAGCGAGAAATTTTCTTAGTGCTTTTCTTAGATAACCAACATCGGTTGATTAAGCAGGAACGCTTGTTTCTCGGCACAATTAATAAAGCGATGGTGTATCCGCGCGAAGTCATCAAGGAAGCGTTGGCTTGTAATGCGGCGGCGATTATTCTGGCTCATAATCACCCTTCCGGTGTGGCAGAACCTAGTTTTTCCGACCGACAAATTACGGAGGCGATCAAGCAGGCGGCAGAGTTGGTGGAAATCCGTGTGCTGGATCATTTTGTGATTGGCAAAGGCGATTATTTTTCCTTTGCGGAACAAAATCTGCTCTAAAACGCACCGCACTTTGGGATAAATTTTCGTTTTAATGTCAGCAAATTCAGGATTTAGGCTTGAGAATGCAAGATAAAGTGAGTATAATGCACGACCTTTAATATAGTATGCGGGTCGGGTTATACGACCTGACGAGGTCATTCAAAAAGCGATTTTTGAAATATTCCGAACCGTAAGCTCGAGCTTAAATTTCATTATTGGAGATTAATATGTCTAGAGTCTGTCAAGTAACAGGCAAGCGTCCGGCAGTGGGTAACAACCGCTCTCACGCAATGAACGCGACTCGTCGTCGTTTTCTTCCTAACCTTCACACTCACCGTTTCTGGGTTGAAAGTGAAAACCGTTTCGTAACATTACGCTTAACTGCAAAAGGTATGCGTATTATTGATAAAAAAGGCATTGATGCAGTTTTAGCTGAAATCCGTGCTCGTGGCGAGAAAATCTAAGGAGCTAACAAATGGCAGCAAAAGGTGCTCGTGAGAAAATCCGTTTAGTTTCTACCGCAGAAACTGGTCATTTCTACACAACTGACAAAAACAAACGTAATATGCCTGAAAAAATGGAAATCAAAAAATTTGATCCAGTTGTGCGTAAACACGTTATTTATAAAGAAGCAAAAATCAAATAATTTTGCGTGAATTGAAAAACCCGACACTGTTCGGGTTTTTTTATATCCAGTGGCTATCGGAGAAAGAGAATGCCTGAACTACCTGAAGTCGAAACCGCACTGCGTGGCGTGAGCCCTTATTTGAAAGATTACGTGATTGAAAAAATTGAGGTACGCCAGCCGAAACTCCGTTGGACAGTATCACCGGCATTATCGACATTGCATCAGGTGAAAATTCTGGATCTTACTCGCCGTGCTAAATACCTCATCATTCATACCGAACAAGGCTATATCATCGGGCACCTAGGAATGTCGGGAACCGTAAGAATCGTACCGCATGACAGCCTGGTTGATAAACACGATCACTTGGATATTGTAATGAACAACGGCAGATTATTACGCTATAACGATCCGCGCCGTTTTGGCGCTTGGTTATGGACGGAAAAATTAGACGAGTTTCATTTATTTTTGAAACTGGGGCCGGAACCGCTATCAGAGGAATTTAACGCCGACTATCTTTTCAAAAAATCTCGCAAAAAAACGACCGCACTTAAAACCTTTTTAATGGATAATGCTGTGGTGGTGGGCGTTGGCAACATTTATGCGAATGAAAGTTTGTTCTTGTCCGGCTTGCACCCATTAAAACTTGCCGCGAATCTCACCCGAAAACAGTGTGAGCGTTTGGTCGAAACCATTAAATCCGTTCTTGCCAAAGCCATTGAACAAGGTGGAACCACACTCAAAGATTTCTTACAACCTGATGGCAGACCGGGTTATTTCGCCCAAGAATTGTTGGTTTACGGGAATAAAGGCAAACCTTGCCCAACGTGCGGTACAAAAATTGAAAGTTTAGTCATCGGGCAACGGAATAGTTTTTATTGCCCGATGTGTCAGAAGAAAAGTTAACGATATAATTACTTCAATTGCTGCTCGATAATACCGCCGCCAAGGCAAACTTCATCCAAATAGAAGACGGCTGATTGCCCCGGCGTAACGGCAATTTGCGGCTCATCAAAAATGACTTTGATGCTTTCATCGTCGATAGGTTCAATGATACAAGGCACATCCGTTTGGCGATAACGGGTTTTCACCGTACAACGCAACGGTTCACGAATCCGTTGACGATCGACCCAATGCAATTGTTGTGCGATTAAACCGGTAGAAAGTAACGCAGAATGATCATGACCTTGCGCTACAATCAATTCATTATTCACCAGATCTTTTTCCACCACATACCAAGCTTCTTCACTAGCCCCCTTCACGCCACCAATGCCCAAGCCTTTGCGTTGGCCCAATGTGTGATACATCAAACCATCGTGGCGACCAATAATGTCGCCCTCTACCGTGCGAATATTGCCCGGTTGCGCCGGCAAGTAACGGGCTAAGAAATCTTTAAATTTACGCTCACCGATAAAACAAATACCGGTAGAATCCTTCTTCTTCGCCGTTACCAAGCCTAAATCTTCAGCAATCGCGCGTACAATCGGCTTTTCAATGTCGCCAACAGGAAACAGACTTTGTCCCACTTGCTTACTGCTCAATGTATATAAAAAATAGCTCTGATCTTTGTTGGCATCCAAACCGCGCAATAATTGTGCGTTATCATCCGCGCCGCGACGGCGTACATAATGCCCGGTAGCAATATAGTTAGCGCCCAAATCTTCTGCGGCATATTCCAAGAAAGCTTTAAATTTAATTTCTTTGTTACACAGAATATCCGGATTCGGAGTACGACCAGCCTTGTATTCGCTAAGGAAATGCTCAAACACATTATCCCAATATTCCGCCGCAAAATTGATTTTATGTAGCTTAATCCCGAGCTTGTCGCACACCGCCTGAGCGTCAGCTAAATCCGCGGCGGCTGTACAATAATCGGTATCGTCATCTTCTTCCCAGTTTTTCATAAAAAGGCCTTCCACTTGGTAGCCTTGCTGTTGAAGAATAAACGCAGAAACGGAGGAATCTACCCCGCCGGACATGCCGCAAATCACTTTTTTCGTGGCATTTTGGGCAAGTTGCTCAGCGGAGAGTTTAGGAAAATGTTTTTCGTAGGTTTGTGATTTCATAGTTTAATAATGAACGTTCCACTAAATAAATAATTGTGCATTCTACCGTAAATCAAGTAAGAGTAAAAATGCCCGACAATTTCGGGCACTTTCATACAGGTTGTAGCCTGATCACTTCATTGCACGTCGAGAAGTCACCGTTTTCCCTCCAATCCCCCAGTTGTCCATATCGACCTCATCAATAACCACCACTGTCGTTTCAGGATTTTTGTTCAACACTTTCTGTAATAAATAGGTGACACCTTCAATTAACTCTGCTTTCTGTTTAGCTGTCGGCGCTTCTGCACCACCGGTAACTTTAATATTGACATACGGCATACTGTTCTCTCATCACAACGTTAAATAGAACTACTTCACTTCGTAAAACTGAGCTTTCTCTTTTTGCGCAAATTTTTGTTCATATTCTGCCTTCGCATTTTCATCGCCGGCATCCAATTTAGACTGCAAAGTGTCGCAAGGTTTATCGCAATCGCAGGCTTTGGCAATACCTAAAGACGATAAACCGCCACAACTGCCTTTCAGCGCTTGGCGTTTCACAATATAGCCCAATGCCATGGCTAAAATAATCAGAAGAAAAATACCGAAAGTGACTAAAAATAATTTCATACTCGCTCCATAAACGATAAAAATAGACACCGCACTTTTGTCTTTCGTGAACTGCATTATAAAATGCGTCATGTGCAATGTATCTTGAGTGTCATTCTACAATGACTGACACAGGTTAGACTAGGTTTTATATCTATTCAAGCAATAAGGAAGCAATTATGTTACCCCAAAAACGGTTAGAACAAATTCAAGAAATGGAAACCCTTCTAGGTCAATCGGAAGCATTTTTACTTGAAGCGGAACAATTTTTAGAAAAATGGCAACAGATTTTACCGACGATAACCAAGTTAGAACATTATTATTTTGACGGTGACTGGCGACAAGACTATCAAGCTTATGAGCAAGGTGAAATACCGGAGGAGATGCCTTGTGGCGTATTAACCGAAGATGCGATATTTGATGTAAGTGTCACACAACGATCATTGGCCATCGGCTACTTAAAACTGGTGGCACAAATTTTAGATACGCCAAAATAAATAGCCCTAATCGCCACGATGTAGCCTCGCGCTTAAGCGATGCGCCGTAGCACCTTAAAAACCGACCGGCGCGGTGAATTCCATCGTTTCCCCGGTAATCGGATGTTGAATCTGCAGGCTTTCCGCGTGCAAGCAGAGGCGAGGCGATAACGCTTTGGCTTGTGGATGTGCGTAGAATTTATCACCTAAAATCGGATGCCCAAGTGCCAGCATGTGCAAACGTAATTGATGGGAACGCCCTGTAATCGGCGTAAGTTTTACGCGTGTCGTATTATTGGGATAACGTTGTAAAACATCGTAAAAAGTGACCGCTCTTTTACCTCGTTCAAAGCAAATTTTTTGGCGTGGGCGATTTTCCCAGTCGCAAATCAGCGGCAACTCCACAACCCCATGATCTTGTTCCACATGTCCCCAAACCAACGCCTGATAATATTTTTTCGGTTCACGTTCACGAAATTGGCGTTTTAACTCGCGATCTGCCGCTTTGCTCAAAGCAAACAACAAAATGCCGCTGGTGGCCATGTCGAGTCGATGTGCCGGTTCACAAAAACCGTACTTTTCTTTCACTCGCGACATCGCGCTGTCGTAATATTGCGGCTGATTACCCGGCACGGAAAGCAGGCCACTCGGCTTGTTCACCACCGCAATATAATCATCGCGATACACTAAATCCAGCCAAGGTTCCTGCGGCGGATTATATTCAATCAGGGCCATGTTTATTCCTTATTGCTCACAATCACACGCAAGCAATCTAAACGCCAGTTTGCCTGTTGTAACAGCTGTAAAATTTGGGTGCGTTGACGTTCTAACGTGTGAATTTCATCGGCGCGAATGTTTTTATTCACTTTTTGTAACGCGATTAATCGGTTGAGTTCTGCATCCAATTGCTGCTCAGCTTCTTGTTGCGCGGCATTGATAATCTGCTCACTTTGTGCCACCACCAAACGCTCACCTTGGGCAATCAGCCCTTCAATGCTCGGACGCAGCATTTTCACAATTTTATTCGCTACATTGCGTTCCATCGGCTTCAATTTGTGTTGTAATGTGTCAAATGCCACTTGCGGTGCCAAATCATTACCGCGATTATCCAGCAACAGACGAATCGGTGTTGGCGGTAAAAAGCGGGTTAATTGTAACCCTTGTGGCGCTTGGGTTTCCACCACATAAACCAACTCCAGTAACAGCGTGCCTGATGGCAGATTTTTATTCACCAACAACGCTACGGCGCTTTTTCCAATGTCGCCGGAAGTGATTAAATCAATGCCGTGGTAAATCATCGGATGATCCCAAGTGAGGAACTCCAACTCCTCGCGTGCCAACGCCAATTGACGGTCGAAAGTGACCGTGACACCTTCCTCTTTCAAGCCCGGGAAATCGGGCATAAGCATCGTGCCTGTGGGCGTAATGACGATAGATTGCTCACCTAAATCTTCCTGTTCCACGCCGATGACATCAAACAGATTCAAGGCAAAATTGACTAACTCCTGACTGCCATCTTGCTCGGCAATGTCTTGTGCCAGCTGCTTCGCCGCCTCGCCACCGTTAGAGTTAAGCTCCAACAACAAATCACGCCCTTGCTCTAACAGCTGCTTCAGGCGTAACCTTTCCTCTTGAGTACGCTCAATTAAGTCCTGACGAGCGTCAAGTGCGGTCGGATTTTGCAATGTTTTTTGCAATACTTCGGCAAACTGTTCTAACAATAAGGCGCCCATCGGGCATGTTTCATTGAAGGCATTTAAGCCCAAGTGATACCAATCAGCCAACACCGCTTGTGCACTGTCGGCAAAATACGGCTGATAAATTTGAATTTCTCGCGTTTGTCCAATGCGATCCAAACGCCCGATACACTGCTCTAACAAATCAGGATTTTCCGGCAAATTAAACAGTACTAAATGGCAAGCAAATTGGAAGTTTCGCCCCTCAGAGCCGATCCCAGAGCTGAGTAGCACCTGTGCACCATTTTCTTGCTGAGTAAAATACGCCGCCGCACGATCGCGTTCCACAATAGACATTTTTTCGTGGAATACCGCGCTACGAATGCCTTCTTTTTCACGCAAAATTTGCTCCAGCTGAATTGCCGTATCAGCATAACGACAAATCACCAACACTTTTTCCTGTCGATGTTGTTTTAAAAAATCGATGAGCCATTGCACGCGCGGGTCAAATTCCCACCATGCCGTATTCGCGTTCAGCTCTCGCAGAAAATGTTCAGGATAAATCGCGCATTGCAACGGATTTTCACCAAAGGCAAGGCGCGTTTTCACTGCATTTTCATATTGCTTCGGCTGAGATAAGGCAATAGGGTGATACACCCTTTTCGGGAAGCCTTGTACGCTTTGACGGGTATTGCGGAACAATAAACGCCCGGTGCCGTGGCGGTCGATAAGCTGTTGAATTAACTTCGTCTTATTGCCGGTTTCAAAATTAATTGACTTAGCCAACAACAAGGAAATCGTGCGCTTTTCATCCACATTTAATGGGCGATTCTCCAGTAATGCCTGTGTGGCTTCGGCAATCGGCTGATAATTTTGCTGTTCTTTTAAAAAAGCCTGATAGTCGTGGAAACGATGTGGGTCTAATAAATTCAAACGGGCAAAATGACTTTGCTGACCAAGCTGCTCCGGTGTGGCGGTGAGTAATAACACGGCGGGAATCTGTTGTGTCAGTTGTTGCACTAACTGATATTCTAAGCTTGGATTGACCTCGTCATACACCAAATGATGCACTTCATCGACAATGAGCATATCAAAACCGGCCGCCAAGATTTGTTGTACCCGTTTTGGCGTTTGCACCAACCAATCCAAGGCGCAAATAATCATGGATTCGGTGGTAAACGGATTCACTTCTTCCTGCTCTTCTGTCGCGGCAAAATCAGCGCAACGTTCTTCATCAAACAGCGAAAAGTGCAAATTAAAACGACGCAACATTTCGACCAACCATTGATGTTGCAACGTTTCCGGCACAATAACCAGCACGCGGCGCACCTTTTCGGCAAATAATTGCTGCTGCAAAATCATGCCGGCTTCAATGGTTTTACCCAAACCCACTTCATCGGC
This sequence comes from uncultured Aggregatibacter sp., assembly GCF_901873365.1. GTDB lineage: Bacteria > Pseudomonadota > Gammaproteobacteria > Enterobacterales > Pasteurellaceae > Aggregatibacter. The sequence goes on from NZ_CABFLM010000066.1 coordinate 12,680, forward strand.
CAACAACACGCGTGGTGCAATACGCCGCCCGGCTTCTTTCGCAATGTGTAATTGATGAGGAATCAGCCCGGCGCGGATACCACGTAAGCCCCGCAAGGGCGATTGAAATTGCGCTTTTTGGTATTGCAACGCTTGGTAACGCAACACGAAATGGTCGTTACGATCAATCTGTGCGGAAAACAGGCGTTCTTGCGGTCGGCAAAAAGAAATGCGATGAGCCAGGTCCATTTCACTGACGACACGGTCTTCCTTGCCCTCTTGTTGTACCAAATAGAACAGCAAGCCATTATTTTCCGCCACATTGAGCACTTCGCCATGCCAACCTTCTACATGTTGAATCAAATCACCGATACGAAATTGCACACGATTTAACGGCGCGTTTTGCACCGAATAAATACGTTGTTCTTGTGTTGCAGGGAAATCAATTGTCACTTGCCGAAAATCCACGGCGCGAATGACTCCCAAGCCTAAATTATTTTCCGTTTCACTGATCCAACGCTGCCCAACCGCAAAAGTCATGATGTTCTCTCTACTGATAAAAAGGCGATATTTTAGCCCTGTTACGCTGAAAAAGAAATGACACGATGCCATTCATGTTTAACGTGATGACATCTTTTTTGTGATCAGCAACACAAAAACGTAGCAAATCCTTTACATTCTAAAAAATACTTCCTAAGATGACCGCACTTTATCCCATTTGTGAGGTGACTATGAATCTACAACCGTATTTACATCAACTAAAACAAGAACTTTTTTCCGACTGGAAACCTTTTGAAGTGTTTTGGCTATTTCTCTTTATTGCCGCACAAATTGTTGCTTTCGTCTTAGATCCGCAATCGCCGCTTGCCATGATTTCCGGGATTGCCGGCGTGATTTGTGTGGTGTTCGTCAGTAAAGGGAAAATCAGTAATTATCTGTTCGGGCTGATTTTTGCCTACACTTACTTCTATGTAGCATGGGGCGAGAATTTCATCGGTGAAATGAATACCGTCTTGTATGTTTATATCCCAGCGCAATTTATCGGTTATTTCATGTGGAAAACCCATATGCAACAAGAAAAGAGCGGCGCAGAAAGCGTTATTGCGAAATCACTGACGCTGCAAGGCTGGCTCATCCTTGCCACCACCGTGATTGTCGGTACGTTATTGTTCGTGCAAGCCCTTAATGCGGCAGGCGGCAGCTCCACAGGATTAGACGGTTTGACCACCGTGATTACTGTTTCAGCCCAATTATTGATGATTTTACGCTACCGTGAACAATGGATTTTGTGGATTTTGTTAAATATCCTTTCCATTGCCTTATGGGCGGAAACCCCAGCCATGTATTTAATGTATAGTGCCTATTTATTGAACTCGCTATACGGCTATTACAACTGGACGAAATTGATGAAACAAAAATAATCGTCTATGACTTGTAGCATACTAATGATTTATGCATAAAAAAATGTCGCAATATACTCTACCTATTGCGACATTTTTTTCTTCTGCTTACCACTAAAAATCACTGTAATTTTTGACCGCACTTTGGGTGAAATAGTGCTTATCTTCCCAGCGCAACATAGTAAGACGATTGTTCCAAACGCAACCGGTATCGAGAGCGTAAATATTCGGTGGCGTGATTTCATCCACTAAGCTCGCCCAATGCCCAAAAACAATATTTTCAGTTTGATACAGCGGATTGTCTAAAGCAAACCAGGGTGCAAGGTTCTCTGGCGCATCCTTGATAGGCAGTTTACATGCAAAATCGAGGCGATGATCCCGATAGCAAAAACGCATGCGAGTAAAAGCATTAATAATGTAACGCAGACGATCCAGTCCTTTTAAATTTGGCGACCAACGATCAGGCTGTTCCGAATACATATTTTCAATGAGATAGCGATAATTGCCATGGCGCAGCACATTCTCTACTTCATTGGCGCAAGCTTTGGCGGTTGCCAAATCCCAATCTGGCGAGATACCGGCGTGCGCCATGACAAAATTCAGTTGTTCGTGGTGAATCAATAAAGGTTGTTGACGTAGCCAATGGATTAATTCAAAAAAATCCGGTGCGGCAAAAATCGGTGCAACGCGATCACGAGGTTTGATTTTTTTAATGCCAAGTGCGGTGGAAATTAAATGTAAATCATGATTACCTAAGACGGTATAAGCGGCAGTTCCTAAGGATTTAACGAAACGCAGACATTCCAGCGATTTATCGCCCCGTGCCACCAAATCACCGGTTAAATAAAGTGTATCTTGTGTTGGGTCGAATTTCACTCGATCCAATAACATCTGCAATTCGTCATAACAACCTTGTAGGTCGCCCACTAAATATGTCGCCATTTTTGACCGCTCTTTTTATGCTTCCGAATCCACCACATCCGCTTTGCTCACCTCTGCCGGCGGGTTATCCGCCAACCAGTTCGCTAAACGGGCATAATCCGCAATGCTGAGATTTTCCGCTCGTGCATTCAAATCGATGTTAAGTGCGGTCAGATTTTCCGGTGAAAATAAGCCGGACAAGGCATTACGCAAGGTTTTGCGACGTTGATTAAATGCCTGCGAACAGACGCGATTAAGCCAATATAAATCCTTGACCGGGTGCGGCAGTGTGGCATGCGGGATTAAACGAACCACGGCAGAATCGACTTTTGGCGCAGGCTTGAAGGCACTTGGTGGCACTTCCAACACCGGCATCACTTGGCAGAAATATTGCGCCATGATAGTCAATCTTCCGTAAGCCTTGCTATTTGGCGCAGCACATAGGCGTTTCACCACTTCTTTTTGCAACATGAAATGCATGTCTTGAATAATGTGATGATATTTAAACAAATGGAACATTAACGGCGTAGAAATGTTATACGGCAAGTTACCAAACACGCGCAATTTTTGCCCTTTTTCTGCCAAATGTTCTTGTTCATAAAGAGAGGAAAAATCAAACTGCATGGCATCGGTTTCGATGACATTGAGTTTTTGATGTAAAAACGGGTGGTGACGTAAGCGCTCCGCCAAATCACGGTCAAGCTCCAATACAGTCAAGCGATCTACCTGCTCCGCAACCGGCTCTGTCAATGCGCCCAACCCGGGACCGATTTCCACTAAAAATTGATTGGCTTGCGGATAAATTGCTGCCACGATATTTTGAATCACATTGTTGTCGTGCAAGAAATTTTGCCCGAACCGTTTACGCGCCGTATGACCTAAATGCTTTTTTGAATTCATTAAATAAGATCTTATAAAAATAACGAAAAGTGCGGTGTATTATAAAGCAAAATCCCGACCATTGGGTCGGGATGATGATTAATTTAAGTATTTAATGTCGGCACGTTTACGCAAGGCTTGCACCCAATCACGGGCAGAATCTTGTAATTGTTGATTCACAATTTGCTCATAGGCCTTTTGACGATACGCTTCTTCCGTACGATCCCCTTGACGAGTATTCGTCACCTCTAAAATATGCCAACCGAATTCGGTTTTAAACGGCGCACTGATCACCCCTTTCTTAGCGCTACGAATCGCTTGACTGAATGGACCTACATACGCTTCCAGAAAGGCATAACCTAGGTTTCCGCCGTTAGCGCCAGATAGATAATCTTTAGAATATTTTAGTGCTGCCTCAGCAAATGTCATTTTGCCGGAAACAATATCCGCTCGAATTTGTGTTAATTGCTTTTTCGCTTGTGCATCATTCAATAATGGATTTAGTTTCAATAAAATATGACGGACTTCGTATTCTGTTCCCTTCACATTTTCCATTTTTCCTTTCGCTTTTGCTTCTTTTTGCATTTTCTCCGCCAGTTCTTCCACTTGCTCACGCGTTACATCAACGCTTTGGCTAATAGCATGGTTACGAACCTCTGCCATTAACACTTGTTGAGCAATCTGTTGGCGATATGCGTGGTAGTTAATCCCTTGATAATCAAGGGCATCCAACAACTGACCAAACGTTAATCCGTTTTGCGCAGCAATGCCTTCGATAATCTGATCAATTTTCGCTTCATTGACTTTAACACCGGACTCTTTTACCGCTTGATTGACCAGCATATCATTAATCACTTTATCAATGGCCGCTTGACGGCTGGTTCTCTTATTGAGTATCGGCTTAATTTGACTTTCCAATACCGGCACACCATTAACAGTTGCCACCACTTTTTCTTCGGCTTGCACCTGTGTCGCCATAGCAAAGAAAACCAGCGCAACAGAAAAAATAGACTTAAAATTCATAGAGTAATATTCCTTAATCAGATTAAATGATGCTGTTTAGAGTATTAATTGGCTTAAAGGTTCACGAAGGTTATTTAGACAATAATGCGACTTCGTAACATTGATCAAACTGTTTTGTACGAACTTGAATATTTTCATTACGGCTGGTAGGGACATTTTTGCCCACATAATCTGCCCGAATAGGCAATTCACGGTGACCACGATCCACAAAGATGACTAACTCAATCCGAGATGCTCGCCCAAAATCTGTCAGCGCATCCAATGCCGCACGAATAGTACGACCGGTAAAAAGCACGTCATCTACAAGAATAATCTCTTTATTCTGAATATTCATTTGCATTGATGCACCTTTATAAATTGGAGACATTTCCTCTTCTATCAGGCTAAGATCATCACGATAAAATGTAATATCTAAATCAAACGATGGCACATCCACTTGTGTTAACGCCATAATCTTTTGCCGGATCAATTCGGCAATTTCGGCACCACGGCGTTTAATCCCAACAATCACTAAATTATCCAGCGTTTGATGCTTCTCAATAATCTCATGAGAAATCCGTGAAATCGTTCTTAAAAACTGATTTTCATCAACAATAATTTTTTCCATAAGTTGTTACATAAAAAGCGTAGTCAAAACGGGCACTATCTTAACATTTTTCAATAAAGTGCGGTTAAAAATATCCTCATTTTTAACCGCACTTCATATACTTTAAGTTGAATGATCAATGATAAGTCTACCTTAGTCAGACACCTTCTTGTACAATGCGAAGACTCTTTAACCTTTCATTACGTTGTTTGGCTAAAATGAGCTAAACATCATCAACTCGAGGATTACGATGCAACTTACCCCTATTATGTATGGATTATTCGCCGCAATGACTATCACATTAACGGCTTGCGATAAACCACAAACATCGGTAGAAAACACATCACTATCAACCCCAAAAGCTGAACAAATTGTTGCCCTTGCCGGGGAAACCATGGGAAGTACCTACCATATCAAATACTTAGAAAAAAATAATTTTCCGGCTTCGCCTAAACAAGTCCATGAAGATATTGAAAAAATTCTTGTGGATGTTAATGCTAAAATGTCTACTTATATCAAGACCTCTGAGCTAAGCCAATTTAACCAAAATACACAAACCCAAACACCAATCGAAATCTCCTCTGATTTAGCCAAAGTGATCAAGGAAGCAATTCGGCTTAATAAGCTCACACAAGGGGCTTTAGATGTTACCGTTGGACCGGTTGTCAATCTTTGGGGATTTGGCCCAGAAAAACGCATAGAAAAACAACCCACAGAAGAACAACTTGCAGCACGTCTGGCTTGGGTTGGTATCGACAAGTTAACACTTACTGAAAAAGCCGGAAAATTTTACCTTACTAAAGCCATTCCAGAACTGTACGTTGATCTTTCTTCCATCGCTAAAGGATTTGGTGTTGATCAGGTTGCAGATTATTTGGAAAGTCTTCAGATAGAAAATTATATGGTCGAAATCGGTGGGGAAATTCGTGCCAAAGGACATAATAGTGAAGGTAAGCCATGGCAAATTGCAATTGAGCGGCCAAGTTTCGATGGATCACAAATTGCTCAGCAAATTATTGGTATAAAAGATTTAGCTATGGCAACTTCCGGTAATTATCGTAACTATTTTGAACAAGATGGTATTCGCTTTTCCCATGAAATAGATCCGCATACCGGTCGTCCAATTCAACACGCACTCGCCTCAATAACTGTTTTAGCGCCTAGCTCCATGACCGCAGATGGCCTTTCTACGGGGTTATTTGTTCTTGGAGAAAAAAAAGCCATAGAAATTGCTGAACAAGAAAATTTGGCAATATTTATGATCATTAAAGAAGGTAAAGGCTACCGCACAGAAATGTCGAGTGCATTTAAGACGTTATTAGAACAATAGTAAAAGCAAAATCAATCTTGACCTTAACATCATCCTACTCATCAGAGGATGATGTTGATTGATTCTCTCTCCAAATCATTCTCCATTCCCCACTTTTCCCCGAAAAATCAAAAACCCCCGATGCTCTCACATCAGGGGTCCATACTAATAAACTTGGCGGTGACCTACTCTCACATGGGAATCTCCCACACTACCATCGGCATAACAGCGTTTCACT
>NZ_CABFLM010000067.1 GCF_901873365.1 uncultured Aggregatibacter sp.
TGCCTGTACCGTTCCAACCGGTGTTCACTAAGTAAGCTTCCGCACCTGCCGCTTGCATACGTTTAACTAACACTTCCGCATATTGAGTTGGGTGTAAAGTTAAGAACGCAGCACCAAAACACGCTGAGAAAGTTGGGGTTGGTTCGGTGATACCACGTTCTGTACCCGCTAATTTTGCAGTAAAGCCGGATAAGAAGTAGTATTTGGTTTGTTCCGGAGTTAATTTAGAAACCGGTGGCAATACGCCGAATGCGTCTGCCGTTAAGAAAATTACTTTCGTTGCGTGACCTGCACGGGAAACCGGTTTAACGATGTTATCGATGTGATAAATCGGGTAGGACACACGGGTATTTTCAGTTTTTGAACCGTCATCAAAGTCAACGGAACCGTCTGCACGCACAACCACGTTTTCTAATAACGCATCACGACGGATTGCGCGATAAATATCCGGTTCGTTTTCTTCAGAAAGGTGAATAGTTTTCGCGTAGCAGCCACCCTCAAAGTTGAAGATACCCACATCATCCCAACCGTGTTCATCGTCACCGATTAATTGACGTTTTGGATCGGTAGAAAGGGTGGTTTTACCGGTACCGGACAAACCGAAGAATACAGCCACATCGCCATCTTTACCTACGTTAGCGGAACAGTGCATTGCACCCACGCCTTTAAGTGGAAGGAAGTAGTTCATCATGGAGAACATTCCTTTCTTCATTTCACCGCCGTACCAAGTACCGCCGATTAATTGAACACGTTCAGTCAAGTTAAATGCAACGAAGTTCTCAGAGTTCAAACCTTGTTCTTTCCAATTCGGGTTGGTGCATTTAGAACCGTTCATCACCACGAAACCTGGTTTGAAATCTTTCAATTCAGCTTCTGTCGGACGAATAAACATGTTTTTCACGAAATGGGCTTGCCATGCCACTTCAGTTACGATACGTACTGCGATACGGTCTTGTTCGCTGGCACCACAGAAACCATCAACCACAAATAGGCGTTTACCGGAAAGTTGTTTAGTCACAATGCCTTTCAAGCTCGCCCAAGTTTCTTGGGTCATTGGTTTGTTATCATTTTTCGCTGCATCGGAAGTCCACCAAACGGTGTCTTTTGTGGTGTCATCCAACACAATATATTTATCTTTCGGTGAACGACCGGTAAAGATGCCGGTATCCACAGCCACCGCACCGGTTGTGGTCAACGTACCTTTTTCAAAACCTTCCAAGCCCGGTTTAGTTTCTTCTTCAAATAATTGTTCGTAACTTGGGTTATAAACAACCTCTTTGATATCATGAATACCAAGTGCTTCAAGTTCTTTAATCACTTTACTTAAGTCAGTCATAGATCACCTCGTTGTGTTAAAAGTACTAAAAATAAAGACTGTCTCTATTCTATGAGAATTTCTACCTAAAAACTGTTATCTTGATCAAAGATTCGAACATTCTTTCCAAAATTTTTATGACTCAAATGCCTAGAGAACAGTCTCAAGATCCATTGATGGCTTAATCAGTGATAAATGCCTTGTCGTTGAATATACGTAACGGCTGCATATCGCTATCGCCGACAATCACCCGAGTCGGGTCGGAACGCAAACAGCTCCCGGCATAATGTCCACCTACGGTAAAAGTGCATACCTGTACATATTGATCTTCTACTTTCGGCAAACACCAAAGTTGCTGGTAAATGTTTTCCTGTTTATCAAAACGGCCGTTTGTACTGTCTAACACGGTTTTACATTCGCCAATGAGCTTCACATTATCCCCACGACGACCGGCAATTGGTTTTTGTGCATAGCCATTTTTAATTAATTCTGGTGTCAGTTCAAATCCCGCTTCCAACAAATAACGGTGATTTGGAAACAACGACCATAACACCGGCAAAATGGCTTTGTTACTTGGAATGGCTGTCCACAAAGGTTCATAAACCAGTACTTCCGGACGAAGTAACACGTCAATTAACCGCACTTTATCTTCCGGATAACCGGTACGAATCGGTGGGGCGACCTCGCGACCCGTGGCATCATCGCGTAATTGCTCCAACACGGTTTCCCACGCCCAGGTTTTCCATACGCTTTGGATACGCTGATTTTCATCGTCTAATAATTGTCCGCGCGTATCCCAGTGAAGGCCTTCCGTGCCGTGAATAATCTTCGTTTTAAAACCGGCTTGTGTAAGGGCATCACGCATAAACAAGGCATGGTAATCTTCTTCAGCATCGTAATCCTGCATAATATGGACTAACGATGTCGCATGGCTGTGTTTCCATGTATCTGCCAACGCATTAAGTAAACCTTCGCTCGGATCATGCCCCGTAGTGAGTCCGGCTTGTGTTGCCCAACGTGGCAAGATTGCGCCCGCTTCAGCATGACAAGAGGCGGAATCGGCATTGTATTCATACACTTTCAAACCACGCTCATCGAGACAGAAATCTAATCGTCCACTGATGGTTTGATAACGACGATTTTGCCAAGATAACCGCAGGCGAGGCCAAAGCAGTTTTGGGATGTTGAAATATTGCAATAAGTTATCGTCTTTGAGTACTTTGTCGGTGGCGTGCAAATACATGAGATGCAATTCATTTGTGGCGCGAATCAGTTCATGTTGTGCGCTTTCGGAAAGCGCAAAATAACGATATTGATCACCATGATTCACTCGATGTCCTTGCATTGCTTTGACGTAAGCTGCCTCTAACGGTTTTGTTTCATCCAGCCAGTTTGCTGAAAACTGCCCTTGATTCTCAATATGTTTTGCACAAATGTTGAGTTTATTCGGCGCCGGCATAGGTTGTGGCAGGCTGAATTCCTCGTTATCTGTTTGAATCATCCAACCAAGGATTTCTGTATCATCAAAGGTATCATATAAGCGATAGCCGTCCTCTGTTACCGTCATTGGCAATTCACGGGTCCATTGTTGACCGCTCGGCAGGCGGGAGTGAATCACATTTTGCTCCGCAATGCGTACTTTATCTGTCAGCACCTCGGTGATAATAGCCACATGGCCGGTGTGTTTGAACTCGCCACCTTCCTGCCAGATCAGCAACGCACCACATTCTGGTGCTCGCTTTCCGCCATTAGCAAAGGCTTGTAGCGGTAACAATGCGTCATTAACCACTTGGCGTAGAAAACGCAGGGAAAAAATTTCGTACGCCATGCCAACATCGGTGAAGACCATGCCGTAATTGAGATAAAGATAGCGACGGGCGAATTCCACACATTGCCACTTATAGCCCATGTATTCGCCACCCAGGTAGCTACGAAAAGCGGCATCGTCAGGGTATTCCTGCGAATCTGCCGTATTATAGTCTGAAGAATAAATGGCAACGCCGCCGGGCGCATAACCCAACAAGCTGCCGAAAGGATCATGTGTTGCGATATTAGGAGAACGATCCGGCATAACAACTCCGAGAAAAGTAAATCAGACCAATAGTATAGATCTTTTCCCCTACCACCCCAAGTTACGTTTTATACATTTTCGGTGGTTATCTTATCGGTCTGAACTTCGCATGACTGCGCTGTAAAATCTGCAGTAAATTCTGCTGCTCTGATGCGCCACATTGCTGTTTTAATTGCAACAAATTCATGCGCAAATGCTGTAATCGGTGAATATGCTTGGCGATATCTTGAATATGTCGATCGAGTAATTGATTAATTTCTGTCTTTTGTTGTTCCGATGCGGTGTCTAAACTCAAGAGCAATTTGATTTCGTCCAGGGACATATCCAAAGATCGGCAGTAACAAATAAATGACAAGCGTTGCACATGTTCATCCGTGTATAAACGAAAACCACCGGCAGAACGCAGTGGGCGTGGCATGATGCCTTTTTGTTCATAAAATCGAATGGCATCTACACTACAGCCAACCGCTTTGGCTAACTTCCCTATTTTCATCTCATCTCCGTAAAAACACCTGAAAAAGACACCACACTTTTATGCCTCAGAACGAAATTCAGGATTAATATAAAAAATGAGTTCGGTAATTTCCGGCAAATGCTGCTGAATAACGCCCAATAATGCCTGTTGGCGAAACAAAAAACTTTGGCGAACCATGGCATTAGCCACCTCAATACGCAAACTCTGTTGTTCAATATTGGCAATACGATACAGTCCGTCAAATTCCGCAGGAAAGAACGCTTTCATTTGCTGATTTAATTCATTCAATCGAACGCCTTTTTGCATCATTTTCGCCAATGGCGAATCTTGCAATAAGGTGTGAATGTTGATCGGTTTTTGATAACGCATTGCCTTGTTTTCCGCCTCTCCGCCCTAATATTTATGACATTGTAGCGAAATTCCGCTACAATACCGACAATTTTTTGATAGTGAAATCCCTATGATTATTTCCAACAAAAGCAAACACAATTTTTGGTCGCGACTGCTTCTCGGCATGCTGGCGATTTTTGTTTTGCCCGCTACGCAGGAACTGAATTATCCGGCTGCTGTTGGTAGTGAAAACTATCAAAATACGCAACAGCAAAATGCGCCTCAAATTTTAACGGCGGTGTCTTTATTACAACAAACCCGCCATCAACAATATCAACCGCAACATACCTTACCGACGGTTGAAATTCTCTCGCAAAACGAACCGCACTTTTCGCGTTCGCCATTTATTTCTCATGCGCCAATTCGTGCAGGGCCGGTATTCATTTAACCTCGATTGTCTTATTTATTCCGTCGTTTAATGTCATTAAACGATTTCATTTATCTGTTTTTAAAAAAGAAAGAATTATGCTTAGAACTATTGCAACCAAAATTTTTGGCAGTCGTAATGATCGTGTTTTACGTCGCCTCAATAAAATCGTCGTCAAAATTAATAAACTTGAGCCGGAATACGAAGCGTTAAGCGATGAACAACTCAAAGCCAAAACGGCGGAATTCCGTGACCGTTTAGCACAAGGCGCAACCTTGGAAAGTTTAATGCCGGAAGCATTCGCGACCGTGCGTGAAGCCAGTAAACGTGTGCTTGGTATGCGTCATTTCGACGTGCAACTTATCGGCGGTATGGTGCTTAACAGTCGCTGTATCGCGGAAATGCGTACCGGTGAAGGGAAAACCTTAACTGCGACATTGCCATGCTATTTGAACGCGTTACCGGGCAAAGCCGTGCATGTGGTTACCGTGAATGACTATCTTGCCCGCCGCGATGCGGAAACCAACCGTCCATTATTCGAATTTTTAGGTCTGACAGTCGGTGTAAACGTGCCGGGCATGTCACCGGAAGAAAAACGCGCAGCATACGCAGCGGACATTACTTATGCCACTAATAGCGAGTTAGGTTTTGATTATTTGCGTGACAACTTGGCGCACGCCCCGCAAGAGCGTTTTCAAAAAGATCTCTACTATGCGTTAGTGGATGAAGTGGACTCCATATTAATTGACGAAGCGCGTACGCCGTTAATCATTTCCGGTCAGGCAGAAGACAGCTCCGAGCTGTATATTGCTATCGACAAGTTGATTCCTGTCTTAATTAAACAAGACAAAGAAGATACCGAAGAATATCAAGGTACAGGCGATTACACGTTGGATTTAAAAACCAAACAAGCTTACCTGACCGAACGTGGGCAAGAAAAATGCGAACAATGGTTAATTGAACATGGATTCATGAAAGACACCGAATCCCTTTATTCACCGTCTAAAATTTCTTTGTTACACCACGTTATGGCGGCATTGCGTGCTCATACTTTATTTGAACGTGATGTGGATTACATCGTGAAGGATGGTGAGATTGTTATCGTAGATGAACACACCGGTCGTACGATGGCAGGTCGTCGTTGGTCGGACGGCTTACACCAAGCCATCGAAGCCAAAGAAGGGGTTCGCATTCAAAGCGAAAACCAAACTGTTGCCTCTATCACTTACCAAAACTATTTCCGTTTATACGAGAAATTAGCGGGGATGACCGGTACGGCGGATACAGAAGCCTTTGAATTCCAAAAAATTTATGGCTTAGAAACCGTCGTCATTCCGACCAATCGTCCAATGATCCGTGACGATCGCACTGATGTGATGTTTGAAACAGAAGAATACAAATTCAACGCCATCATTGAGGACATCAAAGATTGCGTAGCACGTAACCAGCCGGTGTTAGTGGGAACAATCTCTATTGAAAAATCCGAATTACTCTCTAATGCGTTGAATAAAGCCGGCATTAAGCATAATGTGTTGAACGCCAAGTTCCACGCACAAGAAGCGGAAATCGTCGCTAATGCAGGGTATCCGGGAGCTGTCACTATCGCCACCAACATGGCGGGTCGTGGTACCGATATCGTATTGGGTGGTAACTGGAAAGCCGAAGTGGATAAACTGGAAAATCCAACGCCGGAACAAATTGAGGCGATCAAAGCTGCATGGCAAGAACGTCATAACATCGTAAAACAAGCCGGAGGCTTGCATATTATCGGTACAGAACGCCATGAATCCCGCCGTATCGACAACCAGTTGCGCGGTCGTTCCGGCCGTCAAGGGGATCCGGGTTCTTCCCGTTTCTATTTATCCTTAGACGATGCGTTAATGCGTATTTACCTCAATGAAGGCAAACTTAACATGATGCGCAAAGCCTTCAGTCAACCTGGCGAGGCCATGGAATCCAAGCTGTTGGCAAAAGTCATTGCCTCCGCACAAGCCAAAGTGGAAGCACACAACTTCGATGGACGTAAAAACTTACTTGAATTTGATGATGTGGCAAACGACCAACGCCATGCGATTTATGAACAACGCAATGAATTGTTAGAAAATGACGATATTTCTGAAACTATCGATGTGATTCGTCAGGACGTCTTCAACAGCGTTATCGATCAATACATTCCGCCACAATCACTTGAAGAACAATGGGATGTGCCAGCCTTGGAACAACGTTTAAAACAAGATTTCGCGCTGGATTTACCTATCACCAAATGGCTGGATGAAGACAATCATCTGCATGAAGAAACCTTGCGTGAGCGTATTATTCAAGCGGCTACGGATGAATATAAACGCAAAGAAGAATTGGCCGGTGCACAAACTATGCGCAATTTTGAAAAAGGCGTGATGTTACAAACCCTAGATGAACTTTGGAAAGAACATTTATCTGCGATGGATCACCTACGCCGTGGTATTCATTTACGCGGTTATGCACAAAAAGATCCGAAACAAGAGTACAAAAAAGAGTCTTTCCAAATGTTTACCGAAATGTTGGATGCCTTGAAATTAAGTGTGGTCACCACCTTAAGTCGCGTTCAAGTTCGCACACAAGAGGAAATGGAAGAAGCAGAACGTTTACGTCAAGAATTGGCGCAACGTGAGGCGGCAGCAATGCAGTATCACAATGAAGAATCACAGGATGAACAAGGCGCTCAAAATGCGGTGGAAGAACACCATAAAATCGGGCGTAATGAACCTTGTCCATGTGGTTCAGGTAAAAAATACAAACATTGCCACGGCAGTCGTGCAGCGAAACACTAAAAGCCAATAAGTGGCAAGATAAGGAGGGCGGTTTCACGGTCAATAAAAATGTCCATAGAAACTGTACCTCCTTTCTTTTTATTCGAAGAAAGGAGATGACACTTGAAACAGTTAATGCGTTTACTTTAGAAACGAAAAGCAGGATTAAAGCTAATTGAAAAAGAAATAGAGATAAGAGAGAATGGCGCACCCGAAAGGATTCGAACCTTTGACCGCTCGGTTCGTAGCCGAGTACTCTATCCAGCTGAGCTACGGGTGCGTAGTTGATGTTTAATTTGCTCAGACCATTTTAAACAATAGAGTCGATTTAAAATGGCGCACCCGAGAGGATTCGAACCTCTGACCGCTCGGTTCGTAGCCGAGTACTCTATCCAGCTGAGCTACGGGTGCGAGACAAATTAAACAAATGGCGGTGAGAGAGGGATTCGAACCCTCGATGGAGTTTTTGACCCCATACTCCCTTAGCAGGGGAGCGCCTTCAGCCTGCTCGGCCATCTCACCACAATCGGTTTGTGGGCGGTATAATACGGATTTATAATAATAAGTCAAATTATTTTTTCCGAAAAGTGCTTGAAATCAAGTTAGTTGTGCGATTTCTCGACAACTTCAAGTATCACCTTCGCTAATTATTTCCCGCGTAAAATCGCCCGTAAATTGGCAATATGGCTTTGTGTTTTCGCTTGTTGCTGTTCGACACTTAACGGCGGTTTATCCCGCTCCCACTGCAAATCGTTTTCCGGCAACTCCAGTAAGAATCGGCTTGGCTCAGGACGAATCAATTCGCCAAACTGACGCCGTTCCTTACATAGCGAAAACCACAGATTCTGCTGCGCACGCGTAATGCCCACATACGCCAAACGGCGTTCTTCTTCCACGTTGTCTTCGTCAATGCTGGTTTGATGCGGCAAAATGCCTTCTTCCATGCCGATTAAAAACACATGCGGAAATTCCAGCCCTTTGGAGGCATGAAGCGTCATTAATTGTACCTGATCGCTGTCATCTTCCTCTTCGCCGCGTTCTAACATATCGCGCAACGTTAAGCGGGTGACGATTTGGTTCAGATTCATCGGCTCATTAAATTCATCGCCTTTGAGCATATCAGCAACCCAATCAAACAACGTTGCCACGTTTTTACTCTGCATTTCTGCCGCTTTCGGGCTAGTGGCGTATTCGTATAAATATTCTTCATAATGTAACGAAGCAAGCATGGAGCGCACGGCGCGTTCAGGTTCGGAACGTTGTATTTCGTCATTCAATTCGACAATCCAACGGGCGAATTTTTGCAACGCATCATAGGCTTTCGGGGTGACCCGTTGAATCAGCTCAAAATCAAAAATTGCTTCAAATAAGCTGACATGTTTTTCTTGCGCCAGTGAACCCAATTTTTCCAGTGTTGCCGTACCGATTTCCCGTTTTGGCGTGTTCACAATGCGCAAAAACGCCGCATCATCATCTTGATTCACCACCAAACGCAAATACGCCATCATGTCCTTAATTTCCGCGCGGGAGAAAAAGGATGTGCCGCCGGAGATTTTGTATGGAATGCGGTTTTGCATCAGAATTTTTTCCAGCAAGCGCGATTGGTGGTTACCACGATACAAAATGGCATAATCACGATAATGGGTTTTCGCGATAAAACGGTGAGCAATGAGTTCGCCCACGACACGTTCTGCTTCATGTTCTTCGTTTTTCGCTTCAATAATTTGTAACTTTTCCCCTTCGCCTAAATTGGAAAAGAGTTTTTTGTCGAAAACATGATCATTGTTATCGATGAGGATATTGGCGCAATGTAAAATGCGTTGGCTGGAACGGTAATTTTGTTCCAGTTTAATCACCCGTAACGCCGGAAAATCATCGCGTAACCGCACCATATTCTGTGGTCGTGCACCACGCCAAGAATAAATAGACTGATCGTCGTCCCCCACTACGGTGAAACGCGCGCGTTCCCCCACTAATAACTTAATCAACTCATATTGGCTGGTGTTAGTGTCTTGGTATTCATCGACCAACAGATAGCGAATTTTCTCCTGCCATTTGGACCGCACTTCTTCGTTTTGTTTGAACAGTAGGGTCGGCAACATAATCAAATCATCAAAATCCAAGGCATTGTAAGCGCGTAGCTGCTTGTTATAGCGGTCGTAACAATGAGCGAAGGTTTGTTCTTGCTTATCACGCGCCAATGCCATTGCTTGTTGCGGGCTACATAAATCATTTTTCCAGTTGGAAATGCGATTGATCAGCGTGCGTAGTAACTCTTTGTCTTCTTGCAATAGATCGGCGGTGAGCTCTTTTAACAACGCCATTTGATCATGTTCATCAAACAGCGTCATGTTCGCTTTAAAACCTAAGTGCTTATATTCACGCTTAATAATGTCAAACCCGAGAGTGTGAAAGGTGGACACAATTAGCCCTTTGGAGGATTCCTTACCGATGGACTGTGCCACACGTTCTTTCATTTCACGTGCGGCTTTATTGGTGAAAGTGACGGCGGCGATTTGCTTTGGAAGATAACCGCACTTACCAATCAGGTGAGCGATTTTGTTGATGATGACGCGCGTTTTTCCTGAGCCTGCCCCTGCCAAAACGAGGCAAGGGCCGGACACATATTCCACGGCTTGTTGTTGTTGCGGATTGAGTTTCATAGTCATTGATTATTCACTTTGCGACCAGACATAAGGCAAAAGTGCCGTATCCAACAGAAAAGACAACGGCAAATCCAAAATCGGTAAGCCCCAGCGCTTTGCCATCTCGAAATCGTATTTCGTGCCGGCATAAGCGCGATAAGGCTCTGTCGGATCCACCAGTTTTACCACAGTGCCACAGGCGCTGGTGGTGAAAAGTGCGGTCGAAAAAAACAGTGTTTTTAGGGGTTGAAATTTCATAAGCAGGCGAATTTTACACCAAATAGGAAAGGATAGGGCAAGGTTTCCGTAAGATTGCGCAGGCAAAAAAATTGCGCCGTTGGTTTTCCTTCGGCGCAATATCTTTAAAATGCATTCAAATTAGAAACGATAGGTCGCGCTTGTGCTGAATGTATTGCCTTTAATGTTCGTGCTTTCAAAGCGATGACCGGTGCGTAAATATTCAACGCCAAGTTCAAAGTTTGGCACAACGGCGGCTTTCACGCCGGCACCGAAACCATAACCTAAGTTTGTGTCGCTTGCACTGTAACTGCCATCGTGAGCATAGGCTTTAAATTTCACCACTTCGCCACTGAGTTTCGCATAAGGCAAAATAGACGGTGCGACTTTATAACCTAGCAAATAGCCTACGCCTAAACGTCCTCGTTGTTCAAATCGGCCATAAGCGTTGTCTTGTAATTTGGAATCATGCGCTTTTAATTTTCCTTCCACGATACCGACGACATTTTCATCAAGTTGAAAACCATAATCAACGATAGCATCAATATTGGCAATACGTTTTGCATCTTCATATTTTGTTGTACCCACGCCAACCCCAACACCTAAATCAGTGAAATTAACATCGGAGGCGATTGCCGTTGTTGATACGATAGCCGCGCTAAGCGCTAAAAGTGTGAATTTTTTCATAAGATCCTCTGCTGGATTGTGTTAAAAACGACCTGAGTATAGGCATTTTCACCGTCAGGATCAAGATCCATCAGCGATTTCACCGATCAGACAAGACAAAGTGCGGTATGTTTTTTCGGTGTTTTTTAATCCCTTTTTTCAGGGGGATTTCCCCATGCGCCCTTGGCCGATTTTCGCTATAATGCGACAACATTTTATCAACATCATGAGATGATTATGGCTCAAATTGCTGCAAATCCCCTTGTCCTCGTGGACGGTTCTTCTTATTTATACCGCGCCTTTCACGCTTTTCCTCCGCTTACCAACTCCAACGGTGAACCGACAGGCGCCATGTATGGTGTGCTGAATATGTTGAAAAGCTTGATTTCTCAGGTGCAGCCAAGCCATATTGCGGTGGTGTTTGATGCCAAAGGCAAAACTTTCCGCGATGAAATGTTTGAGCAATATAAATCTCACCGTCCGCCGATGCCGGATGATCTGCGTAAACAAATCCAGCCGTTGCACGACATAATCCGCGCCTTGGGGATTCCGCTGTTGGTGGTGGAAGGCGTCGAAGCGGACGATGTAATCGGCACGCTGGCACGCCAAGCGTCACAAAATGGGCAAAAAGTGCTGATCAGTACCGGCGACAAAGACATGGCACAGCTGGTGGATGACAACATTATGTTGATTAATACCATGAACAACAGCCTGCTGGATCGTGATGGCGTGATTGAAAAATACGGCATTCCACCGGAGTTAATTATTGATTACCTGGCATTGATGGGCGATAGCGCCGACAACATTCCCGGTGTGTCCGGTATTGGCGAAAAAACCGCATTAGGGCTTTTGCAGGGCATCGGTAGCATGGCACAAATTTATGCCAATCTGGATAAAGTCGCCGAACTGCCGATTCGTGGTGCGAAGAAACTCGGTGAAAAATTGCTTGCTGAAAAAGACATGGCAGATTTGTCCTACGCGTTGGCAACCATCAAAACCGACGTGGCGTTGGCATTTTCCCCGCAAGAACTTGCGCTTAGTGAGAGCGATAATGACGCCTTAATCGAATATTTCGGGAGGTATGAATTCAAACGCTGGCTAGGCGAGGTGATGAACGGCACCAGTTCCGTAACGCAACCGACGCAATCGGTGAAAATTAATCACTATCAAGCGACGCCGGCAGTCAAAACCGATGAAAGTGCGGTTGAAAATGCCGTTAAATTTAACATTGACCGCAGTCGCTATGAAAATATTCTAGCTGAAGAGGATTTAGCCCGCTGGGTGGAAAAATTGAGTGCCGAGAAACTGATTGCGGTGGATACGGAAACCGACGGGCTAGATTATATGTCTGCCAATTTGGTCGGCGTGTCTTTTGCGTTAGAAAATGGCGAAGCGGCGTATTTACCGTTGCATTTGGATTATCTCGGTGCGCCAAAAACGCTCGAAAAAAGCACCGCACTTGCTGCACTCAAACCCATTTTAGAGAACCCGAATATCGGTAAAATCGGGCAGAATCTCAAGTTTGATATGACTATTTTCGCCCGCAACGGCATTGAATTACGGGGCATTGAATTCGACACCATGTTGCTTTCTTACACCTTGGACAGCACCGGTCGACACAACATGGACGACTTAGCGAAGCGTTATCTCGGCCACCAAACCATCGGCTTTGAAGACATTGCCGGCAAAGGGAAAAATCAGCTGACATTCAACCAAATCCCACTAGAGCAAGCAGGCGAATACGCGGCGGAAGATGCCGATGTGACCATGAAATTGCAACAAGTGTTGTGGGAAAAACTTCAGTCGCAACCCAGTTTGGTGGAACTCTATCAGTCCATCGAATTGCCGTTGCTTGGCGTATTGTCGCGCATGGAGCGTTGTGGTGTGTTGATTGATTCTGATGCGCTGTTCTTGCAGTCCAACGAAATTACCGAAAGATTGACCGCACTTGAAATGCAGGCGCATGAACTGGCGGGGCAACCGTTCAATTTGGCGTCCACGAAACAGTTGCAAGAAATTCTGTTCGATAAACTCGGCTTGCCGGTGCTGCAAAAAACCCCGAAAGGCGCGCCGTCCACCAATGAAGACGTGTTGGAGGAACTGGCGTACAGCCACGAATTACCGAAAGTGTTGGTGGAACATCGCGGTTTGAGCAAACTGAAATCCACGTACACCGACAAATTGCCGCAAATGGTGAACCCGCAAACCGGGCGCGTGCACACCTCTTACCATCAAGCCGTAACGGCAACAGGACGGCTTTCCTCCAGTGATCCGAATTTGCAGAATATTCCGATTCGTAACGAGGAAGGGCGCCGCATTCGTCAAGCCTTTATTGCCCGTGACGGTTATAAAATTATTGCCGCCGACTATTCCCAAATCGAGCTGCGTATTATGGCGCATTTGTCCAACGACGCAGGTTTGATTAACGCGTTCGCACAAGGTAAAGACATTCACCGCTCCACCGCGGCGGAAATTTTCGGTTTGCCGTTGGAACAGGTGACGAGTGAACAACGCCGCAACGCGAAAGCCATTAACTTCGGCTTGATTTATGGTATGTCTTCTTTCGGACTTTCCCGTCAGCTTGGGATTTCCCGCGCGGATGCGCAACGCTACATGGATTTGTATTTCCAACGTTACCCGGGCGTACAAACCTTTATGCACGACATCCGTGAGAAGGCGAAAGCGCAAGGCTATGTGGAAACGTTATTCGGACGCCGTTTGTATTTGCCGGAAATTAATTCTTCCAATGCTATGCGTCGCAAAGGCGCGGAACGGGTGGCGATTAACGCACCGATGCAAGGTACCGCCGCTGACATCATCAAACGCGCCATGATTAAACTGGATGAAATTACACGCGATGATTCAGATATTTACATGATCATGCAGGTGCACGATGAATTGGTATTTGAAGTGCGGTCGGAAAAAATCGCGTTTTTTAGCGATCTCATCAAACAGCACATGGAAGCCGCCGCCGAACTTGTGGTACCATTGATTGTGGATGTCGGCGTGGGCGAGAATTGGGACGAAGCCCACTAAGGTTAAGGAGAGAGCATGGCACACAAAATTATCCGTAGCGCAGATTTTACCGCCACCCGTGCTTGGGGCGGTTTGGATATTGCTGAAATGAATGGCATCAGCGTGCGGTTACATTGGACGGATGAGCCTTACAAATGGCATATCAATGATGGCGAGGAAGTTTTTGCGGTGATGGACGGCGTAGTGGAAATGCACTACAAAGAGCGCGGCGAAGCCAAGAGCGTATTGCTAGAAACCGGCGATATTTTCTACGCCGGCATCGGCACCGAACACGTCGCTCACCCGCAAGGCGAAGCACGGATTTTGGTGATTGAAAAGGCGGGGAGTATTTGATTAATAAAGAACTTAAATGTTGCAGAGATATAATAAAATATGACCGCAGAATCCTCCTCCTAAAAGAATTTTTATTTTACAAAACACCGGCGGACACAAAGTTATCAAATGACATAATTTTCGCATCAGCCATAACGTTTTAGTTTCCCAAGAGAGAAGTCATTGGCAAAAGTGCGGTAAAACTTAACCGTCTTTTATAGGTTCCAAGATGCAATGAACAAGGAGATCACCATGAAACTTTGGTATTCCACCACAAGTCCCTTTGTGCGCAAAGTGATGGCTGTGCTTAAATATCATAAATTGGACGAACAAATTGAATTGTTACGCGTGACATCCGCGTTCGATCCCAATTCGCCACATAACCAAGACAACCCGCTCGGACGCATTCCGGCGTTACAACTTGATAACGGAGAATGGTTGTTTGGTAGTCTATTAATCAGTGAATATTTCGATTCTATCGGACACAGTAAGTGTTTATTTCCACAAGGAGAACAACGTTGG
The DNA here is from genome assembly GCF_901873365.1 of uncultured Aggregatibacter sp. Lineage (GTDB taxonomy): Bacteria > Pseudomonadota > Gammaproteobacteria > Enterobacterales > Pasteurellaceae > Aggregatibacter. The sequence continues at coordinate 14,826 of NZ_CABFLM010000067.1, forward strand.
CAGGTGCTGCAGGCGCATTCTTTAGTGGATGGCATTTTAGAAAATACTATTCCAATGCTTGCTGAACGCATGCTTCGCCCACAGGAAGAATGGTGGACGACACGGCATGAACAACTCACTGAACGTAATTGTCGTAGTTTTATTGAATTGGAAAGGTATCTGACAAAATTTGGTGAGCAGTTAAATATCGGTACGATAAGTGCCGTCTGTCTTATCGACTGGTGGGTATTTCGTCAAACTCAAATCGGGTTAGATTTAAACAAGCTCTCCCCAAATTTAGTAACTTGGGCAGCGCGCATGAACCAGCATTATGATTTTTTAGCAGAGACCAAACCAAGATAAAACACCCAGGAAAATAACCGCACTTTATGCCACAAAAAAATAACAATCCGCACGTAAATGTGCGGATTGTTATTTCTAAATCACATATCAATTAACTAAAAGTTCTTGGAGTATATACTCTAAATTCATTAAAAATACCGCATTCGTTTTTTACTTACTTTAGGAGATCCTATGCTTTTAACAGGGTTATTTTGTGGTATTTTGCTTGGCTTTGTGATGCAACGTGGGAGTTTTTGTATCTCCAATAGCGCAAGCGTCCACGCTTGTACCAATTTTCCTAAAGATTAATCAATGAAAACACACCTTACAAAAACCCTATTACGTTAGGATGTCATAGTATCCGGTGATTGCGTAATTATGTCATGAAATATCAATTTATAATTGATATGGGAAGTTTGAAGAGGTAATTCCGTTTGTGCAAAAACACCGTTTTTAGGGTTGGAAACGGTGTTTTTTATTCAGAACAATACTTGATAAACAAAAAGACTGATAATACTCAAGAAATTTAGCTTAAATTTCACTATCAATTTTTTCCTCAATCGTATTCATATACGCCTGTAAATCAATCGCTGGCACTGTTCCGATTGCTTGTTGCAAATAACGAGTTAATTGCATAAAGAAAGTGATTAATGAATTTTCAGGTCGACTAAATACCAATGATTGAAAAGTTCGCTTCTGATAATAATTAATAATCGTGAATGCGTTTTTTAAAATTGACTTTCTCATTTACATCCTCTTCACCATCATACTGAACAAAGAAACTACCATAATCCACAATACAGCCCAAATCAATCCCCTCTAAATCAGTTAAAGATTTGATATGCTTATCAATGGTATCATTATTATTATGTGTGAAAGAATTGGTGGTGGTTAAAATACCACCAATAATCTTTGTCAATGGGCGGGCAGATAACTTTTGTCCAGAATTAATCATAGATGTTGATGTGCGGTCTAGTCTTCTAACACTGGCAATTTTTTGACCTGCATACTGAATATAATTAATATCGCCAACCGTTCCCTGAATATCAGGTTTGACTTCAAAAACCGCATAAACGCCTTCGGCTGGAATGTATTTAAAACCATTTTGATTAAAAATAAATGGTGTAAACCAATTATCATAAATAACAATATCAATTTGGTCACTAGTATTTCCCTGGTAATCAATCACAATTGCTTTATCTACACTATAACGATTTGGTAAATAATTTTGCAACCATTCAATCCAAGCATTTTCTAAGGCATCGCCTTTTGAACCTGGATGATGAATAAATTCACGATTGGTACTTAATTGGCTTTGCATTTGCCCTTGCATACCACGAAATAAGGCTGATAACTCAACATGATTCATAAACAATTAACCTACCTTTATCAAAAATAAAGAAATTAAAATCCAACAATTTATTGTTAGAAATACTTAAAATAAGTAAAACAGGATTATTCAGCTGAACTGTATTACAAGAAGCAATATTATTCATTGCTTGCAAATCCGTTAAACTATACCACGCTGATGCATTCGGATGACTATGCCATTCACCTATATAATATAAACCAGTTTCTCGGAATATCTTTTCAAAATTATGAATTTTTATATTTAATTCACGCCTAAATTCCACTGGAGAGCTGGTGTATTTATCAACTAATAAAAAATCTTTAATATAC
>NZ_CABFLM010000068.1 GCF_901873365.1 uncultured Aggregatibacter sp.
GATGCACGACCAAATTACGCACGGAACGTTATTTAACGCTTTCGGGCATTCATGATTTCGTGCAACAAGTTGCACGCTACGATTCTTTATCCGCAAAACCGCGTTCACGTGCAGATTGTTATTTGTGTATTGATAATTGAAATTACACCTGATACTTCGTTTTATCGCCAATATCAAAATGCAACGGCATGCGCCATTTTTGAATGCTTAATAACAAAATTAAAAGCCCGGTGATAAAGCATAATAGGCTGCTTAACCAAGTAATATTGAATAATAAGGCAAACCATAAAAGCGCAAAAAACACTGGTTGCAGATTTAGTGCAAAGACACGGAAGCAAAAATATTCTTTATAACTTAATCCGCCGAGGACCAAAAATGCCGCACCGAGCGCCAGTTGCGGAAAACCTAAAACTTGGCAGAGCAACCCTACCCACATGGCAAATTGAAAAATATAACGGAAGTTTTTCATATATAAATGGACGCAAGCGGCACATAAGGTCGCTGCGATAAGCAAACCAACGTGTGCGGTTGTGGAATACCAAGGCAACATAAACAACATTGGAACAGCAAGGACAAAGCCTAAACGATAAATGATTACGGTTGTGTAATCCCAACCATCCATAGGCGATTTAATATGTGGATCAGCCATTTTTTCTCCTTAACGTCTCATTAATAAATTCGATTGAATGGGGCGTGACTTCTAAAAGGGAAGCGGTTTCTCCCCAATCACCCAGCACGATACGATGAAAGTGCGGTGGAATTTCATGGTGTTTTTGACGGTGTGTATGTCCGTGAATCATTTGCGTCACATGAAATTGCGCAAACATTTGCTGCACAAAAGCGGCATTCACATCCATGATTTCTGTGGATTTTACTTGTTTATCCTGACGGCTTTTCGCGCGAATTTTCTCTGCAATTTTTAACCGCACTTTTAACGGTAAATGCAAGAACAGCCACTGCCGCCATTTTTGATGAACTTTTTTGCGATATTGTTGATATTTCACATCGTCCACGCAAAGGGTGTCTCCGTGACATAAAAGGGTGGGTGTGCCGTATAAATCAATGACTTGATAAGTTGGCAGTAATGTCATCCCACACGCCTTGGCAAATTTTTTGCCAATCAAGAAATCCCGGTTACCATGCTGGAAATAGCATGGCACGCCTTGTTCTGTCAGATGTCTGATGAGCTGTTGCACTTCGCTGATGAGATCGGATTGTTCATCATCGCCAATCCAAAAATCAAATAAATCGCCCAAAATATAGAGTTTTTCTGCTTCTGGCGCTTGTTCTTGCATAAATTGACGAAACAGAGCTAATAAGTGCGGTCGATTTTCGGAGAGATGTAAATCCGCAATAAAATAGGTTTTTTGCATAGCAATTCAATTAAAAATTTTTTGATTAGATTAGCACATTTCATCGTTATGAATACACTTAACGGGCTAATTTCGTTATACTTACGCAAATTTTTAAGAGGCTTTATCATGCTAAAAATCGCCAGAATTTTCATCATTGTTATTTGTTGCATTCTTATTTGTATCCTCGGTACGCTTTATTCTTTTATTCGTTTCCGTAATCCGAGTAATGTGGGCATTTTTGCCCGTTGGTTTGGACGGTTACATCCACTCTTTGGTTTGAAAGTGGAACATCGTTTCCCGGCGAATGCCGATAAAGTTGGGCGCTGTATTTATATCGGCAACCATCAAAATAACTACGATATGGTGACCATTTCTTATATGGTCATGCCTCGTACAGTGAGCGTCGGCAAGAAGAGTCTGATTTGGGTGCCGTTTTTCGGGATTTTATATTGGGCAACGGGCAATATTTTTCTCGATCGTGATAACCGTTCTAAAGCGCATAACACCATGTCGGAATTAGCGCGTCGCATTAACGAAGATAATTTGTCCATTTGGATGTTCCCGGAAGGAACACGCAGTCGCGGACGCGGGTTATTGCCGTTCAAAACAGGAGCATTCCACGCGGCCATTGCCGCCAGTGTACCCATTGTGCCGGTCGTTTGCTCCACAACCCATAATAAAATCGATTTAAACCGTTGGGACAATGGCACGGTGATTTGTGAAATGCTGGAACCTATTGATGTGTCCGGCTACAGCCGTGAAAATGTGCGCGAATTAGCGGAATACTGCCATGATGTGATGCAAAATCGCATTGCGGAATTGGATCGTGAAATCGCACAAAAAGCCATTGAACAGAAAAACGAGAATAAGCAGGCCTAAATGAAACATTGCTCCCGTCGTCAGCTGTTAAAAACAACCTTATTTTCCACCGCACTTTTTAGTGTACCGGCGCCGTTGCTGGCGGCAACACGCCCGGCATTGACAATTCCGCCGCTGTTTGAGGCACGGCGAGGCAAGCCAATTTTTCTGAATATGCAAAATACCCAAGCACTGTTATTGTCCGGAAAACGTACCGAAGTGTGGGGTTTTAACGGCAGTTATTTAGGGCCAACCATTAAAATTAAGAAAGACGATTTTGCCAAACTGAATTGGAAAAATAATTTACCGCAATTTGTTGCGATGAATATCCAAGGTTTGCAAGCCTCGAGCGAGTTGCTCGGCGGCATTGCGAAAAACTTACAAAAAGGCGAAACCTGGTCACCGATCATTCCCATTACGCAAGCGCCGTCCACCTGCTGGTATCATGCCTGCACCCTTGCCAGTTCAGCGTATCAAACGTATCGTGGGTTAGTTGGATTATGGATTATCGAAGATAAAGAAAGCTTGAAATTGGGATTGCCACAAAAATATGGTGTGGACGACATTCCGTTGATTCTCCAAGATATGCAACTGAACGGTGAAGGCGCGCAACTCTTCCAACAAAATCAAGGCAGTTTTGTCGGTGAGCGTTTGTTTGTTAATGGGCAAGAAGCGCCTTATCTCACGGTACCACGCGGCTTAGTGCGCCTACGTCTCCTTAACGCTTCGCTTTCCCGCACCTATGAATTACGTTTTGATGACGAGCGGGAATTTACGCTCATTGCACAAGATCTCGGTTTCTTGCCGCAAGGTCAAAAACGCAATGTCGTTACACTCGCGCCAAGTGAGCGTGTAGAAATTTTGGTGGATTTAAATGACGGTGAAAATGTGAGTCTCATTACCGGTAAAAAACGCGGTATTTTAGATAACATCAGTCATTTCTTTGGTTCTGACGGCGAGTTAATTGATAATCGCATTTTAGAATTACGTCCGGAAGGCCTTGCCGGAGCCTTTGAGAAAAAAGAACAGGCTTGGCAATTTAACACGGATGCGCCGAGTTTGCTGTCGGCTAACGTGCAACAAGAACGCACGTTTTATCTGGATACCAACAATGCCACCATAAACCAAAAACGCTTTGACCCGCGCCGCTTGGATGTTTCCGCAACACTCGGCAGCGTAGAACGCTGGCACCTCAGTGCCTCCTCTCCGGTCGGTTTTAATATGGTCGGCGCAAAATTTATTGTCGAATCTGTGAATGACAAGCCGTTAGCACAAAACGAAATCGGCTGGAAAGACAGTGTGCTCATCAACGGAAACCTGTCTCTTTTAGTGAAATTTGAAAACACGTCTTCTAGTAATCATCCGTTCACCTTCGGCGCTTCCGATTTAATGTTGGCAGACAAAGGCTGTATGGGATTGATGTTGGTACAGTAGTCCTCTTTAAGGATGCTTTCTTTACATTTATTTACATAAAGAGACTTCATTTTTGAAATTGATATGCTATATTTCTGGTCTGCATAGGTCTGCATAGGTCTGCATAGGTCTGCATAGGTCTGCATAGGTCTGCATAGGTCTGCATAGGTCTGCATAGGTCTGTATAGGTCTGCATAGGTCTGCATAGGTCTACATAAGTGTATCATCGTATTTTTTCTTATGTACTAAGGATTCCACAATGAAAAATTCAATTGTTAAGTTTAGTTTAACGGCATTAGCCGCATTCACATTAGCCGCTTGCGGAAGCAGTGGCGGTAGCAGTGATAATACCGCTGCACCAAGTAACGAACAAAAAACACAGATGACACCGGCTAAATCTGAAGCGCTAGTTAAATCTGAAGCGCCGGTTAAATCTGAAACTCCAGCTAAATCCGAAGAGCCTGCTAAATCTGAAGCACCGGTTAAATCTGAAACTCCAGCTAAATCCGAAGAGCCTGCTAAACCTGAAGCGTCGGCTAAATCCGAAGAGCCAGCTAAATCTGAAGCACCGGCTAAATCCGAAGAGCCTGCTAAATCTGAAGCACCGGCTAAATCTGAAGCGCCGGCTAAATCTGAAGCACCGGCTAAATCTGAAACTCCAGCTAAATCCGAAGAGCCTGCTAAACCTGAAGTACCGGCTAAATCTGAAGCACCAGCTAAATCTGAGGAACCCGCTAAACCTGAAGCCCCAGCTAAATCTGAAGCACCGGCAAAATCCGAAGAACCAACGAAACCTGCTGAGGTTAAGAATAATCCAACGGATGGACGTATTTCTGGAAATGGATTCCAAATTCCTAAAAGTGGAGGGAAGATTGGCTTGTTTACCCTGACATCCTCATCAACTGAGGCAAATGTGAATGTTATGAATGTTGAAGGTACTCAAATTCATATTATTCCGGAAATGCCGGGAGTGACTTTAAACTCTAAATTAATCATTGGAAATGACTATGGCGATGGTGTAAAACGAGTCGTTGGTGGCACCAAAAAGAATATTCGTTGGGGATTCGTTGATAGCAACAACTTAGGAAGTAGTTATATTGTTGCTGCAGGTAAAAATGCAACCGCTTCTATGCCGGTGTCGGGTACTGTCGTTTATGAAGGTAATGCAGTTTACGGTTACGCCAAAGGTGGAAATGCTATAAATACTGTTACAGATGGAGATGCAACCTTCCAAGCTAATTTTGCAGATAAGACATTAACAGGTAAAATTATCCCTAAGGGAGAGGGGTTAAATGAAGTTAATCTTTCAGCAACGATTTCCGGTAATACGTTTGAAGGTGATTTAAACGGTACTTCTACAGAGGGCGGATTTTATGGAAAAAATGCTGATGAGTTAACCGGTACTTATGTTAATGAACAAAAATACTATCTTGGCGCATTTGGTGCAGAAAGAAAGTAATTTTTAGATAACTAAATAAAGCAAGCCATGTGCTTGCTTTATTTATTTTGAGCACAGGGGAAAGAGATGTAATGGAAGATATTTTGGTCTTTACGTTTTTTTACACTTTAGTGCTTTATTCTTCAAATTGATATGCTATAGTCAGCCGGCTTTGATGTTTTACGCCAAGCAAATAGTCGATATGCATCGTTTTTTGCATTCGTTTAACTTTTAAATCTTCTTTCTTATTACTTAGAGGTCCTTTTATGAAGAACACTATTGTAAAATTCAGTTTAACGGCATTAGCCGCATTCACATTAGCTGCTTGTGGGAGCAGTGGCGGTAGCAGTGATAATACCGCTGCACCAAGCAATGAACAAAAAACACAGGCGACGCCATCTAAAACCAATTTGCCAACACAAAATTCAACTAAGGCAAATCAAACCGTTACAGGTTCAGCTTTTGTTATCTCTGGACAAGATGACAAGGTTCAAGTCAAAAATGTTAAATTCAATAACGCAAATATAAATCAATTAGAGGTTGATGGCCAAACGATTACACTTACTTACCCTGGCATTTACGCAGGTAGCTGGCAACGTATAAATAATACAGCCGTATGTTGTGGTAAGTATGCCAATGTCCGTATGGGCGTATCTTTAAGCAATGGTCCGACTGAGAAAGATATTCTGTTCTATAATGGTGCTCCAACCCAAAATATGCCTGTAACCGGTTTGGCGTCGTATAAAGGTGATAGCATTATTTTGTCAGATGATATTGGCGATGATTCTGATGCGGTAGCCGGTCAATCTTCTTTTGATGTCGATTTTGGTGCGAAGACGCTAAGCGGTTCTATTACAGCTAACAACGTACCAACCATTAATATTAGTGCGAATATTTCCGGTAATAGCTTTGAGGGTACGGCTAAATCGACAAAATTGACTGATGGCGCAGTTGAAGGTAAGTTTTATGGCAATAATGCGGTAGAATTAGGTGGCTTGGCAAAAGCAAATGATAATTCATGGGGCGCCGGTTTTGTCGGTAAGAAACAGTAATCTCCCCGAGTGAACAATAAGGCAAGCCATGTGCTTGCTTTATTTATTTGAATATATGGTTAAAACGATATGATGAAATTACCCTTATCTTTTGGAATTGCGATTGGCGTATTCGTGTCTGCTTCAGCAGCGGCAGAAATTGCTGCACCAAAGAATGCATCGCCTGAAGAACATTTAAAGCTGGCGAGCCCTCAATTGCCTCAAAATGACGTTGTAGAGACCTCCACTTCAAAAGAACATACCCTATCTATTACAAAAGAAGAACTTGCCAAACGACCGGATTTGATTATCCGTGGCCTGATTCCGGCATTGCTACAAAGCCATGCGGAGGCAGTGGCATTGTTGTTACCCTTATATAAAAATTTGCCACAACAAGATCCTTTTTTGGTGGCTTGGGGCGAGGCTATGATGGCAACGCATCAAGGGAATTATGCCTCAGCGGTGCAGCAATATCGTGAATTATTTGCAAAACATCCTGAAGTTTTACCATTGCGTTATCAATTAGCCCATGCGTTATTTTTGAATAACGATAATGAAGCGGCGAAAGATCAATTCCAAAAACTTCGTGCAGAAGTGAATGATGCCTCATCGCAGCAAATGATCGATCAGTATTTAACCGCAATTAACCAACGAGATCAGTGGAAAATCAGCGGTGGTATCAGTTTTTTAAACGAATCCAATATTAATAATGCGCCAAAAGCCGGCACCCGTATTGGTGCGTGGAAAGCTTGGGAGCGAGAACAGGCGCATGGGCTGTCTTATTATGTTGGTGCCGAAAAAAAATGGTCGTTGCCTCATCAGTTTTTTGCAAAACTGGTGTTAGATGGACAAGGCAAATATTATTGGGATAACAAAAAATATAACGAATTTAATGCTCGAATCGGTGCAGGTCTGGGTTATCAAACGGCAAATACTGAACTTGCCTTAGTGCCTTTCACAGAACGTCGTTGGTATTCCGGTGGATCGTCCGGCAGTGATGCCATGAAACAATATTCGAAAAATTCCGGTGTGCGTGTTGATGTGACGCATTGGCTCAATAAATCATGGCAAATTTCGACCGCACTTGAATATGGTGAGCAGCGTTATGTCACGCGTAAACATTTAAATGGCAATAATTATTTGTGGTCGAATACGCTCTTATTTTTGCCTTACAGCGGACAATATTGGTATATCGGTGCGGATTATAATCGCGAAAATACGCGCGATCTTGATAACGCCTATCAGCGTAAAAACGTGCGTTTAGGTTGGGTGCAAGAATGGCCGTTGGGCATTTCCAGTCGTCTTTCTATTGCCTATGCAAGACGGGCGTATAAAGGGGAAGATTTACTTGGCATTCGTCAAAAAAACAAGGAATATCAAACCAACGTCACTTTATGGCATCGTAACGTGTATTTCTGGGGCATTACGCCGAAAATTACCTGGTCGTACCAAAAAAATGACAGCAATCATCCGTTTTATCGCTATGATAAAAATCGGATTTATTTAGAAATGAGTAAAACGTTTTAATCATGGATTGAGGCAACTGTATCATGACGTTACAACAACGCTATCAACAAGCAACGAAAGAAGCCCGCTGGGCATTAGGTTTAACACTGTTTTATGTGATTGGTTGGTGCTTATGTGCTTATTTACCCAAAGAGACCCACGGGCCTATCGGCTTTCCGCTGTGGTTTGAATTAGCCTGTATTTACCTGCCGATTTTGTTTATTGTGGTGGCGTATTGGCTAATTAAAATTGTGTTTCAAGATATTCCGCTGGATGTGGAAGAGAAAAAACAACATTCGACAACGGAGCGTCACTAATGAACCTAGGGATTATTTTTCCTCTCGTCATCTATTTAGCCTTTGTCTTCGGCGCGGCGATTTATGCTTATGTTAAACGCCAAAAAGGCGGGGATTTTCTTTCCGAATACTATGTCGGTAACCGTTCTATGACGGGTTTCGTGCTCGCCATGACGACTGCCTCCACCTATGCCAGTGCCAGTTCCTTTATTGGCGGTCCCGGTGCGGCGTATAAATACGGCTTAGGTTGGGTCTTGCTTGCCATGATCCAAGTGCCTGCGGTGTGGTTGGCTCTCGGTGCGTTAGGGAAAAAATTTGCTTTGCTTTCCCGCGAAACCAATGCCTTGACGATCAATGATTTATTACTTTATCGCTATAAAAACAAATATTTAGTGTGGATTGCCTGTGTTGCGTTGTTGATCGCGTTCTTTGCGGCGATGACCGTGCAATTTATCGGTGGCGCCCGTTTGTTGGAAACCACCATCGGCATTCCTTACACTCAAGCCTTGTTAATCTTCGCTTTAACCGTGGGGATTTATACCTTCATCGGTGGTTTCCGCGCCGTGGTGTTGACGGACACGATCCAAGGTACCGTGATGATTCTCGGCACGATTGTACTCTTGGTCGGTGTTATTTATCAGGTCGGTGGCGTGGAAAGTGCGGTCAAAAAATTAACTGAAATTGATCCAAGCCTCGTCAGTCCGTACGGACCGAATGAGATGTTGGATTTCCAATTTATGGCGTCCTTCTGGATTTTGGTTTGTTTCGGTGTAGTTGGCTTACCGCACACGGCTGTACGTTGCATGGCGTTTAAAGACAGCAAAGCCCTGCACAACGGCATGCTGATTGGCACGATCGTGTTGACGATTATCATGTTGGGTATGCACTTGGCGGGCGCATTGGGGCGCGCCATCGTGCCGGATTTAACGGTATCGGACAAGGTGATTCCAAGCCTGATGTTGCAAGTGTTGCCACCGATTGTGGCGGGGATTTTCCTTGCGGCACCAATGTCGGCGATTATGTCCACGGTGGATGCACAGCTGATTCAATCGTCTTCTATTTTTGTGAAAGACCTGTATTTAGCAGCAAAACCACAGGCAGTGCAAAATCAAAAACGGATTGGTCGAATCTCTTCAGTAATTACATTAATTTTGACCGTACTTTTAATTTTCGCTTCTCTCAATCCGCCGGATATGATCATTTGGCTGAACCTATTTGCCTTTGGTGGACTTGAAGCCGCATTTTTGTGGGTCATCGTTCTCGGACTTTACTGGGATAAAGCTAATGCTTATGGTGCGATAAGTTCTATGTTGGTCGGTTTAATCTCCTTTATTTTGCTCACCCAATTTGGCATTAAACTCTTAGGCTTCAACCCGATTGCACCGGCCTTAGTCTTTGGCTTGATCGCATTTTTAGTGGGGAATAAAATCGGCGAGAAGCGCCATTCATCATAAAATATATAGGAATAAACATGGCTTGGATTCAAATTCGCCTAAATAGCACTAACGAAAAGGCAGAGCAAATCAGTGATTTTTTAGAAGAAATCGGATCGGTGTCGGTCACTTTTATGGACAGCCAAGATACGCCGATTTTTGAACCGTTACCGGGAGAAACCCGCTTGTGGGGCAACACCGATGTAATTGCTTTGTTTGATGCAGAAACCGATATGAATATGGTGGTGGATGCACTTAAACAGGCGAACCATTTAGAGGAACATACCGCCTATAAAATCGAACAAATCGAAGACAAAGACTGGGAGCGTGAGTGGATGGATAATTTCCATCCAATGCAATTTGGCAAGCGCTTGTGGATTTGCCCAAGCTGGCGCGACGTGCCGGATCCGAATGCCGTGAACGTGATGCTTGATCCGGGCTTGGCGTTTGGTACGGGGACGCACCCGACTACCGCGCTTTGTTTGGAATGGCTTGATAGTTTAGATTTAAAAGATAAAACGGTGATCGACTTTGGTTGTGGCTCCGGCATCTTAGCCATTGCGGCATTGAAGCTAGGCGCAAAAAGTGCGGTCGGTATTGATATCGATCCACAAGCGATTTTAGCCAGCCGCAACAATGCGGAACAAAATGGTGTAGCGGATCGCTTGCAACTGTTTTTATCCGATGAAAAACCGTCAGACTTGAAAGCCGATGTGGTGGTGGCGAATATTCTGGCGGGGCCGTTAAAGGAGCTTTACCCGGTGATTAGCCAATTAGTGAAGTCCAACGGAGATTTAGGCTTGTCGGGCATTTTAGCTACACAAGCACAATCCGTGTGCGATGCCTACGCCGAGCGTTTTGTGCTCGAGCCGGTGGCAGAGCGCGAAGAGTGGTGTCGAATTACCGGTAAGTTAAAGGCATAACGCGCAATAAACCTCAAAGTATGATAGAAAAGTGCGGTGGAAAAATATCACGTTTTTTCACCGCACTTGGTTTTTGAGAGGCTAGTAGCCGCTTTCTTGAAAATTCGGTAAGAATGAGGCCTGCTGAATCCGTTTGACGCGGGTCTCTATATGCCCGTCTGCATAGAGTTCGATTTCACGCCAACCCGGTTGAAGCGTATCGAGTGTGAACGTGTTGCAATCCGGTTTAAATTGAATGCAGGTGGAAGGGGTAGCCATGACGTGATAACCATGCCATGTGCTATCGACTTGCTGGTGAATATGACCATACAAGATGGCTTTGACTCGCGGAAATTGCGCTAAGATACCGGCCAATTCGTGCGGGTTACGCAAGTTATGTTGATCAAGCCAGCGCGATCCCGTTGACAATAGATGGTGATGCAATACCACGAGGGTATAACGCTGCGGATATGCCGCTAATTTTGCCTGTAGCCAAGAGAGTTCTTCCGCTTCAAGTTGCCCATGAGGCACGCCCTGTACTTGGCTATCAAGCAGTAAAATCTGCCAGTGTTCTCCGAGCAAAATATGTTTTCCGGCATTGACGTTGCCTTGGGTGAGATGCTCAACCATTTTAGGCTGAAAGTCATGATTTCCCGGAATCCAAAACACCATTTTTTCTAATGATTTCACATTTTCGCAAAAGCGCAAATAGCCATTATCACTACTATCCTGTACTAAATCTCCGGTGGCCAAGACAAGATCATAAGCATAGTGTTGCTGTTGAATTTCCGTGAGTACTTGAGAAAAACTGGCTTGTGTGTTGATTCCTAATAATTCGCTATTAGGATCATTAAAAAGATGCGGATCCGTTACTTGAACGATGCGGAACACCTCTTGCGGGGTGTGATATTGATAGGTATTTAACAACCTAAGCTCCTCATATTAACCGATTTTAAATGCCCTCTGTCGTCTAATCGTGCGAGGATGACAGCCATTGCATTTTTAATTTAGGGTAATTTAACGCCAGCCATTGAAGTCCCATGACGGCAATGCCATTATCAATTTTGCCTTCGCAAAGCCATTGATAGGCGGTTTCTCGGCTGACAACATGAACCCGAATATCTTCATTTTCTTCCGCCAAACCATGCAAACCGCCAACTTGGGTGCTGTCCACTTTGCCGACAAATAAATGAATCCGTTCTAGTACGCCGCCCGGACTATCCCAAACGCTTAAGCAGTGTTGTAGATGAGTGATTTTTGCACCGGCTTCTTCTTCGCTTTCTCTTAATGCGACGGATTCCGGCGTTTCGCCTTCTTCTACCATGCCGGCAATCAATTCAAGTAACCATGGCGATTGTTTTAGTGTCGGATCGTAGGCACCGATACGCACTTGTTCTACCAAAACGACATTATCCAATACCGGATCGTAGGCAATGACGGCAGAAGCCGCGCCTTTGATTAACAATTCGCGCGTAACCACACCACTCCAGCCACCGGCAAAAAGTTTATGTTTAAATTTCATTTTATTTAGTTTAAAAAAACCGCGATAAACTGTTTCATCCTCTAAAATCTCAATATCCTGTTGAGTAAATTGTTGAAACGGATACATCTTTCTCTCCCTAAATGTTCGCCGGCAGCTAGGATACTTTCATTCTTCCTAAAAAAAAATGGAATTTTGGCTAAAATTTTCGGATCTTTGAAGTTGGTCACAAAACTGGGGAGGCGGAGAGCAACGAAAAAAAACGTGGTATGGCGTAATGAACATGTTGCTCTCCCAACGTAAAAATGGGTGAAATTATTTTTCTTCTTGCGTGATTTTAACCCAACGTTCAATGAGGCGTTTGCTTTCTGCATCGGCACCAAAGCGGATGAAGTCAATATCCAATAACTTCAGTTTTGTTGGATCGCTGGCTTTCGGGGACGCCTTAGCGTGAATGTTCGTTGGAATTTGATAAGAATCGGATTCGCGCCATGGAATTTCTTGTGCTTCCGCATCGAGGACGAAATCCACGAAGTGTTTGGCATTTTCGAGATTACGTGCACCCTTGATAATGCTGACCGCACCCAATGTGTAACCCACGCCTTCACAAGGTAAAATGCCTTTTACCGGTGCGCCTTTGTCTTTTTCACGCACATAACTATGCATAAAGGAAACATCCACACTCACTTCACCGGTGGATAAATTACCGGTGGCTAAACCGCTCTTAGAATATTGTGCCACGTTTGCATTGAGTTTTTTCAAGTAATCAAAGGCTTTTTCTTCACCCCAAAGTTGCACTAATGTCGTCAGAAACGAATAGCCGGTGCCGGACACGCGAGGATCGGCATATTGAATTTGATTTTTGAATTCGGGCTTAAGTAAATCGGCGAAGCATTTCGGTTCCGGAATATTGAGCTGTTTTAATTTTTCCGTATTCACACCGATGGCAACTTCCATTAAATAGATAATTGACGTGTAATCGCCTCGTTCATCCATTAATTTTTTGAACTGTGGCATGATATCTTTTTGTAATGGCGAGCGATAAACTGCCAGCAAGCCTTGATCTGCGGCTTGTAAGTGCGGTTCAAAGGTGCCGCCAAACCACACATCTGCCTGTGGATTGTCTTTTTCCGCTTTGATTTTACCGAGTACGGTGCCGGTGCTATTGCGTACAAATTGGGTGTCAACATGATATTTTTCGGCAAAGCGCTTTGTGACTTTTTCACAGGTGACATTTTGCACGCTGCAATACACGGTGAGTTTGCCTTCCGCTTGGGCGTTTTGCGTATAAAACAGCATTGGAAGCAAGCAAAGTGCGGTGGTTTTTAAGGTTGTTTTTAAAAGGGAATTATTTTTAGCAAGCTTGGTCATTGATCTAATCCTTGATGAGATTGAAAAACAAAACCAGCTAACAACTCAACGGGGGAAATCGGCTGAAAGACGCCATAGAAGCAGAGTGAAGTGCATTAGTTTCCTACGTCAGTGCTAACTGTATCAGGTTCACGGGTATTTCTCAGCTTCGTTATTTAAGAGAACGAAGCACCCCGACTAACGGGCACTACTATAAAATGTTACTTCGTGTTTGTAAATGTTTTGTTATTTTTCATCTTGTTGTTTTTTCTGAATTTCCTTTTCTTTTGCTGGAGGCAGCCTATGTCTTAACAGACTGTCTCAACAGACCGCGATTCATTAAAAAACGATAAATTCACAGAGACAATGTGTGAATTATGTACAATTTTAAGCCAGATGCGATTATTTTTAAATTTAAACTTGTAATTTATTTTGAAATGAGTAGAATAATCCACCTCAATCGCGGGGTGGAGCAGCTTGGTAGCTCGTCGGGCTCATAACCCGAAGGTCGTCGGTTCAAATCCGGCCCCCGCAACCATTTTTCATGATGTAACTTCTTTTTAAGGCCTGTTTTGATGTTTTTCAAAACAGGTTTTTTCTTTTCTCATTTTTATTGTGGCTGGCGTGAGTGAATAATCTTCTTACTCACGCCACGCGTTATTAACTATACATTGCCTCAATCTGTGTTTGATAGCGTTGCAGAATGACTTTTCGGCGTAGTTTTAAGGTAGGGGTAATTTCTTCCAGTTGCGTACTGAATGCCTGAGGCAACAGGGTAAACCGTTTGATTTGTTCCCAACCTGCAAGCTCTTTTTGTAACTCGTTGATTCGCTGTTCTAGCATTTGCAAAATCTCGGAATGTTTGAGCAATTCCAACCGATCTTGGTATTTGATGTTGACCTGTTTGGCGTACTCCTCAAGGGCGGTGTAGCAAGGCACGATAAGGGCGGAAACGTATTTTTTGGCATCAGCAATGACCGCGATTTGTTCAATGAATTTATCTTTGCCGATTTTACTTTCCAACACTTGCGGTGCGATGTATTTGCCGTTGGATGTTTTCATTAATTCTTTAATGCGGTCGGTGATATATAAATTCCCCTCAGCATCAAATTCGCCTGCATCACCGGTTTTTAAGAAACCGTCTGCAGTGAAAGCATCGGCAGTTTCCTGCGGTTTTTTGTAATACCCTTTCATCACCATGCCACCGCGCACGAGGATTTCGTTATTTTCGCTAATTTTGACTTCTGCGCCCGGCATTAAACTGCCGATGGAATTAGCATTAAAGTGGAGATCATCCCAGCAGGAAACCGTCGCGGTGGTTTCTGTCATGCCATAACCGAGTTTAATGTTTAAACCGATACTGTGGAAAAATAACCCGATCGTCGGTTCTAATTTGGCACCACCGCAAGGCATCATGCGAATGCGGCCGCCAAGTAGCGCACGTAATTTGCCAAGTACCAGTTTGTTGGCGAGGGCATACTGTTGTTTTAACAAAAAGCCGATCTTTTGCCCCTTAGCAAGGGCATCGAAATGCTGATATCCGATGTCCATTGCCCAATGAAAAATACGTTGGCGAAGTTTTGGCGCATTATAAACTTTGTCTAAAATGGCCGTATAAATTTTTTCGTAAAAACGTGGCACGGCACACATTAAGGTTGGACGAATCTCCGTCAAAGCCGACCGCACTTGATTGGTGTCTTCAATATAACAGTTGGTCGCACCACGATGAAGCACATAAGCCACCCAAGCGCGCTCAAAAATATGAGATAACGGCAAGAAGGAAAGAGATACGTCGGTATCATCGACTTTTAGCGCCTGATCGTGGGCGTTGAGTTGATGCGCTAAATTCGCGTAATCCAACATCACGCCTTTCGGCTCACCTGTCGTGCCGGAGGTGTAAATTAATGTGAACAAATCCTCCAAGCACTTGCCATCCAACCGTTGTTGTAATTCTGCCTGATATTGCTCATCTGCCATCTCGATAAAGTCTTGCCAGTGGCAGGCTTTGACGTGTTCATGCAAATGGATCGTACTTTTCATTGCCACGATTTTTTCCAGTTTCGGGCATTCATCGACGATTTCCAATACTTGATCATATTGTTCTTGGTCGCCCACGAAAATGATCTTCATATCTGCATTGTTGATAATGAATTGGGCTTGTTTGGCGGTGTTCGTGGCATAAATCGGCACGGTGACGGCACGCACTTGCAATGCGCCGATGTCGGTAATCGTCCAACGCGGCATATTGTGTGAAAAAATACCGATTTTATCTTGAATATCAATATGATTTGCTAATAACGCTAAGGAAATTTGATCAATTTGTTGTTGAAAATTTGACCAAGAGATAGACAGCCAGTTGTTGTCTTTGAAGTAACGAAGTGCGGTGCGATTTGCCAACGTTTTTGCTTGGCTACGCACACGGTGAATAAAATGAAAATTGAGATCCATGGTTAAAAAATCCAAAGTCAGCTAACAGTTGTGCGCTAATATAGCGGATTGAGGCTCAAAACTCTAGCAATAAAAACAATGAATAGGCATACACGGTAAGCAAGTTTATCTATGCAGTGATCTTGCTTTTAGAACGACAAAGTGCGGTGAAAAAAATAAGCGTTTTTCTGTTGGGAAGAAAAACGCTTATGGCTTTTATAAAATCTCAGATTGAATCTGAACGAGACGGGTTAAACTACCATTGGAAACGATAGACGGCTTGTACACCAAAGGGTTGCTTGATGTGTTTGCCATCAGCGCGATTCACTTCTAAACCAATGCGGTGATTGCCCAAACCGGCATTAAAACCGATCGCACTTGTGAAACGATCGCGATAACTTTCTACATTGAGTTGAGTACCACGGTAGTTAATGTCGCTCTGGTGGTGGCGCGTCGTGATCGCATTTGCTTCGGCATAAGGTTGAAGTTTCCATCCTTGGTTCAACTCGAAGGTTTTGGCAAGGCGTAAACCGACACGAGAAGAAATGGCTGATAGGCTATCTTCTTTTTCTTTACCATTAATATGCGTCCAAGCCAATTGTGCTTGTGGGGTCACGGTCCATGCACCGGCTAATTGGAATTGTTTGCCGATTTCACTGCTTAACGTGTAAGCGTTGTAACGCTGTTTTTCCGTATGATTCGAGTCAGCGGTTAAGCGACTATATTGTGCGATGTTATCTAAATAGACACCATTGTCAGCCATATAAGTCCCGTAAACCCCAATGGTTTGTCCTTTCACTTTTCCGTTGCCGTAATGATTGTTGAAGTCAATATTGGCTTGGCTGTGTCCGACAAATCCGCCTAAACGCACCTTATCCGTCGCCGCTGCATCCGCACCAATTTGTAAGCTATGTACGTTTTGCTTAAAGCCGGAAGTTTGACTTTCACCCGTCGAAAGTGCGGTGAGTTTTTGATGTGAATTGACGTTTCTCACCCAAATATTGCCTTTCGCACCGGTTCTGATTTCACCTAAACGTTGGTGAATGCCGTTTAATTCATTTTCGACCGTCAGTAATTCCGCTTGGCGAAGAGACACTTGTGCGTTTGCGCTCTCAAGTAGTTGTGCGGTCGCAGGTAAGGATGGTGTAATATTTGGCTGTGGCTGTGGCTGTGGCTGTGGCTGTGGCTGTGGCTGTGGCTGTGGCTGTGGCTGTGGCTGTGGCTGTGGCTGTGG
>NZ_CABFLM010000069.1 GCF_901873365.1 uncultured Aggregatibacter sp.
GGTCGTTAGCTCAGTCGGTAGAGCAGCGGACTTTTAATCCGTTGGTCGAAGGTTCGAATCCTTCACGACCCACCAAATTCACTCGTTCTGAATCTATTACTCAAGGCAATTTTTCCTAAATTAAAATACTTTAATGCGCACCATTATCATTCCTTTAAATTTGCTCTAACCGCATTATCCTCTCTCTCCCACTTGAAAAACACATAAAATTCCACCTTTCTTCAAGTCTCTAATTTATGATCTCAATCACAGTTTTGTTAAAACAATTCAGATAAAATAAAAATCCCATATTAAATATAAGGATATGACGAATGACTTCAGCAGAACTTTTCGGTGAAGGAATTAATCTGATGTTCTCAGGGATGGGCTTTGTATTGGTCTTTTTGCTCATTTTAATTTGGGCAATTGGACTCATGTCTAAACTTATCAACCGCTTTTTTCCCGAACCTCTCCCCTCACCCAAAACGCCTTCAAATACCACCGCACTTTCTGCGGCACCTATTGATGATTTTGAGCGTTTGCGCCCTGTAATTGCAGCGGCTATCGCGCACCATCGCCGTACCCAACAGTTCAAATAATAAGGATTTTACTATGACTAAAAAAATTAAAATGACCGAACTGGTGCTTCGTGATGCCCACCAATCGCTTTTCGCGACCCGTTTACGTCTCGATGATATGTTGCCGATCGCGCAAGAATTAGACAATATCGGTTATTGGTCGTTAGAAGCTTGGGGTGGTGCAACATTTGACAGTTGTATTCGTTTTTTAGGGGAGGATCCTTGGGTACGTTTGCGTGAATTGAAAAAAGCCTGTCCGAAAACCCCGTTACAAATGCTGTTACGTGGTCAAAACCTCTTAGGTTATCGCCACTATGCCGACGACGTGGTAGAACGTTTCGTCGAACGTTGCGTAGCAAACGGTATGGACGTGTTCCGCGTATTTGATGCGCTTAACGATCCACGTAATATGAAAGCGGCGTTGCAAGCCGTGCGTAAATTTGGTGCTCATGCACAAGGGACATTAAGTTACACCACCAGCCCGGTACACACCATGCAAACTTGGCTTGATACCACCGAACAATTATTGGAAATCGGTATCGACAGCTTAGTCATCAAAGACATGTCCGGTATTTTGAATCCGATGGCGGCGGCAGACTTAGTGCGCGAAATCAAAAAACGTTTCGATGTCGAATTGCATTTACACTGCCACTCCACTACCGGTATGGCAGAAATGGCGCTGTTAAAAGCCGTTGAAGCAGGCGTAGATGGTATTGATACCGCAATTTCTTCCATGTCCGGCACCTACGGCCACCCGGCAACAGAATCCATGGTGGCAACCTTACAAGGCACTGAATATGACACAGGTTTGGATATTCCGCGTTTGGAAAAAATCGCTGCTTATTTCCGTAATGTGCGTAAAAAATATGCCAAATTTGAAGGTCAGCTACGTGGCGTAGATAGCCGTATTTTAGTGGCTCAAGTGCCGGGCGGCATGCTTACCAACTTAGAAAATCAATTAAAACAACAAAATGCCTCCGACAAATTGGATTTGGTTTTGGAAGAAATCCCACGCGTACGCAAAGATTTAGGTTACATTCCACTTGTTACCCCAACCTCTCAAATTGTCGGCACACAATCTGTTATTAACGTGCTGACAGGCGAACGCTATAAAACCATCGCGAAAGAAACCGCAGGTATTTTAAAAGGTGAATACGGTAAAACGCCTGCACCGGTAGATAGCAAATTACAAGCTCGCGTATTAGAAGGTGCCGCTCCGGTAACTGACCGTCCGGCTGATCACATTGCCCCTGAAATGGCGAAAATTGAAGCGGAAGTTGCCGAACAAGCCAAAGCGAAAGGGATAAAATTAGCAGACAACGCGGTGGACGATGCTTTAATCGTGGCGCTCTTCCCTCAAATCGCTTGGAAGTTCTTAGAAAACCGCAACAACCCTGCAGCCTTTGAACCGGCACCAACCGGCAATGAAAGTGCGGTGGAAAATAAACCTGTTTCTAAAGCAGCGCCTGCAGCCTCCGGCTCCGCCGTTTATACTGTGGAATTGGAAGGCAAAGCCTTTGTGGTGAAAGTCAGTGAAGGCGGCGACATTTCACACGTAGCCACAACAACTCCACAAGCTGCGCCAACCAGTGGTGGCACACCGGTAACGGCGCCAATGGCGGGTAACATTTGGAAAGTCGTGGCAACAGAAGGTCAAACTGTCGCGGCAGGTGATGTGTTATTCATTCTTGAAGCCATGAAAATGGAAACCGAAGTCAAAGCGGCACAAGCCGGTACCGTGCGTGGTATTTGTGTCAAAGCCGGCGATGCCGTCGCGGTGGGTGATACCGTTATGAACCTCGTCTAAGGAGTTACCTATGGATAGCATTATTGCATTAATTCAGGGTATGGGACTGTTCCATTTGCAATGGGGTCAAGCGGTGATGATCGTTATCAGCTTGCTCCTGTTGTGGCTTGCCATCGCACGCAAGTTTGAGCCATTACTATTATTGCCTATCGGCTTTGGTGGATTGTTATCAAACATTCCCGAAGCCGGTCTTGCCATGACCGCATTAGAGAATTTACTTCATCTCGGCTCACCGGAGCAAATTGCCGTAATTGCCGCGAAATTAGGTGTCTCCGCTGATCCGGCACTGATTAAAAACGCCCTCGCCACGGCTTCCGGCTCTACCGTAAATCAACTGGAAGCCTTGTCAATGGACATGGGATACAGCGCCGGGATCTTGGCGTTATTCTATAAAGTGGCTATCGGTTATGGCATTGCGCCGTTAGTGATTTTCATGGGCGTAGGCGCGATGACAGACTTCGGTCCGTTATTGGCAAATCCGAAAACGTTACTGCTTGGTGCAGCGGCACAGTTCGGTATTTTCGCCACCGTACTCGGTGCATTGGCATTGAACTATTTCGGCATTATCGAATTCACGCTCCCGCAAGCGGCCTCCATCGGTATTATCGGTGGTGCGGACGGCCCGACCGCGATTTACCTCACCAGTAAACTCGCGCCGGAATTGCTTGGTGCCATTGCTGTGGCGGCTTATTCCTACATGGCGTTAGTGCCATTGATTCAGCCACCGATCATGAAAGCCTTAACTACAGAAGAAGAACGCAAGATCCGTATGACGCAAATGCGCCATGTGAGTAATCGTGAAAAGGTCTTGTTCCCGGTGATTTTGCTGTTGCTCGTTGGTTTACTTTTACCGGATGCTGCCCCATTGCTTGGAATGTTCTGTTTCGGTAACCTCATGCGCGTCAGC
This sequence comes from uncultured Aggregatibacter sp., assembly GCF_901873365.1. Classification (GTDB taxonomy): domain Bacteria; phylum Pseudomonadota; class Gammaproteobacteria; order Enterobacterales; family Pasteurellaceae; genus Aggregatibacter. The sequence continues at coordinate 3,272 of NZ_CABFLM010000069.1, forward strand.
GGTGTGGTAGAACGTTTAAGCGACACCACGCAAAACGCCTTGATTAACATCGTCACCATCGTGCTTGGTTTGTCTGTGGGTTCTAAACTCATCGCTGATAAATTCCTACAACCGCAAACCTTGGGTATTTTGATTCTTGGTGTGATTGCCTTCGGGATCGGTACCGGCAGCGGTGTATTAATGGCGAAATTGATGAACAAATTCAGCAAAAATAAAATTAACCCACTCATCGGTTCTGCCGGTGTGTCTGCCGTACCAATGGCAGCAAGGGTTTCCAACAAAATCGGACTGGAAGCAGATAACCAAAACTTCCTACTCATGCATGCCATGGGGCCGAACGTTGCCGGTGTGATTGGTTCCGCTATCGCCGCTGGGGTAATGCTGAAATATGTGGGTGCCATGATGTAGCTTAAAAACACGGTGAAAAAGCACCGCACTTTTATTCATTTCAAATAAAAAAGCACGCGATTCCCAAGCGTGCTTTTTTCTTTCTCTTCAATTCATTAAAAAAAACAACCGCACTTTTATTGATGCACCTTCCTTTCAATACGTGGCATGATAGGTTTATTGCAACAAACCAAAGAAAAATCATTCACTTGCCGCCAGAAAACTACATAAATCAGTGAAAGTGCGGTACAATCTAGCTCTATTTTTTCCCAGTAAATACCGCCATGACAGAAAGATTTACGCAATATATTCCTCATGAAAATGCGATGTGTGCTTTTGGCAAGCAGCTTATCAACGCCATCTGCCGACTTCCGAGTCAGCAAAACGTTACGCTTTATTTAAACGGCGATCTTGGCGCAGGTAAAACTACCTTAAGCCGTGGCATGATTCAAGGATTAGGTTATTCGGGCAATGTAAAAAGCCCGACCTATACGTTAGTGGAGGAATATGCCATCGGCGAGAAAATCATTTACCACTTCGATTTGTATCGCTTGGCTGATTCGGAAGAATTGGAATTTATGGGCATTCGTGATTACTTCGCAGACAACACGATTTGCTTAATTGAATGGGCAGAAAAAGGGGCAGATCTTCTGTCTCCACCGGATTTGCTGGTTAATATTGGTTATGCAGAAAATGCACGAAATATCGAATTAGTCGCCCAATCTACAATGGGGCAACAAATCATCCAACAACTTACTTAGCAATGTTATCGCACATGAAAATCACAAATATGATGAGATTTATTCTGATATACGGTCTTCTTTTTTGGGCGACACTCGCCTCAGCTAATACTTGGACGATTGCTATCGATCCCGGTCATGGTGGCAAAGATCCCGGTGCTATCGGGCGTAACCTCAAAATTTATGAAAAAAATGTCACGCTATCTATCGCCAAGGAACTCAAAGCCTTGTTGGATAAAGATCCCTCATTCCGTGCAGTATTAACCCGCAACGGTGATTACTATATTTCGGTGCCGGAACGTTCGGAAATCGCACGAAAATACAAAGCCAATTATTTGGTGTCAATTCACGCCGACTCTTCCGAAGCCTCCAATTTACGAGGCGCTTCCGTGTGGGTGTTGTCGAATCGTCGCGCCAACGATGAAATGGGACAATGGTTGGAAGATCATGAAAAACGCTCAGAATTATTAGGCGGTGCTGGTCGCGTATTGGCTTCGCATAATGAAAAATATTTAGATCAAACGGTGTTGGATCTGCAATTTGGCCACAGTCAGCGTGTCGGCTATGAATTAGGTAGCATTGTTTTGCGCCATTTTTCCCAGATCGCCTCGCTAAATCGAGCAACACCACGCCATGCCAGCCTTGGCGTTTTACGTTCACCGGACATTCCGTCTATCTTGGTGGAAACCGGTTTTTTATCGAATTCAGAAGAAGAACTCAAGCTCAGCACCTCCGCCTATCGCAAGCAAATTGCCAAAGCGATTTATAACGGTTTAGTGGAATATCGTCGTAAGCACTTCAGAAATGAACCGAGAATCATTGAGGAGAGCAAGGAAAAAACATCAGAAAAATCCACCGCACTTGAAAACAAAACCGCTGACATTAACGCACCGGACATTCGAGATAGTGGCATTCGTCATAAAGTTAAGGATGGGGAGGCATTGAGTAAGCTTGCCGAAAAATATCACGTCTCCGCTAAAGCGATTTTGGCGTTAAATCAATTAACGCGGAAAGAACTCTTGGTGGGCGAAACCCTTAAAATTCCGGCAACCGCAAAACCGGAAGCCGAGAATAAAAAAGCACAGACAAATAAAACAGAATCAATGAATAAAGGCGCACAAGGGAAAGACGTAAAAAATTCACGTGCGGCTGTTGATAAAGTCACTAAAACGTCCGAAAACAACCCGTCGGATGTGAAAAAAGCCATGCCGAAATTTCATATTGTCAAGCAAGATGAAACCCTTTACTCCATCGCGCGTGAATATAAAGTTTCACCGAATAAACTGTTGAAATTAAACCCGAAATTAAAAGACGGCAAAGTATTCAGCGGACAAAAAATCCAACTGCTTGACGATAATCCAGGGAAGAAATAATGACCATACGTATTTTATCGCCACAATTAGCCAACCAAATTGCTGCCGGAGAAGTGGTCGAACGCCCAGCTTCGGTAGTAAAAGAATTGGTGGAAAACAGCTTGGATGCCGGTGCCGATAAAATTCAAATTGATATTGAAAATGGGGGCGCAAGCCTTATTCGGATTCGCGACAACGGTATTGGCATTGCCAAGGAAGAATTGGCTTTAGCACTTGCTCGTCACGCCACCAGTAAAATCGCCGATCTTGCCGATTTGGAAGCCATTTTAAGTTTGGGATTCCGCGGCGAAGCCCTTGCCAGCATCAGTTCCGTTTCTCGTTTAACCCTCACCTCTCGTACTGCAGAGCAAAACGAAGCTTGGCAGGTCTATGCCCAAGGACGTGACATGGAAACCACCATTCAACCCGCATCCCATCCGGTGGGAACGACAGTTGAAGTGGCAAATTTATTTTTTAACACGCCCGCCCGTCGCAAATTTTTACGTTCCGAGAAAACCGAATTTTCTCATATTGATGAAGTCATTCGCCGTATTGCATTAGCCAAATTTAATATCAGTTTTACCCTCACACATAATGGCAAAGTATTACGCCAATACAAAAGTGCGGTTACGAATGAACAAAAATTAAAACGAGTTGCGGCGATTTGTGGCGATGATTTTATTCAGAATGCGTTGCAAATTGATTGGAAACACGATGATCTGCATTTGTCCGGTTGGGTCGCTACGCCCCACTTTCATCGTCCGCAAAATGACTTCAATTATTGTTATGTGAATGGGCGAATGGTGCGCGATAAAATCATTACCCACGCCATTCGACAAGCCTATGCCGACTATTTAACCAACGAGCAGTACCCTGCTTTTGTGCTGTTTATTGATCTCAATCCCAACGATGTTGATGTGAACGTCCATCCTACTAAGCATGAAGTGCGTTTCCAGCAATCTCGTTTGGTACATGATTTCATCACCCAAGGTATCACCCATGCGTTGGCCTCCGAGCCAATGCCGTTGAATACGCCTTCAACAGAATATGGCGTGGAAGAACCCGCAGGTGCATGGGAAGTTTCCACACAGACAAAACCCAATCGTTCGGCAGCGGGGCTAAATATATTTGCACAACCTACGAATCATTCTGCCAATGCTTACTCGGAAAATAGATATCACGAGCCGCCAAAACAGCGACAAAATCCACCGCACTTTTATGGCGAAACGCCTCCGCGCGAATCAATTACACCAAGCGTATTAAAAGCGCATCAAGCGTTGTGGTCAGATTCTTCGACAACCATGCAAACCAGCGTAACGGAAGTTAAAAAACCGCATACCAATTTCTTGCACGCCCTTGCATTAATTCAACATGAAGCCTTGTTGTTACAGCAAGAACAACGTTTTTACTTGCTCTCGCTTGCGCGGTTGCAACAACTCAAACAAACGCTGAATTTAACTTTGGTGCCAACCTCTCAACCATTGTTAATTCCAATTATTTTCCGTTTATCAGATGCGCAATGGCAGGCATGGGGTCAACAAAAAGCCTTTTTCGAGCAAATCGGCTTTGTTTTTATGGAAGAAGCGGCACAACATAAAATCACGTTACAAAAAGTATCGGCACATTTGCGTCAACAAAACTTACAACACATGATTGTGTCACTATTAAATCAATCTTTCGAAAATTTACCTGAATTTTTGACCGCACTTTTGGCACCTTTAGCCTCTCCGCCAATCACCGTGCTTGCCGATGCGGTAAATTTGCTCACCGAAACCGAACAGTTACTCGCGAAACAGAAGCAAATTCGCCTGTTAGATTTACTCGTCGAAATTGACTGGCAGCCTTATTTAACTCAATTAACCCGCTAACTATGCAGCATTTAGAACACAAACCTTTAGCGATTTTTTTAATGGGGCCAACCGCCTCCGGTAAAACGGATTTGGCGATCCAGTTGCGCCAACAATTGCCTGTGGAAGTTATCAGCGTCGATTCTGCCCTGATTTATCGCGGCATGGATATTGGCACGGCGAAACCCTCAAAAGCCGAACTGGCACTGGCACCTCATCGTTTAATTGATATTTGCGATCCGGCAGAAAGCTATTCGGCGGCAAATTTCCGCACAGATGCTTTACGCGAAATGCAAGAGATTAGCGCACAAGGCAAAATCCCCTTATTGGTGGGCGGCACAATGTTGTATTACAAAGCCTTATTGGAAGGTCTGTCACCCCTGCCCTCTGCAGATGAAAAAGTGCGGTCGGAAATTGAGGCAAAAGCAGCACTTATCGGTTGGGGGGGATTACATCAAGAACTCAGTAAAATCGATCCGATTTCAGCACAACGCATTAACCCGAATGACTCGCAGCGGATTAACCGCGCATTAGAAGTCTTTTATTTAACTGGTAAGACCTTAACGGAATTAACGGCACAAAAAGGCGAGGCCTTGCCGTATAACATTCTGCAATTTGCGATTGCACCGGAACAACGAGAGGTCTTACATCTTCGAATTGAGCAACGTTTTCACAAAATGATTGAACTTGGTTTTCAGCAAGAGGTCGAAAAATTGTACCGTCGTCCCGACTTAAACGAGAACCTGCCGTCTATTCGCTGTGTGGGTTATCGCCAAATGTGGGAATATTTACGCGGTGATTATGACCACGATGAGATGGTTTTTCGTGGTATCTGCGCCACCCGCCAATTAGCAAAACGCCAGATCACTTGGCTACGTGGTTGGACATCACCGATTCAATGGTTGGATAGTTTGCAACCGGCTCAAGCCCTTGAAAAAGTATTAGCATCGGTTTCAACGAAAGCGTAAAACACAGATTGCGCCTAGTGACTTTCAATATAATTGTTGCTATATTGATTCACGGAGGCATACAGCTTGCTGTATTGTTTTAATTCATCATTTTTTACAAAAAGAAGGAAAGAAAAATGGCAAAAGGACAATCTCTACAAGATCCTTACTTGAATGCATTACGTCGTGAACGTATTCCTGTTTCAATTTATTTAGTCAACGGCATTAAATTACAAGGGCAAATCGAATCGTTTGACCAATTCGTGATTTTGTTGAAAAACACGGTAAATCAAATGGTTTATAAACACGCAATTTCAACTGTTGTGCCGGCACGGACGGTAGGACATCATAACACCGCACCACAGCAACCAAGCCAACAATCGCCTTCTTCTGTAGAAACCAACACGGATGCGCCAGCAGAATAATTAAATAGTATAGAACTGCATTAAACGGCATCAGACTGTGTTAACTTAAACTAAAAATGCGGCGAATTCTTAACGTGTTCACCGCATTTTTTCTTTCACCCTTTCGCCAATCTCCACCTCTCATGTTAGATCGCGCCATTCACTACCTCAGCCAAACAATTACGATTTTCCAATACCGTATTGACGTAATTTATTGGCAATTGCCGTATGAGATACCCCCAAACGAGTGGCCAGTTTTCTGGAACTGGGATATTTTGCATAAAATTTATGAAGTACCGCCGCCTCAAAACGCCCAACCATCTCATCCAACGTACTGCCTTCTGTGATAAATTCATCAATAAACGACGCTGTCTCCTGCCCATGGGAATTTTGTGGCGCTAATCCTAAATCCTCAATCTTCAACCGGTTGTTTTGGCATAAAGAACAGGCACGATATAAGGCATTATAAAGCTCACGAAGATTGCCCGGCCAAGGATAGTCTTGTAAATATCGCAAGAGATGCTCATCTAAGTGCGGTGGAAAAATGCCGAGTTTTTCACTAATTTCTTGAATGAACTGATGGCTTAACAGCGCAATATCTTCCTGACGCTCACGCAGCAAAGGCAACGTTAAACTCAACACATTCAACCGATGAAACAAATCATTGCGCATTTTGCCTTGTTCGACATAATGTTGTAACGGCTGTTGCGCCGTACAAATCACACGAACATTCGCATAATGTTCCTCTTCCTCACCCACACGACGAAACGTGCCATCACTCAAAAAACGCAACAACTTCGCCTGCAAGGTCAACGGCAATTCCTCTACGCCATCCAACAATACCGTACCGCCATCGGCATATTCAAAAAAACCGATAAACTCACCGTCTTTATTGCGCCGCCCAAACATTTCCGTTTCTGCATCTTCCCCCGGAATGCCAGCGCAATTCACTGCCAAAAAAGTATGATCACGTCGTTCACTAAAATCATGACACGCCTTTGCGATCACCTCTTTGCCCGTACCGGTTTCGCCTTGAATGAGCAAAGGAGCATCCAGCAAAGCAAACTTTTTCGCTTTCTCAATCACCTCTTGCATTCGTGGATTTTGGCTGACAATTTGTGCAAAAGGATCGGTATTTTTTGAAGTTGTCATATACGTCTCGGAAGTTGAAAAACGGCCTAATAATAACCTGATGAAGAAAAATCGCCAACGCCTTTGGCAAGATTTATTGACAGCTTAGGCAATGGTTTACACGTTCTCTTTTTGCTTAAATTTAACTTGCTCTAAGACTGTGCTACTTAAATGACTGAGCAATTCTTTATGCAATTGTGATAACCGCGGCTTCTCACCGGATTGAAACGCCAGCGGGCGGCAAAATTCCATAGCTTTAATACCTAAACGCGCGGTCAATATGCCCACGCCAATCCCTTGTGCGGCACGCGCTGACAATTTCGCCGTCAGATCTTGTGATAACCAATTCACACCCAAATCCTGAATCAATTCCGTTGCCCCAGCAAACGCCATATTCACCAAGACCATGCGCAATAAGCGAATGCGACTAAAATAGCCCAACTCAATGCCATAAATCCGTGCAATTTGATTAATTAAACGAATATTGCGCCATGCGATGAAGAAAATATCCACCAACGCCAACGGACTAATTGCCACCAACGCCGCCGATTCTGTCGAGGCTTTGGTGATCAATTTTTTGGCTTGTTTATCCACAGGCTGTAGCACATTTTGACTAAATAAATGCAAAATCTCATGGGCGGAATAGGCTTCATGAATTTGTTTTTGCCATTGCATAAAATCAGGGTTTTGCCTATCAATATGAACTAATTTGCTCACGTCTTGGCATAAGCTGACCGCCTGTTGATGTTCGGCAGATGAAAAAACATCTTTAAAATTGACCGCACTTTTCAGCAACTGTTGGCTTTGTGTTTGAATTTCTGCCCGATGACGTAATTTCGCCAAACGTCGCCATTCGCTGACAATCGCCGAGATGCCGAGTAAAATGACGGCACAAGCGACCAAGGAAAAGGCAAAATAAATCCATTGATTTTGTTGCCAGGCATCCACCAGCCATTGTACCGATTGCGCCACAGAGGCGACAAAAAATAAGAGACTCACGCCACCTAATATTTTTTTCCACCAACGCGGTTTCGGTTGCAGACTCTGCTCAAATTGTTGTTCTAACAATTCGCCTTCAAAAATCCCATTCGCCTCCTCTGTGTCAGGTACTGCCTGCGCTTCGTGAAATTCCTGTTTGGCAATAAATGCCGATTGCACATTAAGCTCCTCATTCATATCGCTTTCATTTTGTGTAAACACTTTTTTCTCCACGACCTGCCTCCTACAATTTATCGCCCAACAAAAATTGCAACACCGCATCCATTCGCAAGTGCGGTATATTTTCGCCTTGTTCTAAACGGCGCGGTTCAAATTGGTCGAATTCAAATTTTTGATTTTGCCAAAAATCGGCACTCGGCAATCGTCCCGGCACGCTGCCCGGATAAAGCGTCACTTTCTGCTTATCAGAACAACGAATGCCTTGCAACGCTTTAAATGATTGACTGTTTTGATTCACCACCACTTGCTGTGTTGCACGAATAGACGCAATCGCGGTGTAATCCGTCACAATATCGGCAAATTCGACATAACGCCCGCCTTCTTGCACCAACTGACGCATCAAACCGATTAAATTCGGCAGCTGGTCGGTGGTGATATGATCCGCCTTGGTGGCAATAAACATCAATTTATCAATTTTCGGCGAAAAAAGACGATTTAAAAGATGCCGTTTGCCATAATGAAAATTGCGAAAGAGCTGATGTAGCGCCTGTTGCATGTCGCTAAAAGCTTGTCGGCTATGATTTAACGGTGTTAAGCAATCCGCCAAAATGACTTGTCGATCAAAGGTCTCAAAATAATTTTCGTAAAACCCTTTCACAATATGCTGACGATAATACTCATAGCGTTTAGTTAACACAGCAAAATAACTTTCACTTTTCGCCTCACGCTTTAGCTGTTGCCATTGTGACGCACTCAAATGCAATAATGGGAAGAATTGCAAGGCTGGCGCACCTTCAAGCTCACCGGGTAACACAAAGCGTCCCGGCTGAATAAAATGCAACCCTTGTTTCTTACATTGCCACAAATAATCGGTATAATCTTTGGCAAGTTGCGCCAAAATGTCTTCATCTGCGGTATCAGTCAGCTGAATTTTGGCCACTTTCGTTAACCAAGACTGCGCCAACGCTGCGTGTGTGCCGTTAAGTTGTCGTTGTAATTCCAACGACCATTCTTCAAACCCTAAATCCAATAAGGGCAAATCCAACAACCATTCTCCGGGATAATCAAAAATATCTAAATATAACGTGCCTTTTTCTTTCAAATGACGCAACAAACCATCACTTCGTTGATAACGAATTGCCAAGCGAGTTTCACTCACGCCACGGGTAGATTGCGGCCACATCGGTGGGTCTTGAGACAAGGCATTCAGATTTCCTTCGTAATCAAAGCGCGGGATCGATAAATCTAATTGAGGCACGCGTTGTACCGCTAGAATTCGGTGTTGGCGGGCAGCATCAAAGAGTGGCAAATGCCCGTTATCCACTCGATTAATGTGTAACATTTGATTCATTAAGCTGGTAATAAACGCGGTTTTTCCACTTCTACTCAACCCCGTCACAGCAATGCGTAAGGTCCGATCCAAACCGCGATTAACCAGCTCGTTTAATTCTTTTTGCAGATGATTTAGCATACTCGTCTTCTTAATATATGACGTCAATAATGGAAGACATTATACCGAAAAAATGAAGATGGGCTTAATTTGCTTGGAAATAAAAGAAAAGTGCGGTCAAAACAAGAGAATTTTGAGAAGGGTTTGCTCACGGCGTATGAGGCGAATCAATCACATCGCTGATTAATACGTGATTTCCATAATATTTTTATTCTGCCAAAAAGCCATGTTGATACATAATGCGTTTTGCCGTATCGGACATTAAGAACTGGAAAAATAAACGGGTAATCACATTCTCACTCAGTTGCGCAGCAGAATAGGTCGCCTTGATATTAAATTCAGGTGGGAAAGGATGAAAACGCAGATTTTCATTTGCTAATTTGTACATATAATTGGCGTAACCAATCATCATATCCGCATGATTGTTTTGCAAAATATACTTAGAGGCAATTTCACCTTGCGGAATAACCACGGCACTATTTTCACCGCCGACCAACGGCATAGCACGCTGTTTTAATAAACTACCGGAAACGGGATAGGCTTGTTCTAACAGTTCAAACAGGTGCCAAGTGTAATCCCCGCAAGGATCCGCAATAGGCGTGGAGGTTGCCAAACGCAAGGATTCATCAAACAAAATATCTAATGTATCGCGGTGTTGATAATGTTCGGTATTTAAGGTGGTAAGAATCAGTTGATTAAAGGCGAGGATTTGCTGGTTATAAATACATTTCGTGGCAGATAGGATGTTGATATTTTGCAAATTAGCACTAATAAAAATATCACAGTATTCATCAGCTTCCAGGCGTTGTCGCAACAATCCCGCCGGCGCCAAATGTAAATGAACTTCCACCGGGTTTTTCTGCTTAAAAATCGTCACGAGCTCATTTAAAACATGACGAAAACTGCCTGCGCTAAAAATCGTTAAATTCAACATTTTTTGATCCTATGAAAGCCACTTAATACGCTGTTGTACACAGGGACAAAATGCGTAAATTCATGGTTTTGATAGTGTGCTTCCTGCATCAGCATGGGTAAATGAAATCACTGTGTCAAATTCTCTGCCGTCAACACATCATCAGTTTGACCAAATAACAGGTTTTGCTTATTCATTAACAAAACTTTATTCGCCACGGCAACCACATGATTCAGTTGATGCGTTGTTAATATGACGACGGTTAATCTATGTTCTTTCATCCACTGTTGCAATAACGATAACACAGTATTTTGATTCGCTAAATCCAAAGCAAAGGTCGGCTCATCCAATGGCATTAATTTGCATTCGGAAGCCATGGTGTTTTAGTTGAACGATAACATTACTTAAAAAATAAAGTGGTTGATAGACTAAACCACTTTATCACCGGCGAAGAGATTTCAAACGCGCGAAAAAACAACCGCACTTAATTTCAATCAATACCCTTTTTGATACACCAATTCAGCTAATTTCACGCCTAATAAGGCAATATCAAAGCGTTGTTCGTCTGCCACTAGCCAGAATTGAACGCCATTTTCCACTGCTGTAAGCCCGCCGATATGTAACTTGGCGGCTTCCCCGGCTTCTGCTTCGCCGTTGGTTACCGGTGTGAATAACTGGGTTTCATTGAAATCCACCAACGCATTGTCTTGCCATGCGCTGATTTGTGATTGCATATCCAATTCATAGTCGGATAACAATGTCACTGTTTGCGCCATGCCATAAAACACCGGTACTTGCACTTGATGGAAAATCACATTTGATAATTGAGGGAAGATTTTTTCCACTTGCGTCGCCAAATTTACGGCGTGTTTTGTCGATGGAAACACATCAAAAGCTAAACGTTGCTGTTCTTCGCCAAGCGGAATGCCGTTTAATAACTGCGCCGTTTGACCGGCAAGTTTTGAGACGGTTTCACTGTTAATATAGGAAGCCGGTAATAATGACGTAACTAACACTTGTGATAGGTTTGCATCACGTGCTAATTGTGACACAGAGAAAATGAATTGGGTTACTTGCGGATCAGGCAACGAAACAATGTTACGTTGTAGTGAAGTCAGCTGTTCGTTATTAACACTTGGTACGATCACCGGCACATCATTTAACGTGGCGCATACGCCGTTCAAGTCAATGACCATGCACCCTGCACTCGCGGCTTTGGCAATGTGTGTCGCGTGCGCTAATTCACCGGCGAAAAAAACGTAATCAAAATCAGACCATTCGGTTTCATCTAACGCAATTTGTGCCACGCTTTTATTATTAAAACGAATGCCTTGTTCTTCGGCAAAAGGGAAGAGTTCCACGACGGATACCTTTTCAATTTCTAAACAACTCTGCTCTAATGCTTCTGCTAACTTCTCGCATAAATCAAATTCGGCGACGAGGGCGACATTTAATCTTGTACTCATTTTTCTCTCCGCAGTAAAATAAAAGGCTACATTCTACTGAATTATCACAAGGAAATACAATGACGCCGGCAATTGACTTACTGAAAAAGCACAACGTTCCTTTTACCCTACATCACTACGATCACGATCCTGACAATACCCATTTTGGCGATGAGGCCGCCGAAAAACTTGGTATTAACCCAGACCAATCTTTCAAAACCTTATTGGTTGCCGAAAACAGTGAGCAGAAAAAACTGGCTTGTTTCGTGTTGCCGACCAGCCATATGTTAAGCTTAAAAAAAGCCGCCAAAGCCTTAGGCGTGAAAAAAGTCGATATGGCAGACAAAGATGCCGCCCAGAAAAGCACGGGTTACTTGGTGGGCGGCATCAGCCCATTAGGGCAAAAGAAACGCGTCGCCACCGTGATTGAACAATCCGCCCTCAATTTTGACACAATTTTTGTCTCCGGCGGCAAACGCGGATTAAGCGTAGAACTCGCACCACAAGATTTGGCAAAAATGGTGAATGCGCCGTTTCTTGACATTCTGGATGAAAAATAAAGTGCGGTCATTTTTTTATAGAACCGTAGCGTGCAACTTGTTGCACGAAATTGTGAATGCCAGAAAGGGCTAAATAACGTTCCATGCTTGGTTTGGTCGTGCATCAAGATGCACGCTACGCAGGAAATCATAAATCGTAGCGTGCAACTTGTTGCACGAAATGAATAACGCG